>JAZKAG010000001.1:0-2489 GCA_040389265.1 Acidobacteriota bacterium
AAGATTGTTACGGGCGATCTGGACCGCGAGCACACAACCCTGACGGCAACAGTCGGCGGCGTTGATATCAGCTACTCCTTGAGCAAGGATTTCTGGTGGACCCATCAAAGCTTGCGTCCCATGAAAGCATGCGGCCCGGTTGCCTTCGCCGGCTATGGAATCGACGCTCACGAGTATGCCTACAACGATTTCTCGGGAGTTGATTTGAAGGGAAAAATCGCCATTGTCTTCTCGCGCGAGCCGCAGGCCAACGACCCAGGATCAAAATTCATGGGCGCGTTTGATACCTATCATGCATTCGATCGAGAGAAGGTCGAAGAACTACGCAAGCAAGGTGTTGCTGGCCTACTGATCGTTCAAGACCGGTTAATTGGACGCACAAAGTCCATTCCAGCCAGTTCCGAGCGGTTCTCCGGCGGCCCTTTATATGCGCTGGCCGGTGAGATGTGGGACATACCGGTGTTCACGATTCGACGAGAGGTAGCCGATCAACTATTGGCGCCGAGTGGGAAAAGTTCCGATAGGTTGCAAACCGAGATAGATCGGACCATGCGTCCTCATTCATTCGAAATACCGAACAGCTCAGTGTGCATGGCGAAGGCTTTCACCAATCTTGAGACTCATGAGGGGCGGAACGTAGTGGGCCTCCTCGAAGGATCGGATCCCAAGCTGAAGGCACAAACCATCATCGTGAGCGCGCATCACGACCACATGGGAGTGAGCAATGGGCATATCTATCATGGTGCAGACGATGATGGCTCGGGTGTGGTCGGAGTTATGGAGGTCGCCCGTGCCCTGGTCAAGGGAAATATCCACCCCAAGCGCAGCGTATTGTTTCTTGCTTTCGACGGCGAGGAGCGTGTGTATCTCGGGTCCTATTATTATGTGACCCATCCCATTGTTCCGCTCAACGAGACAGTCGCTAACTTGAATATGGATATGATCGGACGCAATGAGAACGATCCAAACTGGCCGCTGCCGAAGGACGGCAATATAAATATGGTGAACGTCTTAGGGACGCGGTACAATCCAGCGCTCCGGCAAATCATCGATCGAGAAAATGGGCAGGAGGGTTTGAAGCTCGATTACAAGATGGACAGGGACGATCCCGATTCTTTATGGTCGCGCAGCGATCAGTTCTGGTTTGCCGCGCTGCATATCCCGCAGGTCGAATTTCAGACGGGCCTGCACCCGGATTATCACACCGACAACGATACCTGGAACCGAATCAACTATCCCAAGCTGACGAAAATTATTCGTCTGGTTTTCTTATCTGTGGCGGATATGGCGAATTCCGAAAGAACGATTCCGTTCGTCACCCAGGGTAGTTCAATCAAAAGTAAATGACAGTCCAGGCATTCAGGACGAACTCTCCGGCTACATTGTCTATAGCCTCCCTCACAGGACCATCGCGCACTTCAGCACTCATGACTGCGATGCCCCGAGGTACATCGGTGGCAATAAGGTTGAACATCACAATGGATTGTTATAAGTAAGGCGAATTACACGTCTCTTGCAGTTCGCTAAGAGTGTGATGTGTCAAACACAACCTGATCCTGCCACCACAGCCGTTCAAAAAACGTGCGGGCTAGTTCGATCCCGGAGGCATCTGATGGAGAATGGCGAGCTCGCTCGAGAATGTCGCTGGCTGTGCGATGGCCGTCGATGCTATCCAGCAGCCGGTTTTCAGCATCGCTGATCGGCAAGAACAAGTCGCGGTACGTGTGGGTCTGGTTGATAAGTACGGCAGAAGTGCCGGCAGGCAGACGATCTTTAATTGTGAGAGTGTCTGGCATGCGTATCGGCACGTAGCGCAGCCATCGATCGCCGGAAAAGTCGATTCGATCTGCGTCAGCAGGTCTATCGTTGCGGTAGGCGACTACGCTATGACGAAGCATGGTACCGCGGAATAGCTCTGCCGCGGCGAATTGCTCAGCCGGCAAAAGCTGCCCCATCTGCTCCGCTTGCGGCAACTTCGCCAGCACGCCGCAAGCGATGCTGTACGGGGCTTGCTTGATCCAGCGTCCGAAAGTCAATCCTGCGTCTGTTAAAAACTTGAACAACTGGGGTACGGAATAGGCTCGATCCTGGGGGTGCAGCAAAGCATCCGCCAACGCTGCCTCATGGCGGAAGTCTGGCGCCTGACGCAACAGGCTCTCCAGCGGATGATCGGGTGGCAACGATTGCAGTGCAGTCACGAGATCTCGAATTGCGGCGTCCGTCGCATGGATGCCGACCCGTCGGCAAAATTCCTGCAACATGTAGATGCCCGTTCGCCCGTAGGGCGCATAGACCATCAGGTGCATCGCTCCGTCGTGTTGTAATACGCTCCGCAAAGCTGCGAGTCCAGCATCCGGGTTGGGCAAATGATGCAAGACACCAGTGCAAACGATCTGATCGAAGTGTTTCCCTAACTCATCAACGCGTTCAATGGAGAGCTGGCGAAGCTCCAAATTCCTGAGCCCATATTTCTGCTTGAGCTGCTCCGT
>JAZKAG010000002.1:0-2560 GCA_040389265.1 Acidobacteriota bacterium
CGAGTTGCAGGCGAATCAGAACGACCATACCCACTGGATGTACAGGGACTCCGACACCCTTCCCGCCAAAAGTACGGTCAAGCTCGTGGTCCAGACTCCCAAAGGGACGGTTTCGAAAACGATCCTGTTGAATGGGCACCCGTTAACCGCGCAGCAGCGGGCTCAGGATGATACCCGCATGGAAAGCATCATCACCGATCCCAATGTCGTGGCGAAGCAGCGTAAAAGCGCAGCCCATGACGACCAGCAGGCAGTCTCCCTGATGAAGATGTTGCCGGACGGATTTCTATGGAGCTATGCGAAAGAGTCGGACGGCAAGATCACTCTCCACTTTAAACCGAATCCGGCCTTCCAGCCTCCCACTTATGCCTCTCGTGTCTTTGCCGCAATGGCCGGCGAAATGGTCGTGGACGCAGCCCAGAAACGTCTGATGGTGCTGAGTGGAAAGTTGATTCAGACCGTCGAATTCGGTTGGGGACTCTTCGGACAAATGAATAAGGGAGGCACCTTCCGTGTTGTCCGTTCTCAGTTGGCTCCCGGGATATGGGAAATCACCGAAACCCATGTGCACATTCAGGGGCACATGTTGATCTTCAAAAGCATCAATGAGCAGGAAGACGAAATCTCCAGCGACTACAAGAAAACCCCGGCGTCCATGACGCTGCAAGAGGCAATCGACAAGCTGAAAAATGGCGACATTGCAAAAGAGTTGGGCATCGAGCCGGAAAAGTGATGCTGTGCATTGCCGAGCCATTGCGATGCTCCATGGCTATTGGTCGGGAATGAGTTTTGCATCTTGGGGTACCAGAAATACACATGGCATCTCGTTCTCGCTGTGAAGCGTGTGGATATTCGGGGCACTCAAATGGTCTGAATATCTGTTTGCCCACACCATTTCCCGCTTTTACTTTTTCTCCATGTCCAGTTTTAGAAAACACGACATAGCCCACACCCCACCTTCCAGCGGCGCGGACCGCATTATCCAAATTTCCACCGCCATCTGCTACTACTACTGTCTTTGAATTTATATTTAGTTCTTCCCGTAGTACCTGGAAGCGCCAAGCGACCCTAATCAATCTGCCCCAAAACAGTAGCACTTCATCAAGTCGCTCTATCGCCTTATTTTCATCCTCTGTACCCAATTTTCCGCAGTAGATTTCCACGCCGAGAACAAGGTTTGTTCTCTACAATGAAGGCATCTTCAGCAGAGGGTTCGCAGCGGGACGGTCCCGTGGTATATAAGGTTGAAAAGAGAGACGTTCTGAATGCCAAGTCTGGAAGTCCAGCCGGAGAAGCCAGTGGTCGAAAGTAGTGCGATGGAAATTAGCGTGAATCGGCAGCTGTTGCTGCGCGAGTTAACAGCCACTCAGGGCGTTGTCGAACGCAAGACGACGATTCCGATCTTATCCAACTTCTTGCTGGAAGCGGACCAGGATCGATTGACCATCACGGCCACCGATCTCGAT
The DNA here is from genome assembly GCA_040389265.1 of Acidobacteriota bacterium. Classification (GTDB taxonomy): domain Bacteria; phylum Acidobacteriota; class Terriglobia; order Terriglobales; family Acidobacteriaceae; genus JAKAAZ01. Next base: position 1,467 of record JAZKAG010000002.1, read on the forward strand.
CAGAGTATCCGAACCTCCTGCGCTGCCAAGGTCAAGAAGCCGGGCTCCTGCACGATTCCGGCACGCAAGCTATTCGACTACATCAAACTGCTGCCGGATGGCGAAATCAGCATCAAGCTGATGGAGAATCATTGGGTGCAAATTCGTCTCGGCCGTTCCAACACGAAAATGGTGGGTATGGCGCGCGCGAATTTTCCTCAGGTGCTGCCTTTTCCAACCGCCGGCGCGATTCGTCTGCCTGCATCTGTGCTGCGCAACATGATCGGCAAAACCATCTTCTCCGTCGCCAATGAAGAGTCTCGCTATACGCTGAACGGCGCGTTATTACTGGTGAAAGCGGGCAGCCTCACCATGGTGGCCACAGATGGCCACCGTCTTGCGCACATCGAAAAGACAAACGAAAATCTTGCTGTCAGTGGAGAGAAAAAACTTCTCATTCCGCGTAAAGCTCTGTCGGAGCTGCAATCGCTGCTGGCAAACACCGAGGAAGAATTCATCGACTTCTCTGACGATGAACAGACGCTCTATTTTCAGGTCGGCAATCGCGTTTTGACCTCGCGCAAACTTACCGGCCAATTTCCGAATTACGAGGCCGTTTTGCCGCGCGACAACAATCGCTTCGTTATCGTTCGCACAACCGACCTGCTGGCTTCCATTCAGCGCGTGGCGCAGTTTGCGGATGAACGCTCCGGTGCAGTGAAGGTGCGGCTGGAACAGAACGAGATGAAGATTTCTTCTTCCTCGACGGAGGCCGGAGAGTCCGAAGACACCATCGAGACACCCTACAACATGGATCCTTTGGTGATCGGGTTCAACTCCACGTATATGGTCGATTTCCTCAAGGCCGTGGGAGATGTCAGCGAGGTGCGGCTGGAGTTTAAAGATGCCCAGACTGCTGGCCAGGTTCGTCCAGAAGATGCCAAGGACGACTTCCGCTATCGCTACATTATTATGCCGATGCGTATTTGAGCGGTCGCACTTCGAGTTGTTTTCGTGAGAGCTGTCTGCCTTGGTTTCATATGTGCTTCAGCGAGCGCCACGCGTTCGCAGCTGCACAGACCGGAACAGGGCGAAGCTAAGCAGCACCAGTGATA
>JAZKAG010000002.1:2585-11638 GCA_040389265.1 Acidobacteriota bacterium
CAGGCAAACCAATCTCCCCAACGCACATAGAGCGTCCATGCATGGGCGACAGGCACCTTGGCGATGAGTGTCGCAAACGGTGCTGAATCGCTGCGAGTCTGCGCCAAAATCCGGCCTCGATTATCGCTCAAAGTCAGGAAGCCATTCTTGGCCGCATGCGCGATGCTGAATCCACTTTCCACACCGCGCATGATCGCGATGTGTCCATGCCAGCCGCGGTCAATGTTGAAATCCCAGCCCGGCACCAGCATCAATCCCACTCCAGCCTGGCCATAGAGCCGCGACGGCGCGGAGAAATCCATGTCCTTGCAGATGGCCACGCCCCACGTGCCCCAAGGTCTTTGCAGCAGCGTAAGCGTCGTTCCCCGAGTGAACCTGGATTCCATCGGCGGCAGCATGTGGTGCTTGTTGTAGAGCGACATTGCGGCTGTGGGACCATACACTCGCGCCTGGTTGTATTCGACCGGCGAGGCGACATCCACTAAACCGACGACGATAGTCGCCCCGGTTTTGTCGGCTATGGACTGAAACATTGCATCGGTTGGAACACTGCCTGGTCCGGTGACAGTGCCTAGCTTCTCTGGCAATACGATCACCATCGCACCTTGCCTGGCGAGCTTTTCTGCCGTCGCGGCATACGCATGAAACAACCGCTCCGTATTCGCTCCAGAGTCGGCCACGAACACGTTATCTCTGGTGTCGGATGCAATGAGCCCTGCGCGTACTTGCGGTGCATGCAGTGGGATTGCCAGACGTACCATACCGAACACAAGGACCGCCGCAATGCCTCCAATCCCGACAAGTACAATCTGCGCCGCCTTCTTAGGTGCCGTGGAATGCAGGTGCCATCCGATGGCTAGCGCAGACGAGAACAAAAGCAGAAAAAACGTCATGCCCCAAGGTCCGGTCAGTGAGCCCAGTTGCAGAAAAGGCAAGAAACTGAGCTGCGAATACGCGAAGCTGCCTGCCGTCCCACTCGAGGCCGCCAGGTTACGCAGGTATTCGTACACAACCCACGCCGCCGGCAAGGATACCAGTGCGCTCCATACTGCGCCACGCAACAGCAGCGTGCGAAACAGCAGCACTGCTGCCATGAATACGAGGCCGGCGATTGTAAAAATGACTAGCCACACAATGGGGGGTGCCTGTAGCAAGCGCAGGTAATGCCATAGGTTTAGGCTGCCAAGCCACACCGAGCAAAACGCTGTCACCGCGGTTGCGCGCGCCGAACCGCGCGACGCAAATAACAGCACCGGCAGCGGCGCGACCCACATGCACGGCCATACGGGATTGAGCCCATTCCCGAACCAGAGCAGCGTCGCCGACATCGCGATCGTCAACAATGCAAGGCCGAGCTGTGAACCGCTATTTGCAGATGCCATGGATGTATCTCCTAAAGGATCGTCGATACACGACGCGAAATTGTTCCGGGGAAACGCCCATGCGGCCCCCCAGGTAGAGCATGATCAGTCCGTGAGAAAGCGCTCCCATTTCAAAAACAATCTCCCACGGATCGTCTTCACGGAAATAGCCATTTTTCATGCCTTCTTCAATCACTTTCGCCATCAGGTTGGCGGTGGGAGAAAGGCCGGCCTTGAAATCCTGCGGAAACTTGCGCGCACCTTCGCGTGGGTGCAGGAACATCAGTTCAAATAGCCGTGGGTTCTCCAGCGCATGGTCCAGGTAAATGTCGGCCATCTCCGTCAACCGCTTTTCAATGTTGCCGGCAAAGCGCCTAGCCCCCAGTTCCGCAGTCAGCTCCGCAAATCCCTCGTCCGCCAGCGCGTTCAGCAGGGTCGCCCGGTCCTTGTAATGGCGATAGACAGCCATGGGTGTGATGCCGACCGCCTTGGCAATTCTCCGCATCGTCACGGCCTCGGATCCTTCACGATCCAACAATCGGCGTGCGGCAGTGGCAATCTTTCGAGATGTAGGAGTCATCGTTATGTATACGCCGTATACTTACGATGAAAAATATAGCATGAGTCGAAAAAGGCTGCAAATTTCCTCCCACGCGTCAGGGCACGTTATGCTGGAAGCGGGTCATCGAAGGCCCGCGTATGGACGCAGCGCATCAGCCCCTAAAAGTCGCGTGGTATCGTTCGCCGGTTAGTCGCGAACACCTGCAAGCCTTGAACCAGCGCAGCGATTTCCTGGGATTTCTCCAGACCGGTGGCTACCTGGGTTTGCTCACGGTCACCGGCACAATCGCCTTCCTTTCTGCCGGCCGCCTCCCCTGGCTCCTGGTGGCGCTGCTATGTTTCATCCACGGAATGTTCTGGGCATTCCTGATCAATGGGTTTCACGAGTTTGTTCACAACTCCGTATTCGAAACCAAATCTTTGAATTGGTTCTTTGCGCGCGTCTTCGCATTTCTTGGATGGCACAATCCGTATGAGTTCTGGGCCAGCCACACCGAACATCACAAGTACACGCTGCATCCGCCGGATGATTTGGAAGTGGTGCTGCCCGCCGACTTATCGCTGAAGGGATTCCTGAAAACAGGATTCATCAATCCGGTTGGGCTGTGGCAGACGCTGTCAAAAACGATACGCATCGCTCGCGGTAAGCTGCAGGGTCCATGGGAGAATTCACTTTTTCCGGGTCCTCCCGGAAAAGAAAAGCGCGCGCTGGTGCGATGGGCGCGACTTCTGCTGGCGGGTCACGCAACGATAGTTCTGGTTTCTATCGTGATGCATTGGTGGATGCTGCCGGTCGTAATTACGCTGGCGCCGTTCTATGGAGGCTGGTTGCATTACCTCTGCAACAACAGCCAACACGCAGGGCTGCAGGATAATGTGCCTGACTTTCGCCTCTGCTGCCGCACCATCACCTTAAATCCGCTGCTCAGCTTTCTCTACTGGCACATGCATTACCACACGGAGCATCACATGTATGCGGCTGTCCCCTGCTATCGTCTGGCAAAGCTGCATGCGATGATTCGTCATGATCTGCCGCCGACTCCACACGGTCTCTACGCCACGTGGAAGCAGATTGCTGCCATCCTTCAACAACAGCGGCAGAATCCTGCGTATCAATATGTTCAGCAGTTGCCGCTGCAGGCACAGCAGTAACGCATTTCCATGGCTGCGAATTGTCTTGGACTTCTGCAGGGTCGGGAAGAATGAATCCCTACACGCCGGTGGCCTCGATGGTCGCGCCGATCATTGCGTCAAACCCCATGCAGGAATTCAGCATCAGGTGGTAGATGCGATAGTCGTTCCATGCATTGTGATAGAAATGCTCGACATAGTCCGCGCGCCGCTGATCCGTGGCCGCCAACTCACGCTCCGCGATTGCTTTTTTATCCGGAAAGGCTTGCTCGAACCACCGAATCTTGCGCGCCGTCGAGGCATAGACAAAAGTGTGAAAGCATCCTGGAATGCCATGCAACGCGCAAGCCGCGCCACGCCCCACGATGACGCAATTGCCGGCGCGCGCTTTCTCAATCATGACTTCCTGCGCCAGCTCCGTCATGCGGCTGGTATCAAAAATCTCCTGCTCCAGGATGGCAGACGCGCGTTCGTTGCTGCTATGCCAGAATGCCCGACCCACCTTGCTATACCACGGATCCAGGCGCTCATCGCGGCGACGCGCCTCGGTGGGTGAAACGCCGGCCCGCTTAGCCACTTCATCGATCAAGGATTGGTCCAATAAAACCCACTTCAAATGTTCCGCTAGGAGCCGTGCAAATTCGCCGCCCCGACTTCCGTATTCCCGTTCGACCGTAATGACTTGAATCATGGTTCTCTCTCGCGCCCAATCTTGGATGCAAACTATCGCAGCCGCGGTGATGGTAGCACCGAAAACATCGGATTTCCAGACGCTACTGCCGCAGTTCCACCACCGTTGCGCCCCCTCCGCCTTCATTCTGCGGCGGTTCGCTTACCTTGTCGACCTGCGGATGTTTGCCGAGGTAGGTGCGCAAAGCTTTGCGCAGAATGCCCATGCCAACGCCGTGCACAATGCGGACCTGCGGTACGCCTTCAAGAAATGCTTGATCTAGAAATTTCTCCACCGCGTCCGTGGCCTCCTCCACCGTTCGGCCGATGACGTTGATCTCAGTCGCGCCCGAACTCATCTCCCCGGCACGTTCTCGATTCAGCGAAACGCGAATCCCTTTGCTGCGCGCGGCCGCGACCGGGGTTAGCTGGCGCGCACGGTCGGCTGCCGAGGTGACCACTTCGGCAATGTCATTGCGGCGAATCCGCATCTTCAGCTGTCCGACCGAGACTTCAAAATTATCATCGTCGACCTGACGCTCCACCATCGCCGTTTTCCCCAGGGAACGCAACCTGACTATGTCGCCGACCTCTACATTGCGTATGATGTGCGGCTGAGCATGCGGGTCGCCGCGATCGGCGCCAGTTTGATGTGCGACCACCGTCGCGTCCACCTGCTCACGAAATTCGCGTCGCATCTTTGCCAGCCCGCGCTCTGCCTGCTTCGCCACCTTTTGTTGGGCACTGCGGTCTTCAATCCCGCGCAGCACCTCGCGCACCTGCGCCTCAAACGCTTTCAGCAATGACGACAGCTTCCCTTCCATCTCCTGCACTTTCCGTTGTTGTTCCTGCCGTCCTTCGCGCTCCAGTCGCTGTCGTTCTTTCGCAATTTCCTGCTCTCGTCGCTGCAGTTGGGCTCGCTCTGTATTCACGTTCAGCAAGTCGGCATGCAGCTGATCCAGGAACCGCCCGATCTCCACCGCCTGGCTTCCCATTCGATCCCTGGCATTGGCCAGGATGTGTGCATCCATTCCCAGGCGCTCGGCAATATGAATGCCAGCGGACACTCCCGGCACACCCACGCGAATGTGATAAGTCGGGGCAAATGTTTCCTCTTCAAATCCCGCCGCCGCATTTTGCACTCCTGTCGTGTTGGCCGCATAGACCTTCAGCGAAGTGTGATGAGTGGAGATCAAGCACCAGGAATGGCGCGCGGAAAAGTGCGCGGCAATCGCAGCCGCCAGCGCTGCGCCTTCCTCCGGGTCAGTGGCCGAGCCCAGCTCATCCAGCAACACCAGCGAGCTCGCGGTCGCCAACCGTGAGATTTCGTTCAAGCGAGTAATATGCGCGGAGAAGCTGGAAAGATCTTGCTCGATCGATTGCGCGTCGCCAATGTCCGCCAGAACCGCGTCGAACATGGGAAGCTCGACCGCCTCTGCGGAAACAGGAATTCCCGCCTGTGCCATCAAGGCCAACAAGCCCACAGTTTTCAGCGCCACAGTTTTACCACCGGTGTTGGGGCCGCTGATAATCAATTGCGGCGTGGTAGCGGGCAGTTCCAAATCCAGCGGAACAATGGTTTTGGCTTCGCCGGCGTGGTCGCTGCGTGAGGATCGTCGTGCCAGCGCTTCTCCGCGCAGGCGTTTTTCCAGCAAGGGATGGCGCGCCGCCTTCAGAAAAATCCTCTCCGATCCCGCGGATGAATTGCCTGGGGCTTCGGTAAAGACCGGTGCAGTGCATTGAAAGTCTGCAGCAAATCTCGCTCGAGCGAACAGCGATTCCACCTCCGTCAAAATTGTGGCGCAGGTTCGAATTGCGTCCGCATGCTCGCCCACTTGCCGCGTCATGGCGGCCAGAATGCGATGCTCTTCTTCCTGCTCCTCTTCCAGCAGCCGCTGTAATTCGTTGTTCTGCTCGATTGTTTCGATCGGCTCAATAAAATAGGTCTGCCCACTGGAACTGGCGCCGTGCATCACACCAGGAACGCGACGCTTCCACTCCGCTTTTACAGGAAGCACAAACCGCTCTCCTCGCACCGTGATCAAATCGTCCTGCAAAGAACCTTCAGGGCCAAGCCGTCGCAGCATCGAACGCAGACTTTCTTCAATGGCGCGTTGTTGCCGCTCCATCTGTCGGCGAATCCGCGCCAGCTCCGGCGAAGCATGATCCGCGATGGAACCGTCTGCTTCAAACTTTCCGTCGAGGGCCTGCACCAATCCAATGAATCGGCTTTCGACCAGGGGAATCGTCAGTTCTCGCAACGAGGAGATTTGATCGCGCAATTCTTCCGACAAGGATGACTGCCACTCCTGAAATGCACGAAAGCGGCCGATCAGGGCGGAGAGCGCCCGCAGCTCATCCACTTCCAATACCGCTCCGTGGATGCGAGCGCGATCCAGCCAGTCGCCGGGATCGATCAATCCATGAAAATCGAAGCCCGGCCCGGTGCGCAATAAGCGGAGTGCCTCGCTGACCCGCTGTTGTTCAAGGCTCGCCCATCCCACATCGCCGGAAGGCTCCAGCGCCACGGTCCATTCCCGTCCGGGAGCTGTCGTCGCATATCCTGCCACCATTTCTCGCAGGCGGGCAAACTCTAGCATGTCAGCGCTGGTATGCGCCAGCGGCGCGGGCACATTCGGGAACATAGGCACGTTCTCATGGTAGCCGCTTTACACCGACGATGTTGGCGGTTGTGGTGAGCTTTCGATGGTGTCCGTCTTGCCAAAAGCTGCGCCGCCTCGCAACGAAGTTTCGCCGCCGCGTTATCTTGTTGGTAGTGACGCAATCGCTTTTGTCATCTTCCCCAAGGGAAAACAAAGATGACCGTTAGTCCGATGATCAAGAAGCTTGGACTCAAGCCGGGGATGCGAGCGCTGGTGCTAGCCGCGCCCGATGGATTTCTCCAGGATTTGGCTCCATTGCCCGAAGGAGTCGGGATTGCCACCAAACCAGCCGCCACATATGACTTCCTCCAGTTCTTTGCTACAAGCATGGCGGAGATTGAAAAATCTGCACCCAGCCTGTTGCAGCGCGCGGCTCCAGGGGCAGTGTTCTGGATTACCTATCCGAAGAAGTCCTCGGGCATCGACAGCGATCTGAGCCGGGACATACTTGCCGCCGCGATGACGGACAAAGGATGGCGGCCGGTTTCCATCGTCGCGCTGGATGACGTCTGGTCTGCATTACGCTTCCGGCCGATCGCGGATGTGAAGAGCAAGAAGAAAGCTAAGTGATCGCGGACTCGTTGCGACACAACGACCTCCGCGGAAAGTCTTCGTCATCTCCAAAAGCAGTGGACGAGGAGAGCCGCAGCTGCCAGACTCCCCCACTCAGCTTCAGCTTTGGAAGAAGGCCAGCAGGTCCGCATTGATGGTATCTGCGTGCGTGGTTGGCATGCCGTGCGGGAAATCCTTGTAGGTCTTCAAGGTCCCGTTCTTCAGTAACTTCGCAGACAAAGGCCCCGCATCTGCGTAAGGGACGATCTGATCGTCCTCGCTATGCATCACCAATACGGGCACTGTGATCTTCTTGAGATCCTCTGTGAAATCGGTCTGTGAAAACGCGACGATGCCGTCATAATGAGCCTTTGCACCGCCCATCATCCCCTGGCGCCACCAATTTTCGATGATTGCCTCCGACGACTTCACCCCGGGCCGATTGAAGCCATAGAAGGGACCTGCAGGGAGATCGCGATAAAACACGGAGCGATTGGCGGCGAGCTGCGCCTGCAGGCCGTCGAACACCTCCTTCGGCAGACCTCCCGGATTGGCCGCCGTCTTGAGCATCAGTGGTGGTACCGCGCTGATCATCGCAGCCTTGGCTACGCGACTCTCCCCGTGACGCGCCAGGTAATGCGCCACCTCGCCGCCGCCCGTTGAATGGCCGACGTGGATGGCATTTTTCAGATCCAGATGCGCCGTCAATGCCGCAAGATCGTCGGCGTAATGATCCATATCGTGCCCGTCGCCCGTTTGCGAAGACCGCCCATGCCCTCGGCGATCATGTGCGATGACGCGATACCCATGGTTCAGAAAAAATAACATCTGCGCATCCCAGTCATCCGCAGATAGCGGCCAGCCATGCGAGAAAACAATAGGCTGACCTTTTCCCCAGTCTTTGAAGTAAATCGTGGTTCCGTCCTGTACGGTAATGGTATTCATCTAACTCCCCCGAATGCTGTGTGATAGGTGCACGCCCCGATATCACGTCAAACATTTGTCTGTTAGCGATCTTGCCGAAAGATAGCGGGCACGCGAAACCGGTCCTCGGCCTGCGCTTCCGCCGGTGTTCCAGTGTAAGCCCAGAATGTGACAGGTGCTTGAAGTGCCCGCAAAAATACCTTACCTGAACGCCAAATGGCTACGCTTATCACCCCGGGGGATGGGTAAGTGTAGCCATTGGCTAGTCGCCTGCGAGCTTGGTCCTGGACTGTTCCGACAACGCACTATGCGTCGGCATAGCGCTGCTTCATTTCAAACGCCGTTCCGCGATCAACCGTTGCTTCCACTCACGATCGGCTCGGATGGCTGATTATCGACTTACGACTTGGAGTGTGGCGCTGTAACCACCTCGTCGCCTCCAATGCGCATTCCGTAAAAGGAGCGGTGCACGAAATAAAACGAGATAAGGAAGAACACAGCCGCCAGGATGTGAGTCAACATCGGATTGGTGGCCGATAGTTGAACCGCTAACTCGACCGCCAGCAAGCCGAAAAGAGTGGTGAATTTGATGACCGGATTCAAAGCCACGGAAGCTGTGTCCTTGAATGGATCGCCCACCAGATCACCGACCACCGTGGCTTCGTGCAGCGGCGTTCCTTTTTCATGCAACTCAACTTCAACGATTTTTTTGGCGTTATCCCAGGCGCCGCCCGCGTTCGCCATAAAGATGGCCTGGTAGAGCCCGAAGATGGCAATCGAAATCAGGTAACCAATGAAGAAGAATGGATCTAGAAAGGCGAACGACAAGGCCGCAAAAAACAGCGAGATAAAGATAGTCAGCATCCCGCTTTGCGCATACCGGGTGCAGATCGCCACCACCTTCTTGCTGTCTTCTGTCGAGGCTTTTTCTGCTCCCTCAATCTTCATATTTTTCTTGATGAACTCCACGGCACGGTAGGCGCCCGTAGTCACGGCCTGAGTAGCAGCGCCGCTGAACCAGTAAATCACCGCCCCTCCGGTGATTAGGCCAAGCAGAAACGGAGCGTGGAGAAGAGAGAGTTTATCCACATTCTGCGTGAGCGAATTGGTGAGTGCCATAATCGTGGCGAAGATCAGGGTTGTGGCCCCCACTACGGCGGTACCAATCAGTACTGGCTTGGAGCTGGCCTTG
>JAZKAG010000003.1:0-8769 GCA_040389265.1 Acidobacteriota bacterium
GCAAGGAATTCTAAAGTGCTCAAAAGAAAAAGCTAAAGCTAGATAGGTACGAATCCGGCTCGACCCTTTGGTAGACACGCCTGGCCTCCTCATCCGCTGGCGAGAGCACTTCGTCAGTGAGGCTCATGTACTAAGAATGCCCTACGCCGAATGGCTGCGCAGGACTTTCGAGAGAGACTGCGCAACTATTTCAGCCTCTCCGGGCTGCAGCATAAATGAATTCATCACAATCGAGTTACTAGGTATTGGGATTGAGATGACCCCCCCGGGCAGTCCTGTATCCAGGACAATGGACGGAGTTCCCTTGCGGAGAACTTCGATAAATTGAACAGCGGTCAGAGAAAACTTTGCCGGATCCAGTGCAATCTGAATATAGGGGACATGATTTGCAACGTCTGGTACAAATCGCGTGACCTTGACGCCCGGAATTCTGGAAACGGACTGCGAGACGGCTTGAAGGCGGCGCCACCACTCCTTGGTCAAGGCGGTGTGGTCCTGTGCAAGGTACAACTCCAGCGCCTTCAACATCCCGACAATTTCTTCTTTGCCAACCTTGCAGGTGCGACCCAGCGCGTCTTCGTAAGGGTTCGTATTCAGCAAAGCGTTATCTACGAGTTCCTGGCGTCCCAGCAGGAGGCCGGCACACTGTGGACCACGAATTGCTTTGCCGCCGCTAAACGCGACAAGGTCGTAACCCATGTTGGCGTAGTCCCACAGACGGGATACGGGCGGTGTGTCTGCGGCGGCATCGTTCAGGCAGGGTAAGTTAGCCTGCTTTGCCAGTTTCACGAATTCGTCTACTTTAATCTGTCCGGAGTCATTCAGATAGTTGGTAAAGTGCAGTGCCGCAGTGCGAGGATTGATCGCATTGTGCAGATCGTCGCGCGTCTCCACCTCTACTAGCTTCACGCCAGTCGTGCGAATCGCATGATCGAACGCATAGCGGTGTGCCTTCTGAATAATTACTTCCGACTTCATGCCGGTAAGGTCGGGAATCTGCTTAATGAAATCAGGGTTGCTTCCTGTAAGGATTCCGGCGTACCCACTCTGCATGGCGGCAGCCGCACCAGAGGTCACCATGGCGCCATATCCATCGGGCAACTTCAGCATCTGACTGATTCGTTTGCCGACCGCCTTTTCCAGCTCAACAAGACCGACAAAATGTCGGGCGGCCTGCGCCATGACCGCCTCAACTTCGGGAGGTATCAACGATCCGCCCAATACAGTCTCAGTCCCTTGGCCATTAATCAGAGTCGTCACGCCCAGCTCATCATAGACACTTCCGGTCGCGCCCAATCCAGTTACGTTGCCACCAACGCCTGGATTCCGACCTGCCGGGGGCAATCCCCAGGCCTTTGTCCCTCTGAAGGTTGCTCCTATGAGAGCTCCCAACCCTCCCAGGAAACCGCGACGATTCCACACTCCCGTACTTTGCATAGCATTGACTCCTAAGGTGATTTGCCTGAGGCCTGGCCAGCCCGAAGAAATGTACGAAGTAAAGAGTTAGTGTAGAGCAGCGTTTGATCGGACTGATTCCGCCGCAGTCAGAGGTGTGAAGATGTGGGAAGCACTTAGCGGATTCCACATCTTTATGCCCTTGTAGATGACTTAAGCCGTACCTCTGGCGCAACGGTTGATATTGTAATAAGAGCAACGCCAGGACGTTCTAAAACGCGCACAGATGCTCTAATAGACTGATTTATCCATGACACGGAAGATATATCTAACTCCTTAGAGCGGCTTCGCATTTTGTGCGATGTAATTGTCGAGCGATGAATCAGGTCCGATATAGTGATATTCCTCTGCATATTCAAGCTTATACTTCGCGCCGATGCGATGGTCACGGGCAATGAAGGCTTCCCGAATGTATGCGTCAATTGCGGCTTCAGGCATCCCCGTCATCGCAGGAAGACGCAAACGGCGCTCTGCCAGGGTCTCATTCAGGCTCCTGACCATGTTATCGATCATGGTGTGACACGATTTGACGATGGCAATCTTTTTCGGAACGAACGTAGTAGTATCCACGGCACGATTCACCAGTTGCGGGCCGCGGGCAAAGTAATATTTTTCAGAAACTCCGTGGGGGCGAAGTCCCACATCCATATGTTCTGGATAATCGAGGCGGTCAGCGGCCATCCAACATGCTGCTTCTACTTCTTGCGCAGTCACATAATGATCCGGGTTCTCTTCATAGTGTCCCCAAGGGTCGTAGCTTAGCACCGTATCGACCTTGAGCAGCCGGAAGAGGAAGATAAGCCGGCCACGAAAGTCCGTCTTGGATACTGCGTCAATCCGGTGGTTCCGATAACTAAGATCGTAAGATTTTTTGAGTCCGGCCGTTTCGACAAACTTCGACGTATCCCGCTCATTTGCTAATACAGTTTCGCCGATGGTCATGTCGTAGGAATCTTTCTCGTCGTTACTTGTCCGGATAAAGTACCCGGTATAGCCTTCGCTGAGGAGCTTTGCGAGCAGTCCGCCGGCGAAGATCGGCCCATCGTCCAGATGCGGCGTGATCAGCGCGAGAACTTTACCCCGATGCGGCTGACCGCTGACGGGGCGATCGATCACAACCGGCTCCGACTCGCCGGTGACCTCGGTAGAACCTATATTTTGCGCTCGTGCGGCACCCGCAAGAACAGTTGCCGCAGTCATTCCGACGAAATCCCGTCGTCGCATAATCACACCTCAATTCGACTACTCGAACCGTGCAAGAAAATTGTGACCCAAGCGTCTGTCACTCAATTTCCATGCTCATGCATTCCACATCATCGCTTGCGAGCACACTACGCCTCGTTTCGAAGAAAGCCCGTTTTGACCGGCGATTAAGTTCAAACGGCGTTCATCAAGACCTTATGCAAGTGCTTCGCCACTATCATGTCTTCACTAGGCTGCAACATCCACACTCCTACCACAATCGTATCTGGCCCGGAAGGTGGAAGATCGGCTTCATGGCGGCCTGTGGCGGGATGTAATTCGATGCTCGGAGTACCGTTCCGCAAAGTATGCTCAACCTCGCGGGGCGAAATCTTCACTTTCTGCTGATCGTAATGCAGAAATAGAGTCGGCACATGGTTTGCGACTGCGGGGACATAGATTTCCGCCTTCAGTGAAGGAACATTCTTCAGGTAGTTCGATATTCTGTCCGCACGTGTGCGAAATTCCTTTTCCATCCCATCATCGGTCTGGCTTAGGAGCCAATCCACCGCTGCCACCATGCCGACGATTTGCTCTTTGGCCACTTTTTGACCCCGGCCCACGACGTCATCGATCGAGTTGTTATTGTTGGCTGCCGCCGCGATCAGGTCTTTGCGCCCCAGCAGCAATCCGGCATTTTGCGGACCGCGTATTCCTTTCCCGCCGGAAAAAGTCACTAGGTCAAATCCCATCTTCGTGTAGTTCCAAAGATTGGAAATAGGAGGCATATCGGCCGCCGCGTCGTTCATGCACGGTACATTGTGCTCATGCGCTACCCGGATCCAGTCTTCGCGGCCGATCTGTCCGCCGACAGCCGCGTTGAAGAAATGCGCCAGCACTGTTTTCTCGTTGAAGGCCGCATGGTATTGGTCGAGCGTTTCCACTTCAACAATGCGAACACCACAGTTCGACAACGCATGGTCGTACCCGTAACGCTGCGCTTTCTGCATAATCACTTCGTTCTTAAGGCTGTCCGCGCCCTGCGGAATCATCTGGGGTATGTGGCTTCCGGCCTTCTGGTTCGCCACCGTCACGCATCCCGCGGTTCCCAGGGTAAGCGCAGATGATGCACCCGCCGACACCAGAGCCGCCTCGCAATGCAACTTGTCCGCAATGTACGCTCCGGAGCGAAGCTGCAGATCCTTCAATCGGACCGGGTGCATTGCCGCCCTGGCAACCGCCTTCTGTACGGGTACCGGCATCACCGCCGCAGTAAGCATGGTGTAGGTACCTGCGGCGTTGATGATCTTTTCGACACCCAGCTTCTCGTAATAATCCACCCCCTCCTCGGCAAATGCGGGGGTCTTTTCTGCCGCGGCAGCCAGCGGCGGCATGCAACTTGCTATCCCGGTAGAGATCACAGCCGACCTGCCGAGCGCAAAGAAAGTACGTCGCGAATAATTACGTTTCATTCTTTATTCCCCTAAGTTCGATTCCTCGTCACCAAGCAAACCAACGTTTCCTTGCGCTCCTTTTCGCGTTCGATAGAGCAAGGCGGCTGGCTAGAAAATATATTTCAGCGCCACCTGCAAATCGCGATTGTCAATACTCGTCGAGGTCAGCTGTCCGAAAGTGCCGGAACTCTGGTCCGTCCCGGGAGGGGCGAATTGCGGATGATTGAGGACGTTGAAGGCCTCCACGCGGAAGTTGAGGACCTGTCCCTTGAAAGTGGGGAAGGTCTTCGTGACTGCGAGGGTAAGTGGATTGATTGCCGGCCCTGAAAACGGATTCCGTGGCGTGCTGCCGTAGTGGCCGTCGGCTTCCTTGAAGGCAGCCGTATTGAACCATTCGCCGGCTGATCTATGGGCAAGGTTCAGAGACTGACCGGGGACAAGGTCGGGACGCTGCCAGAGGCTGCCGTTGTGCTCTCCATCCTGCCCCTGATGAATCCAAAGCGGAGAGCCGCTGATGTACTGAAAGATGCCGTTCACGCCCCAATCGCTCAAAACGGCGCGCTTCAGACTGCTTCCGCCTTTGTACCCGGGCAACTGCCACACAAAGGCAAGTGTCAGGTTATTGCGGATATCATTACTACCGGAGGCCCACTCCCATTCGTCCGGACGTTGTGTCTGTTTGCCGCCGGCATTGACGTCGGCGCCATAGTTTTGAAGCAAATGGCCCCAACTGTAAGCCGCTGTAAAGTTCAGCCCATTTGTAAGCCGGTGCTCAAAATGGACATTTAGACCGTTATAGTTGGACAGTCCACCCAAGTTGAGAACCCGCATTTGGCCGTAGATAGGAAAGCGGCGATTGGCCTGGACACTGCCGCTAGCGGGCTGCGGCGGGCCAGCGTTGTAATTGGTGTCGGAGGTGGGCTCGTGGGTTCCCTTGACGCCAACATACGAGATGTCGAGGACGTTGGACTGGAACTGCTTGGAGAGTGTCAGATTCCAGGTCTGGAGATACATGTCGGGATGATTGCCGTCCGGCGGAAGGGAGACGACGTTGGCATTCGCGGGCTTAATCGATGGCGAAACCGGATCTTGGATAGTGGCCGTTGGCGGATTGCTAGGGACGGTGCCATTGGAAAGAGAGAAGCTTGGATCCACCGGTGGATTGAGTTGGAGAATGTTGATGTGATCGAACTGGCCGCCAAACCAGGTGATGCCGTAACCGCCGCGCAATACCACCTGCCCCGGCATGCTATAAGCAAAGCCCACTCGAGGTGCAAAGTCCTTGTGAGTAATATGCCAGAGAGGATCAGGCAAGGGCACAATACTCGGAGGCGACGTGCTCCAGTCGAGAGTCCGCGAGGTATCGAGTTCGTCGTGTGGAGGTAACCACAGAGCGTAGCGCAAGCCCAAATTCAACGTTAGATTGGATGTCGCCTTCCAGTTATCCTGAATGTAAACGAAGTCGCGCCACTGCCGGGCTTTGGTGAAAGGCACGCCCTCCGGCGTGATGATATCCGAAGGAACGCCGAGTATGAAGTCTGCGCCATCGTAGCCGGTCTCGGAACCGCTGAAATTGATCTGCCCGTAAGGGGTGTTGTCGGTAGTAGCGTCATCAAAATGGAATCGAATGTCGGTGCCAAAAATCAGCGCGTGCCGGCCCCGGACCCAGGTGATATTGTCGACGAGCTGATAGGTGCGGCTGTCGTCGAGATTCGATGCGGCGGTGCCGCTGCCCATGCCAATCAAATCGGAGCTGGAAAGCACCGGAAAGCCTTCATTTGGCGCCGGTATAGGTTCGCCGTGGAGGGTGAATCCATTGATGCCAATAGAGGCGGCGGTGAAGTTGGTGTTGGCCAGAGTGCTCAACTGCTTGACATGCTCGAGGTCAATTCCCAGACGAAGTTCATTGAACAGGTTGGGAGAGAAAGTGTGCAGGTACTGGAGTCCCGCATTGTATATGGGATAGGTACCGGTATAACTGAAGTTGGGATTGGGATCGGTACTGGGGAAGTTGCGGAATGCATAGAGAAAGTGAACGCCGAGTTGATTGTTCTGGTTGATCCTGTGGTCGATGTGCGCGATGTATTGGTTTACGCTCTCGTCGCCGCCGGTGACATAGGCGTAGTTTGAGCCGTGCTGATTTGTGTTCGGCAGCGGCATGTATTCGTTGGCGATATTCTGTGCCACTGGATCGACGGGAATCTGATTTCTGGGATAGGGGAGCCCTGTATAAGGACTCACCAACTGAATTCCCGGCAAGAGCGCTGAGAAGTCGCCGTTTTTTTCCGCGGGAGTACGAACGCTGGTGAGCCCAGCGCTCTGCTCGACAGAACGAAGACCCTCGTAACTGAAAAAGAAGAATGTGCGGTTCTTGATGATCGGACCGCCCAGGGTGACGCCGAACTGGTTCTGCTTCAGCACCTGCTGGGGCGCAGGAGAGTTAATGAAGTAGTTTCTCGCATCCATTGCCGTGTTGCGCAAGAACTCAAAAGCATCGCCGTGAAAGGCATTGGTGCCGCTTTTGAGCTGAATGTTGGTAATCGTGCCAGCGTTACCCCCATATTCTGCTTCGTAGTTGCTGGTAAATACGTTGAACTCCTGAATGGCATCGACCGACGGATAGGCATTGACGTAGGCGTGCCGGTTGTTGACCATCGTGACGCCATCGATGTTGACCTGGGACCAGACAACTTGGGCACCGTAGGCATTGATGCTCCCGCCATCCGTGGTGGAGGAGTGATTGTCCGGGTTGATAACGGTGACGCCTGGCGTGAGAATAGCAAGATCGTTAAATTTACGGCCGTTGAGGGGGAGCTTTACAGCGCTCTCCGTCCCGACGACGACGCCGAGTGAGGAACTTTCTCTTTGCAGCAGCGGTTGGGCGGCATTCACCTCCACTGTCTGCGAAGTCTGGCCGACCTGCAAGACGGCATCGAGCCGCGCCTGGTGGTTGAGTTGCAGCGCCACGCCCATTTGCTGATTGGAGGTAAATCCGTTGGCTACAATCGTGACATTGTAGGTGCCGGGGACAAGATAGGCGATGCTGTATTCGCCGGAGGCGGAGGTGACGGCCTTCTTCTGAATACCCGTTGCGAGAGAGGTGACGGTGACAGTGGCTGCGGGTATGGCCGCGCCGGTGCTGTCCGTCACGGTCCCAACAATGGCTGTGTCGACTGTCTGTCCCAGGCAAGACATGCAGATCACGACGAGAGCGAGAAAAAGTAGAATGGGACTCCGTCTGTACAAGGTGGCCTCCTTAAGCATTGAGTGGCATTGGGGCCCAAAGCAAGAAGGGTCGGGGCGGGAGGAGGGACTTTCTGTATGACCTCATCGACGTTACCGGCAAGTTTTATTGCAAAAAACAGCATCTGTTTTTCTTGAACTTCCAAAACAGGGTCACTTTAGAAGCCAATTAGTGGAATTGTCAACATGAGCTTGACAAAAACTGCTATTCCAGACTTCGTGTCCCGGGTTTGATGTTTTGCACCATGCAACATAGAGCTTTGCCTGATTCCGGACTGCGCAAATGTAACAAATCGCTGCGCGATGCGATGTCATGATGCGTGATCGACACCTGCCGAGACGAACGGTCCGCGGCTGGTCTCGGATTCGGATCGCTGTGGATCGCACGCTTTCAACTCCACGCAAAAGTAGACGCCGAGCGAGTTCGATTGCAACCTAAACCTGCCCAAGACTAACTCTAGGCTCGGTACAAGAAAACTGGTCCGATCGTGCCTCTATTGGACTTTAGCGACGCTCCAGCCACGTGCAAGTTCCAGTTCATTTTCATTCGGCGGCTTCATAGTGGACGATCATATCGAAACCAGACTTGCGTAGACGACTCCGGCTTCAAACCGAATTGCAGAGGGTGTAGTGGCATTCGAGGAATGCACCTTCAGCAAGTGAAAATCAGAAGAGCGAGCCATCAGTAGTTTGCGTCACTTTGCAGCTCCAATATCCCCGCAAAATAAGTGCCTTTTGCTCCTGCAGGACACAGGAGAAAATTCTCCCTCTATCGAAACCCGTCCCTCAAAATGGCCATTCTCTGATCGGGAAATGCCGAGTGTCCTTCGGAAAGTTGGAACGCCCGGGGGACGCGCCAGTTTAGACCGAGCCAGCAATCTGACGCGGTAATTCGCCTTCACTCGCAACGTCGTGCGATGTGTCGCTGCCATTGAATCCCTATTGACAAGCTTTACCATTACCTTTACTTTACATTGTAAAGTGAATGGCCATGGATGATCTCAGTAAGGCGCTCGGCGACATCAGCAGCATACGGAGGCAGGTTGCGCACACGACGGAGTTTCGCGGCTACGGACCGGCAACGCTGGTTGCTACCAGTGGGTTCGCACTGTTGGCCGCAGGCGCACAGGTTCACTGGATTCCGCAGCCCGCGATGCATATTCGGCAATACGTAGGCCTCTGGTGTGCCACGGCTTCGGTTTCGGCGGTTCTTGCTGGGCTGCACATGTATACGCGCAGTCGCCGCATTCACTCCGGACTTTCAGATGAGATGATCCACATGGCCGTCGAGCAGTTTCTTCCTGCCGTCGCTGCGGGAGTGCTGATCACCTTCGTGTTGCTACGCTCGGTTCCGGACGTTGCCTGGATGTTGCCGGGATTGTGGCAGGTGATCTTCAGCCTGGGCATATTCGCTTCCTGCCGATTTCTGCCGCGG
>JAZKAG010000004.1:0-12731 GCA_040389265.1 Acidobacteriota bacterium
TACTATTTCGTCCCCTCGGTAGAAAGCCTGCGGCGCCTCAAGTAGTTCGCCCGCACACGCAGCAAGCTGCCAATCTGGTATCCCGATACGAAAATCTTAGATTCTAAATTGTGATTCTAGCTTTCAACAAAAAACGCAGGGCCCATAAGAGCCCTGCGCTACATCGTTCGAAGCTGTCCTTGTCTGCTTACTCGCCGGCAGGACACGTCACCGTGCCGCCACCACCGTATTCATACGCGCCTATATCAATAGTGTTCACCGTTGTTCGCGGCTGCGAGCATTCCGCGTTACCCCCCGCCGCGTTGGTGCTCTGGACGTATTGGTCATTTGGATTTAAGGCGTATCCCTCGGTACTGCTCCCAGGCGTTGTCCCGGAGTTGACGGGAGGCGATCCCGCGGTCGAACTGAGGTCGTAATTGTAACTACTGAAGGCCACAAACATCGAAGGGTTACTGGATACGGCGTAATTAGTCGTTTGAGTCGCGCCGCTTTGGTTGGTGACAGTGCCTGTGCCATACCAGATATTGTTCTCCAGTAACGCAGCCACGCTGGTTGAATCGTCAATCACAAATGTCCCGCTGCCCAACTGGTTCACAAAAGTGTTGTTCTGCACATACAAGTCTTGCCCTGGATTGTTTGCGTTCGCTCCTTCCTCGAAGTAACTCAGCAACGCAGGATTGCCCGCATTGGGACCTTTTTCAACCTCATTCCCAATCACATAAGAGGTTCCGCCGTTGGGGATGTCGATGTCATAGCTGCTGGTCCCATTTTCCTGGGTGATTTTGTTATAGAGAATATAGTTCACCGCCGCCCGTGTCTTTAGCAGATGACCGACGTTTGAGGCGTGAGTGTAGTTGTATTCGAAGGTCAAGGAAGCGCAATGGCCGATATACAGGTTGTGCGTGAACCCATAACCATTCTTGAGGTGTGAATTGCTGACCCCGTTCTGATAAAACTCTGAGTTCTCAATGACAATGTTGCTGGCAGCAATGTTGCTCTCAAGTAGCCCGTCCTGATTGTTGTGAAAGTAGCTGTTGAGGACGGTAAGGTTGACCCCACTTGAGCGAATGCCAGCACCGTTCGCGCCATCGTTATTACTGACGGCAGCATTTTCAAATTCCATGTTCTCGATCGTCACGTTGCTGCCCGTAAAAACCCAGATCCCCTGTCTATCCGCGATATGCCCGGTCGATGATGTGTCCGTCAATCCCGCCGCATTTAGAACCGGCCGGGCGCCGTTTGAGTTGAGGACGCCGATTAAGCTCAGGTTGCTTGCATTCCACTGGCAAGTGTCGTCGTAGTAGCCCACCCCTGGCCCAGTGGATGCAGAGTAGTCGATAGATACGGTATCACCATTTGCCACCAACGTACTGACCGCGCAGGGGGTTTTATATGTACGCGTGGGTCCCACGGACCAGGTCGTGGCGTTAGCTTTTGCGGCCAAACTGAAAGGAATTATCAGAGCACATACGTAGACAAGCGTCTTCTGTCTTCCTGCATGTCGATTCATTTGATCTCACTTTTCTTGCCGATTTGCCGCGGCGAGTTGGGGAATTTCGGTATCGACTTTTGATATCGAACCGAGAGGCATTTATTTATAGGATCCAGTTACTCATAACGTCAACTAAAAAAAATCTGAGCTTCCTATCTCTGTGCATTATTTGTGGTGAAACTTTCTCCGTATATGCGCAGGCGCCACTATCAGAAAATCAAATAGGCTCCGCACACCCCACATAAGGACCTGCCCGTCCCCCTCAGAAATCTCCCGATACATCCTGCGAAAGGGACTGCCGCTCGCACGTCCCGAAACGCACGAATTCCCGGCCATTCTGCAACCTCATTGCAGACCAGCCGGGAATTTTTTCTGGCAGGAATTTAGGCGCTCTTCAGCGACGCCATGTCGATCGAGAAGCGATACTTCACGTCCGACTTCAACAGCCGCTCATAAGCCTCATTTACCTTCTGAATTGGAATCACTTCCACATCCGCGGTAATGTTATGCTCTCCGCAGAAGTCCAGCATCTTCTGCGTTTCCGCGATGCCGCCGATCGGCGATCCGGAAACACTGCGCCGTCCCATGATAAGCGCGAACGCCGGAATCTCGAACGGCTTGTTCGGCGCGCCGACCAACGTCAGATTCCCGTCGCGAGCCAGCAGATTGATGTAGGTGGTGATGTCGTGATTCGCCGACACCGCATCGAGAATAAAGTCGAAACTGCCCGCATGTTTCGCCACTTCATCGGCGTTGCGCGAAACTACCACCTCGTCCGCACCCAGCCGCAGCGCATCTTCCGTCTTGCCCGGCGAAGTGGTGAACAACACCACATGCGCGCCCAAGGCGTGCGCGAACTTTACGCCCATGTGACCCAGGCCGCCCAACCCGACGATGCCAACCTTCTTCCCCTTTGTTACCCCCCAGTGATGCAGCGGAGAAAAGGTCGTGATGCCGGCGCATAACAGCGGTGCGGTTCCGGCCAGGTCCAAATTGGTAGGCACCCGCAGGACAAAACGTTCGTCAACCACCACGCTGTCGGAATAGCCTCCGTAGGTCACGCCGCCGGTATGCTTGTCTGGGAAGTTGTAAGTCAAAATGAAGTTCGGACAGAACTGCTCCTCACCCAGCTTGCACTCCGGACATGTCCCATCGGAGTCGACCATGCATCCCACCGCCGCCAGGTCGCCCACCTTAAACTTCTGAACGCCTCCACCCACCTTGGTCACGCGGCCAACAATCTCATGACCTGGCACGCAAGGATATACGGTCGGCATCACTTCCTTCCACTCATTCCGTACCTGGTGCAGATCAGAGTGGCAAATCCCGCAGAAAAGTATCTCAATCTGGACGTCTGTCTCGGTTGGATCGCGCCGCGCGATCGTGGTGGAAGCTAGCGGCGATGTCGCATTGGTAGCGGAGAAAGCTTTTGCCTTGTACATAGGTCTTCTTTGGATGCCCCGTCCTGGAAAAAATATGCAAAACCTGCCCCACGACCCATCCTATGCCCGAGCCCCCTTCGACGCGCGCCGTCTACTTGAAAAATTCGCTCATCAACGGTGCGCTGGCGGCATCCGCCAGTGGATTCGACAATCCCAACAAGTCCATTTCCGTGCGCAACATGCTCTGGTGCTGATACACCGTACTGGAGTTTTGCTTGTACCCCGTCTTCACAATTGGACCCCAGAGGACTGTCGCCACATGCCCACCGCCATGCGCGGTGTCGCTGTCAACACTTTCATCGAAATCCACAATCAAGACTCCCGTCCCACCGGCTGCCATGCGGCGTCGGTCGACAGCGGGGCAATCACTTTGGAATGCAGCCACGTATCCGCCTGTTGTGGGGAACCGCTGTGGGCATCGTCATCGATATTCGGGACGACAAAGGAATACCTCGGCAATCTGCCGTTCGCCAAATCGGTTGCAAATTGCGTAAACGGGAAAATGTGGGCGTACGCTACAGTTCTGCTGTCCGCAATGTCCGAAAGCAACGCGAACGGATTATGTCGAATCACGTAAAGCCCGGTGTTACCGCCAAGATATCCACGGGAAATTCCTTCCGCATAAATGCGGAAAGAGGTTCCAGAGGACAGCATCCGTCTCGCGATGTTGTCTACATTCCAGACAGTTCTGGAACTGTCGTTGGTCGTGACCATCCTTCCTGCTGTCAGCATGAAGTAGTTTCCAATGGAAGGATGAACGTTGGCATAATAGTGAGTCGCCAGCGCCCCTTCGCGGATGAGTTGATTCAGGTTCGGCCAAACGCTGGTCTGGCCTACTACGCTGGAGAAGCTGCGATTCTCCTCCATCACGATCACCACATGATTGCTGTGGGCCATGGTTGAAGAAGCCTTGCTTTGCAATTGGATTGGGTTGTTCATCGTAGCGCCGCCGCACCCTGCTATCGCGAGCGCCAAAACTGAAATTACAGGTAGAGATAGAAATCCATCCTTCACGGCTTTCTCTCCTTGGGGAATGAGATAAACGCCGCCTGGGGCAGTAGCCAGGGCTTATCGGGCTAAGGTGTTTCAGTTCTTCTAAGTGCGACGCAGGTTTCGCACACCTGGTTGCCAGTATGTCTTAAGTATGTAAGAGCGAAGATTGGCGATCCCACCCATTTCAATTTGCGGTGAGAAACATTCATTGCGGGAATTTTGGCGGGCCTCGCCTGTCGAAGAACGTCCCTTGTAATGTCGGAGAAGCGACACACGAGTTCACGACCATCGAATGTGGGGGTGAATTGGCTTCACCCCCGACCCAGACGGCCGTAATTTGGAAACTCGAAGTTAGTTGTTACGCAGAGCGATCATGGGATTGATCCTTGACGCTCGCCATGCCGGTAGATAGCCCGCCAGCAGTGCAACCGCAAGTAGAACCAAGGTCACCGCGCCAAATGTTTTTGGATCGGATGCCGCCGTGCCGAATAATAGTGCCGCAATCAATCGCGACGCAGCGAGCGACACCCCCAGCCCTACCACCATCCCCAACAAAACGAGTCTCAGCGTCTTCCAGATCACGTCGAATTGCACATTCCACCGCGACGCGCCAAGCGCCATGCGAATTCCAATCTCCTGAGTCCGCTGCGTCACTGAATACGAGATGACCCCGTAAATCCCGAGCGATGCCAGCAACAAACCCAGTCCCGCAAAAATATCGACCAGGTATACGAAGAAACGTCGCGGCGAAAGCGCATGATCCACCAGTCCCTGGATAGGCTGAAACTCATTGGCTGGCTGTCCGTGATTGATCTGCCGCAGCGTCGACAACACGCTCGATGCCAGCACATCAGGCGGTAGTTTCGTCCGCACCACAAGATCGGCTCCTGCCGGCCCATATTGCGGTGCGACGCCGTTCAAGTACATCTGCCAGCCGGGTTCGCCTTCAACACTGCTCTCGCGAACATCGGCAACCACTCCGATCACCCGCGCCTCCACGCCGTTGGCGATTGCGATCCGCCCAATCGGATACTGCCCCGGCCACAATTTGCGCACCACTGTTTCATTAAAGATGACTGCCGCCTGGCTCTTGGCGTTGTCATCCCAACGAAAATCGCGGCCTTGGATCAATCGAACCCCGATCGCACTCAGATAGCCCGGCGACACAAGAAACGCAAATGCATCCTGCGGCTCTCCAGGTCGAAGATTCCTCTGTCCTTTCGCCGAAACACTCCAACTTCTGTTGCGGCTCAGCGGCAGACTGTCAGAGATGCCGGCGGTTTCAACGCCGGGAATCTCCTCGACTCGACGAATGACCTCCTGCCAGATCGCGCTTCTCTTCGCAGCATTACCCCCATCGTCATACTCCACGCTGATTGCCGCCGCATGGCTTGGCATGAACCCAAGATCGACATCCAGAATCCGTAGAAAACTGCGCAGCAACAGCCCCGCTCCCACCAGCAACACACATGCCAACGCCACTTCAGACACCACCAGCGCCGATCGCAGTCCTTCATGCTTACGACCTTCGCCTGCGCCGCTGCCGGAATCCTTCAGCGTCTCCTGCAGATTTCCCGACGACATCTTCAGCCCCGGCATCATCCCAAACGCCGTCCCACTCACAATTGCAATCGCCACCGTCCATGCCAGCGTTGCACCATCGATCTGCACTTCGCTCAACAAAGGCAGCGCGATCGAGCCCTGGTGCACCAGAAATTCAATCACCGCGAACGCAATTCCCAATCCCAGCAACGCACCCGCTCCAGAAAGAATCAGGCTCTCCGTCAGCAACTGTCGAATCAGCCGACCTCGTCCCGCACCCAGCGCCGTCCGCATCGCGAATTCCTTGCTGCGCGCCGCCGTGCGTGCCAACAACAGGTTCGAAAGATTCACGCAAACAATCAGCAGGATCATGCCCACCGCGCACCACAACACAATCAACGAGCGATGCAGTTCTCCGGTCACGTATTGCTTTAATAAGACTTGTCGGCCGGTGTAACCTGCATGCCAGCCAGGTTGCCGCAAACTCCCATCCAGTTTGGGAAACAGCAGATCGGCTTCCACCTGCGCCGCTTCCAGCGTCACCCCCGGCTTCAGACGACCCATCAGCGCCAGCACGTTTCCGTCATCCTGAAAGTCGTGCAGGATAAATGGCGTAAAAATATCGACCTTCAGGCCGGGTGAAAATACCGACCCGAAATCAAAGCTCTCCGGCATGACACCCACCACTGTCACCGGACTTCCATTCAGATCGATCGCCTTCCCAACAATGCCGCGATCGCCATGAAACTGGCGCTTCCAAAATGGATAACTCAGCAACACTGCCTGCCTTCCCTTCGGCAGGCATTCCTCTGCCGTAAACAAGCGCCCCAGCATGGGTTCCACCTGCAGCGTCTGAAAAAAATTCCCCATCACCAGCATTCCCGTCACTGGCAGTGGTACTCCATGTCCCCCCAGCTTGTAATTGATGTAGGAAGAAAACGCGAAATAGCCACTCACCTGCTGGAACGATTTGTTCCGTTGCTGGTATTCCCGGGTGGCGTCGGTCGAATACGTCATGCTCGATTCGCCAGTCTTGGGATCTTTAGTCGTGATTCGAATCAGTCGCTGTGAATCCGGAAACGGCAGCGGCCGAAGCAGAATGGTATTTACCACGCTGAACACGGCAATGTTTGCTCCAATTCCCAGCGCCAGGATCAGCACCGCCACTAACGTGAATGAGCGATCCCGCCGCAGCGTTCGTAATGTGTAGCGAACATCCTGCATTAAGATGTCAAGCCACGGAAGTCCGCGCGCCTCACGTTGCCGTTCCCTCGCCTGCTGCACGCCCCCGAACCGCACCAGCGCCTTCCGCCGCGCTTCCGCCTCCGGCATTCCCTGCCGCATGTTCTCTTCCGCCGCCAGTTCCACATGGCTGGCCAGCTCCGCTTCCATCTCGGCATCGCGCTCCGGCTTGTGAAAGAAAGACAGCACTCGATTCCATCCTTCTCGCATCGCGCCCATCACAGGTCTCCCTCTGCCGGCATCGACAGCACCCGACCCATCACGTTCGAAAGCCGCTGCCAGTACGCCGCGTCTTTCGCCAGTTGCTTACGGCCGCTCTTGGTAATGGCGTAATACTTTGCCTTGCGATTATTTTCCGAGGTGCCCCACTCGGCGGAAATCCATCCCCGCTGTTGCAGCCGCACCAGCGAAGCATAAATAGTTCCCTGGTTCAGCAGAATCTCATCGCCGCTCATCTGCTCGATACGGCGAGCGATGCCGTAGCCATGCAGCGTTCCCAATGTCGCCAGCGTCTGCAACACCATCAAATCCAGAGTTCCCTGCAGCAAATCCAGCTTTACTTCGCCCATTGCGTCGCTCCTGTGTGGATGCCACACAAGTATGGCACAAGATTCTGTGGCATGGCCACAGGAAAACGAAAATGTTTTATCCGCTGCAGAAATCGCCTTGTTTCAAGCGATCCGCTTCCGATTTTTCAGTTATTTTTGGATGAAGAATTCGTTCATCAAAGGCGCGCCCGCCGCCGCTCTCGGAGGATTCGATAGGCCCAGCAATTCCATTTCTGTTCGCAGCAGGCTCTGGTGCTGATACACCGTGTTGGAGCTTTGCCGATACCCTGCCGTCACCACAGGTCCCCAAAGCACGCAGGCAACGTGACCGCCGCCATGCCTTGTATCGCTCGTCGCAGCCTCGTCAAAATCCACGATCAGAACGCCGTCACCCCCGGGCTCAAACGCGGAGTTGGTCGACAACGGCGCAATCACCTTCGACTGCAACCAAGTATCGGCCTGTTGCGCCGTTCCATTGTGTGCATCATCATTTGCGTCCGGAACAATAAAGGAATACTCCGGCAACGTCCCGTTCGCCAGATCCGTCGCGAACTGCGTGAACGGCCACATGTGCGCCTTCGCCACCGTTGCATCATCGGCGATGTCCGAGAGCAACGCGAAAGGGTCGTGTCGGATCAGATAGTTCCCCGTATTTCCGCCCACATATCCCTGCGTAATCCCCTCGGCATAAATCCGAAACGACACACCCACCGACAACATCCGCCGCGCAATGTTATCCACGTTCCATACCTTGGTCGAGCTGTCATTGTTGGTCAGGATTTGTCCCGTCGTCAGCATGAAATAGTTGCCAATCGATGGATGTGTGTTGGCATAGTAATTTGTCGCGAGTGCTCCAGTGCTGATCAGGTGGTTCAGGTTCGGCCACACCGTCGTCTGCCCCACGACGCTGGAATAGCTGCGGTTTTCTTCCATCACCAGAATCACGTGCTTGCTATGCGGCGTCTGCGCCTGCACGCTGATCGTTGCTGTGCCCGACCGGGTCGCGTCTTCCGCGCTCGTCGCCGCCACGGTAAACGATCCACTCGACCCCGGCGCCGTGAACAGTCCGCTGGAATCAATCGTGCCGCCACTCGCCGTCCACGTCACCGCCGAGCTGTAGCTTCCCGTTCCTTTCACTGTCGCCGTGCATTGCGACGTTGCATTCAACGCAAGCGTTGATGGACTGCAAGCCACTCCGACCGAAGAAATGGTCGGCGAAGTCGTCTGCTTTGCCACCGTGACTGTCGCGGTACCGGATTTGCTGGAATCTTCACTGCTGGTCGCCGTCACCATCACCGTAGCCACCGAGCTCGGAGCGGTAAGCAATCCGCTGCTATTGATCGATCCACCGCTCGCCGTCCACGTCACCGTCGAGCTAAAACTGCCCATTCCATCCACGGTTGCATTGCATTTTGACGTGGCTCCGGTAGTGATCGAAGAAGGCGAGCACGCGACCGACACTGAAGAAATGCTGGCAGAGGTGCTCGTACCGGTACCGCCGACCGAGCCGCCGCCGCAACCCGCGACCAGCAGCGTCATTACCAACGCCGCAAACCGCAATCCCAGTCGCTTCTTCAATCTTTTGTCTCCAGGATGTGCTCCCATCTCAGCCTCCCATGCGGTCAGGCTCCGTTCTCAGCACACTCCTGTCCGATACAGTTTCAGACAGTTATCTCTACATCATAGCGCCTGTAGCTTAAACTATTAAGAATAAAGGAGCCGTATGCGCTTCATCAATGCACGCCAACCCACACTGGCTGAGGAAGATTACAAGGCTTGCAGCTTTCCTGGAACATGCAGGTCTCCGTCGCGAGCGCCAGGAGGGATCAGCCTCTCAAAATTCCAATCCGTTCATTCGCAGCTAGCCCATTGAAGCTGTCTACCGCATTGTCGGTCAGCGCGCCGAAGACATAGCAGCAAACCATTTTGGGGATTGAGGCTGGCGACCACTACGGCGAAATTCAGCGTGATGTCGCAGGTGATGTGGGTGTAGTCCGCCGCACGCATGCCGGCAGAGCGAAGCCGGCGCATCAGAAGCAGACATCAACGCCCTGGCGAAAGCCTAGTCATTCTTCTTCGGTATCAGCACGGTCAGCGCATCCGGCACCACTTCCATCCGCACTGGCAGCATGCCTAGCCATTCGCCATCTGCCTCAACAAATAATTCTTCCCTCGTGCCTTCCAACCCGTAGCACTCCACGGATTCGCACTCAACCAACTGAATCGGCGCGACGAATTTATGCCGTCCCAACAACACCATGATCATGAATCGCAGATAGCGGACGCGGCTTTGCGTGGTCAACGCGATCACATGCAGCTTGGGATTCGTAATGGCCGCGCCGGGAGCAAGATCATGCAGCGCGCCTCCGAAATTCCGAATGCGCACCGCCAGAATCTGCGACACTTCTTCTACCCGCGGTGTTGCACTGCCAGCCTCCTGAAAGCACGCCGCAAACATTGGATATTTGTGCGTCACCCACAGGCGAAATGCCTCCACCAGGTATAGCGCATATCCAAACCGCTGTTTCAATTTCGGATTCAGCCGCCCCATAAACAGCGCGTCCGCTCCCACTCCCGCCGCCACAATAAAGTATCGCGAGCGTGTCTCGCCTTCGCTGTCTTGGTAGAACACCTGCCCAACAATTTCTTTACCGCTCTGATCGGGGATCCCGGCAGCCCCAGGTCAGTTGCCAATGCATTTGCGGTTCCCATTGGAATCACGCCCAGCGCCGCCTTCCCACCCACCAACTGCTGCAGCGACTCATGCACAGTACCATCGCCACCGCACACAAGGATGGTGTCGCATCCCTCTTCCATCGCCGCGTACGCCTGCGATCCGGCGCTTGCAGGGGACTCGGTGGGAATCACTCTCACTTCTACGGCGGCTCTCCGAAGAACCGACACCACTTCTGCGATCACTGCATCTCGCCGCTCTGGATGTTGTCCGGAAGCCGGGTTATAAATCAGCGCAACACGTCGCATCCAATCCGCCACCTATGCCCCGGCCCGCAACCCGCGAGCGGTCGAATTATTCTTACACGCACGCTGCCCGCCAATGTAAACAGCAGGTAAACGCTGCGGTAGTACCCGCGGTGCAATAACCTCGCGCGTCCAATTCTGCGGCAATCTTCGCTCTCTGCTAGCCTAAAGTGTTTGCAGGTTTATCCATGGAGAACACTGTATGGCTTTCAAATTTAAAGGTGTCGACTTTATCGGCTTCGACACCTTGTTGAGTGAAGATGAGCGCCTGGTCCGCGATACCACCCGCCAATTCATTGAGGATAACCTCATCCCCATCATTGAGGAATGCAACCGCGAAGGCCGCTTCCCCAAAGAATTAATTCGCCCCATGGGCGAGCTTGGGTTTTATGGCGCCACCATCCAGGGCTATGGTTGTGCGGGCATGAACAATGTTGAATACGGCCTGGTCATGCAGGAAACCGAGCGCGGCGACTCCGGCGTGCGCAGCTTCGTCAGCGTGCAGTCCGCCCTGTGCATGTACCCCATCCACGCCTTCGGGTCCGACGAGCAGAAGAATGAATGGCTGCCGCAAATGGCCACGGGAGAAAAACTCGGCTGCTTCGGCCTCACCGAGCCCGACTTCGGTTCCAACCCCAGCGGCATGCGTACCCGCGCTAAAAGAGCCGGCAGCGACTACATTCTAAACGGCGAAAAAATGTGGATCACCAGCGGCACTCTCGCCGACGTCGCAGTGATCTGGGCCAAGGTCGACGACGAAGACGATCGCATCCGCGGATTTCTAGTCGGCACCAAACTTCCCGGCTTCAGCGCCTACGATGTCCACGGCAAATGGTCCCTGCGCGCCTCCGTCACCTCCGGCCTCTCCATGCAGGATGTGCGCGTGCCCGCGTCCGCGTTGCTGCCCGGCTCCAGCGGTTTGAAGTCGCCGCTCATGTGCCTCAACCAGGCTCGCTACGGCATCAGTTGGGGTGCGCTCGGCGCCGCCATGGCATGCTACGACACGGCACTGCAATATTCCCTGCTGCGCAAGCAGTTCCGCGACGAACCCATCGCCAGTCATCAATTGATTCAGGAAGAACTCGCCTGGATGATCAGCGAGATCACCAAGGCTCAATTGCTATCACTGCAGGTGGGTCGCATGAAAGACGCGAAAATGGCCGACCACCAACACATCTCCATGGCTAAGCGCAATAACGTCTGGATGGCTCTCGAGTGTGCTCGCAAATCCCGTGACATTCTGGGAGCCAACGGCATCACCGACGAGTACCCGGTCATGCGCCACATGCTGAATCTGGAATCAGTGAAGACCTACGAGGGCACGCATAACATGCACACCCTCATCATCGGCCAAAGCGTCACCGGCATCCCCGCATACTAGCTGCGCCGTCTCTGTATATGTAACTCTTTCAGTTGCGTTTCTGTTGCCGGAGAAGGCGCATCCACCATCAGGTCCACCGCCTTCGCGGTTTTCGGGAACGCAATCACTTCGCGCAGGCTTTGCGCGCCGGCCAGAATCATCACTATTCGATCCAGCCCCAGCGCAATCCCTCCATGCGGAGGCGTCCCATACTCCAGCGCTTCCAGAAAGAATCCAAAGCGCTCCCTGGCTTCCGCCTCACTCATGCCCAGCGAGCGGAAAATCTGCTGCTGCACTTCCTGGCGATGAATGCGGATCGATCCTGAACCCAATTCGATCCCGTTCAGCACGATGTCATACGCCAGCGCTCGCACCGCACCCGGATCCGACTCCATGCGCCCCGCCTGCAAATCGTCCTCATGAGGTGAGGTGAAGGGATGATGCGCAAACGTCCACGTCTTCGTCTCCTCATCCCACTCGAAGAACGGAAAATCGGTGACCCAGAGAAATTTGTAATCCTCCGGCGTACCCTTCTTTTCAAACGCTCCGTGCTCCTCACGGAATCGCTTGGCCAGCTCCAGTCGCAGCAGCCCCGCCTTCTTATAAATCCACGAAGTGTCGCGTGACTTGTTCGCCCCGATGCGCGGGCTCACAACGATCAGCCGATGCTCCGGCTCGATCCGCTCAAATTTACAATTCGTCGCCACAGCGCGATCGATCTTCTGCGCCAACCCGGCGTACTGCGCGCTGCTTGCCAGGCGCTCCACATCGAGATACGCAAGGTCCGGCCCCAGACCGGCCTCCACTTCCTTGATGAATGCCTTCTTCTGCGTATTACTCATCGCGACCTTGTTCGGAATTACGATGGCCACGATGGGCAGACCCGGCTCAATTTTCAGCGATTCCAGCTCGCCCGCTTCAAACGCACCGCTCACGTCCGTCAACTCCGGCAGGCGCATATCCGGCTTATCAATGCCGAATCTGCGAATCGCATCGTCATAGGTGATCTGCGGAAACGGCGTCTGCAACTCGATGCCGGCTTCGCGAAATGCCGCCGTCAAAAATCCTTCCACCACGCGAAACACGGTTTCCTGCTGCGGAAACGTCATCTCCAGATCAATCTGCGTAAACTC
>JAZKAG010000005.1:0-2599 GCA_040389265.1 Acidobacteriota bacterium
GCGGGCCACTCGAGAGTAACTTCCGCTTCTTTCTCCAGCAGCGAATTGTCAATGGTCCCCACGATGGCAGGGTCGATGACAGGTGCGGAACCGACGGCGGCCAATTTGGGATAACTGCCCCATCCACCACTGTCGGTCTGAGGATTTCGAAAGATGGCAACCTGCTCGCACGATCCATTCGCGAACGTGACGACCTCGGTTCCCGGCAACCGTTTCCCGGCCGCCGACAGCACACGCAGCGGAGGATTGATTTGGGCGCTGCGAAGAAGCTCGTCTACTAAATCGGGAAGGCTGGAGTTGGTATCAGCCTGTAAACGCAGGTAGGCGTAATCGGCAATTTCCATGTTGAGGAAAATGGCGCGGCCGGAGCCAACCTGGTTCACAATCACCATGGGCACATCGCCGCTGCGAGCCAGAGCCTTACCCGTGGTAGTAACTACGGTCGCATCGCCGGGCCGAATTTGGTGCAATGCTCGGCCTTCTAGTTTCAAATCGCCAACGCTGGCTACTCCCTGGACAGACTTCGCGATCGTTTGGGCCGGTCCGTGGGCGATGCCGAACAGGTCGTCCAGCTGTCCAGCTTCTCCGTCGGCTCCCCGCCGGACGTCGCGGCCATGGTCGCTGAGCTGAGCAATGCGCATATCGGCCAGCACCGTGCCACCGTTTTGCACGAAGGTACGAATCTGTTGCGCTTCCTTGGCGCTCATCGCAATAGACTGCGGCAGGACAAGTACCTTGTACTGACCACCATTCAGCATTCCAGCTTCCAATTGCTTACCGCCCACAAAGTTGTATTGGAACGAGAGGTCCTCAATCAGTTTGGTCCAACTGTTTCGGACGGCGATGCAGAGACTGTCGCCGGTTCCGCCGCTGTGCCGCATCCATTCGCGCGCATATTTCAGGTTGTCCAGCAGCCAATGGATCTGAATGGACGGCTGCGAATAATGAATGGCGATTGCCGCCGGTTGCCGTGGGGAATTGATCATCAGTTTACCGATGCCGGCACGCAATTCCAGCATGGTTGCGGAAAACGCGTCCGCGGCCGGAGTCGACTTGCCGGTACTTTCATCGATGAAGGTGATTCCCTTTTCGTTATCGTCCCAGATAATGGTTCCGTTGTGGTTGTGGAACAAACCCCACCAGATGGAGCGATTCGCTTGCTTGTGAAGCAGACGTTCCGCGTCCGACAGTGATTGGCCGGGTGTATATCCAGTCCCGAAACTTGTTTGCAGCATGATCATTTCCGGTTTCAGGGAGCGGATAACTTCCACGCAATTGCCGATGTTATAGGGTTCGATCACATCGACCGCGCGTACAACCTGCTCGTAGTTGTACCAACCGAAAGCGAACGGTGCCTGACCGCCTTCCGTTGCGCACAGCGCATGCGGGTCTTCTGATTTGCAAGCGTCAGCGGCGCGCTTGACGGCGTCCGCAAACGTCTCATCCATGAAATTGCGGAAGACGCACCAGGAGGAGACGTCCCAGCCGCGCGTGGATGTGATCTCGCCCAGTTCCTTATAGAACCGTTCGATCACAGTGCGCACCTGGCTCCAATTCTGGAACTTTGTCGGTTCGTCGGGCGCGAAGAATCCAGGCATTCCACCCCAGCGGACATTGGCCTGATTGAGCGGACCCATGGCTTTCTCAAGAGACGCATCATCCAACGTAGGAAGCGATAACGATTCGCGCGCCATGCCCACGATGGGGCTGAACACCATGCCGTTGGGATCGCCGTAGTTCGCGGGGCCAGGGAAGCTAGTACCCCACTGCTGGTTGAGATGTTCGATGGTCTTATACCTGGTGCGGAGAGCGGCCAATCCGATGGCTTCAAAGGCGCGGTCGGTGGTGGTGTTGCTCAGGTCGGCGAGCTGTGCGGTTCCATGCGGGTGGGGGGCGGCACCGCTCTGGCCTCGCAGATATTCGGAAAACTTTTCCGCGCAAAATTTGGAGTGGCAAAAATCGTTCGGCCGGATCTGGTCGGCCTGCCCTAGTTCATCAGCGATGTTGTAGTAGAGCGGGCGAAATGCGCGCCGATCGCGTGCGAAACGAGAGAGGCGATCGCGAACGTATTTGTCAGTTTCCGGGTCGTTGATGCAAGGATGCCGCACCCACAGATCCAGATTGTTGCGGTCCATGCTGATCTTCTCCAGCAGGCCTCTCCACATGGTCTGGTCCTTGTGATAGATGGAGAAGACCTCCCAGGCCATCTGTTCGACATAGAAATCGAAATTGTTGTTCAAGATGGGAGAGAGCCCAGTATCGCCCGCAGTGATGGTAGCGTCGACTCCAGATTTGCGCAGCAAACCGTAAAACCCATCTGGATAGTGGGCCCACATGATGTTGTGATAATCGTCCCAGGGTGTCCACTGTGGGGACAGAAGAAATTTGGCTGCGGGCGGCTGCGGAACACCATTGACCTTCACTCGAATCCAATTCACATACGTCAACCCGAATTGCAGATTCAGGGAAAACGGAATTGCCACGGTGGCGGGTCCGGAAGGGGGAAACGTGATTCGCGCTGCCACCCTGCCGAAGCTGTCTGTCCACTCCACCTGGACCGGAGAAGTGACCGGGCGAACGAAGCGAAGAGTTCCGTTGA
>JAZKAG010000005.1:2609-3320 GCA_040389265.1 Acidobacteriota bacterium
CGCGGAATCTGGTCCCGTCTCGCCTGTTGGCTGGGCAACAGCGGTCTGCCCCAACCCCATGAGGGCGGGTGTGAGCGCGACGGAAGCAACGGCGGAACGGAGGAAACCCCTCCGGCTGGAATCGTAGGAAGTGGACAAAGCAGATCTCCTCAAGTGGGGCGCACAATTTTCATCCCACCAACAGGCGTACCGTTTGCGGACGAGAAATCGGGTGGGCTACAAACAATGCTATCTCGAAAGTTACGAACGGTGCCGAGTTCTTGTGATTAGAATGGGCCGGAACTCGTTCTAATTTCCGAATCCCAACTTTTGTGTTGCCGTTTCCAGACGCACGGGTCCCAACAGGCCAGAGGGCATCAAGCCGTTCGCGGTATCCGTCGGACCTGGAATAAAGTTCTGGTCGGCGCCGCGGGCGGAGAGAGCGTTATATTGCGTATTCACAACCGTCACCTGCAAGGTATTCTCGCCCACGTGTAACAGTGAAGTCACCTCGGCACGATACGGCCGCAGCAATAAGACAGGTCCGGGCTTTCCATTGATGGAGATTTCCGCCACATCTTTCACGTCGCCCAGGTCGAGCAGGATGTGACGATTGTTGGCGAGGAAGTCTGCAGGAATATTCAACGTGGTGGTGTACTGCCCGCGGCCGGAGAAATGCTTTAGCTTGTCGATCGATGTCCAGTCCATCAAAGTCGTCAAATCCAGATCGAC
>JAZKAG010000005.1:3330-4065 GCA_040389265.1 Acidobacteriota bacterium
GAAACCTCCATCCATTCTGGCCAATATCGATTTGTGCCGAGGGAGATATGGTTTCCGGCTCGAATGCAGTCGGTTTCACCGGCTTGGCCGCTGGATCAAAGACCAGTAAAGCAGATCCATAAGGATCCATGTCGAGCCGCGCCTGCAACGTGCCCGCATGCTGCTGGAAGTGCGTAAACGCATGATGTTCGCCCGTCCACGGATCCCAGATCTCTGGACTCCCCTTGGCGTGAAAATCTGGCGTCACAAGCTTTTCGGCGCTGGACGGATTGCGCAGAAAAAAGAAATCCAGCGAACCGATGCGCTTTTCAATGAACGGCACAGATTCTCCATCGAACTGCAGATTAGGCTGAATCTTCGCGACAAGAATTTTCACCGCACCGGAAGGATCGGAGGTCAGGTTTACATTTTTCTGCTTGAGAAGTTGACCCAGGAATCCGTTAGCGCAGCGGCGGGCAGTTTGCCGCCGGTCACCCCGTCTTCCGTGAGCGGGGTGTTGCCGATGAACATGATGGGAAGCCCCTGGCGAGCGAAGGTTGTCAGCTGCTCGGCGACTGGAGTTGTTACGGTTTTCTGATGTGGAAGAATCAGAACGCTATAGGATTCGCCGCCGGGAGAAATCAACTTGCCGCCGACCACTTTCGAGTGCAGCAGGACGTAGGCATCGATGTGGTCGTAGTTATAGCCCGCGGCCATCATGCGGACTGCAATTTCCGGTTCAGGTGGCGCAGGGTC
>JAZKAG010000006.1:0-5873 GCA_040389265.1 Acidobacteriota bacterium
CGCCGCGATCGGCTCGGCAGCCAGGACACGTGGCTCGTTCCCAACGGAGCCGAGGCGACCGCGCAACTGTCGGCTGCGTTCTTTCGTCTTACCGACTTCTCGACCGACGATAGCGAGCACGTGCCGGCCGAGGACCTGATCTGCAACGGCGCGATCGACAACGCCAGCGGCATCGCCGTGCTGACCGAGATCGCGCGCCGGCTCTCGCGCGAGCGGCAGATGGATCTTTGTGCCTGGTGTCATGCTGGATTGGGCTGGCCTCTGAAGCCTGCGTTTTCTTATCATCCGGGGGATGTACTGGAGAAGTTCATCGATCTTCCGCCGCCGGGTCGCTACGCCCCGCCGGATGTGCATGGCAACCAGGTTGGGATGCTGGAGATGAGCCTCTGCTATCGCTCCTCGAAGATGACCTGCCTGACTTGCCACGATGTGCATGTAACGCAGCACGACGCAGCCTATTTTTCGATAAAATGCCTGACTTGCCACAAGCCAGACTCTGCGACCTTCTCCAAACCGGGTCACCCGGTCACGAACAATTGCATTCATTGCCACATGCCCCGGCAGGACACGAACCTGATCGTATTCAATTTCGAAGGCAAGAGGATGGCGCCGCAGATGAGGAATCACTGGATCAAGATCTACCCTGCGGACGCAGTCGCGAATCGCTGAATGCATCCGCGACATTCACCGGGCGATTGAGGCGGTGTGGAAGATTGAGGCGACACGCCTCATCGCCGGAATCACCCATGTGATGCGAGATATTGGGATTGCGGAGGAACGAGCGCGGGATGCGCGGTGCTCGCGGTCGAAGGATGGGTAGCGCTGACACTGCGCATTTAAATCCTGGCTCGATAAGTGCATCGGCGACGTAAACGGTGATGCGAGTACAGAGCTAAAGGGGAACGCGGCGCGAGAATTCTGCCATCAATTTGTCCGCAGCGCAACCATTGGATCGATCTTTGACGCTCTGCGAGCGGGGATATAGCCGGCCAGCAGAGCGACACCGCCCAGAAGAACGACCATCGCGAGAAATGTAAGTGGATCGGTTGGCTGTGTTCGAAACAGAAGGGAGGCAATCAGGCGCGCAAGGGCAAGCGAAGCGGCAAATCCAATGGCGATTCCAATCAATGCGAGCTGCATCGTTTCCCAGATGACATCCAGTTGCACACGGGTCTGAGTTGCGCCCAGAGCCATGCGGATTCCAATCTCCTGGGTCTTGCGCGTCACCACGTACGAGATGACGCCATAGATTCCAAGCGAAGCCAGAAGCAGCCCCAATCCTGCAAAGGCTCCGACGAGCAGAACGAAGAAACGGCGTGGAGAAGTGGCGTGGTCTACCAGTCCTTGAACCGGTCTGAACTCCGTAGCAGGTTGCCCAGGATTGATGTCCCGTAGCATCCGCATTACGGACCCGGCCAGCGAGTCAGGAGGAAGCTTGGACCGCACCACCAGATACGAGCCTTCAGGTCCAAACTGTTTTGTTGCCGGGAGGTACATCTGCGCTCCTCCCGCCTCTTCGGCCGAGGTTTCGCGAACGTCGGCAACTACGCCGATGACCTCCGCGTCTGCTCCGCCTGCAATTGCATGGCGGCCGACAGGGTTCTGCCCTGGCCATAATTTTTGCGCGACCGTCTGGTTGATGACGACGACATTGCGATTATTGACAAGATCCTCCCAACTGATATCGCGGCCCTCCAGCATGCGCATTCCCATCGCCGTTCGATATCCCGGCGAAACGATGTAGACAAAAACGGGGACAAAATCCTTGGCATCGACTTGCTGTTGACCCTTGGCTGCGATCCCCCAGCTTCTGTTGCGGCTCATGGGCAGATTGTCAGATATACCTGCCGCTTCGACGCCAGGAATCGTTGATGCGCGACGCACCACTTCCTGCCAGATCGCGACTCGCTTGGCGGGGTTTCCACCATCGTCGGAATCAAAGCTGATTGAGCCGGCGCGGGCCGGTTCAAAACCAAGATCCACGTCGAGAACACGAAGAAAGCTGCGCAGCAGCAGACCGGCTCCGACCAGCAGCACGCAGGCCAGGGCGATTTCAGTCACCACTAGCGAGGAGCGCATGCGATCGTGCCGTCTGCCCACACTGCCTCCATGCCCACCATCCTTCAACACCTCCTGCAGATGGTTGTTGGACATTTGCAGCGCAGGCGTAATTCCAAAAAGAACGGCGGCTCCCACTGCAATGAACAGCGTCCACGCCAATGCGGTGCCATCAATCCGCACCATACTGAGGAGCGGCAGACTGAGAGACCCCTGGTGCGCCAGGTAGGCGATGACAATATAGGCAATCCCTAAGCCCAGTATCGCTCCAACCATTGCCAGCAACAGGCTTTCTGTGAGCAGTTGACGCACAAGACGGCTGCGTTTCGCGCCTAGAGCGATGCGCATTCCGAATTCCCGGCTACGTGCGGCCGCCCGCGTGAGCAGCAAGCTGGAGAGATTCACGCAAACAATCAGCAGAATCATCCCCACGGCACACCACAGCACAACCAGGGAGCGGCGCAGTTTTCCGCTGACATAGTCCTTCAGGCCGGTGAGCTGGGCGGTGGATCCCTTTCCATACTCCGGATGCTTATTCTCAAAATAGAACTGCGGAAACAGCGCGTCGGCCTCGCTCTGGGCCTGCGCCATGCTCACGCCTGGCTTCAGACGGCCGACCAGTGCCAGGTCGTTTCCGTCGTTGCGGAAATCATCCATGATGTAAGGGACGAAAAGATCGATCTTGGCTCCGGGGGAGAAGACTGCGCCGAAGTCAAATGTCTGTGGCAATACGCCGACCACTGTGACGGAAGAATTGTTCAGATCAAGCTTGTCGCTCAGGTCAACCGTTTTGCCATCAATGCCGGGGTCGCCGCCAAACGTGCGTTTCCAGTACGAATAGCTTAATAAGGCAGCGGGCTGGGCATGATGGACAAACTCTTCTGGGCGGAGCAGCCTGCCGATTGCGGGTTTGACGCCGAGCGTTTCAAAAAATCCCTCGGCGATGAGAATTCCTGTAGCAGGCGTTGGCTGACTGCTGCCAGAAAGCTTGAAGTTGTTCGGCCCGGTAAATGCGAAATAGCCACTGACGGATTGAAAGGAATGATTCTGCTGCTGGAAATCCTGCGTGATATCCGCGGTATAGGTTTTGGAGGATTCACCGGCTTTCGGATCTTTCTCGACAATCCGCACCAGCTGGTGCGCATTCGGAAATGGAAGAGGGCGCAGCAAAATCGTATTGACTACGCTGAACACAGCAATGTTGGCGCCAATGCCAAGCGCCAGAGTGAGGACGGCGATACACGTGAATGCTGGTGCATTGCGAAGCTGACGCACTCCATAGCGAAGATCCTGCAGCGTAGATTCCAGCCACAGGGTTCCGCGGGGCGCGCGGCAGTTCTCTTTGATCTGCTCAATCCCTCCGAACTCCAGGCGCGTCTGGCGGCGGGCTTCGCTCTCTGCGGTGCCGGAGCGAACCTTATCCGCAACCTGGGATTCGAAGTGGAAGCGCAGTTCTTTGTCGAGTTCAGCTTCCATCTGTTTGCGGGCGAAAAGTCTACCTAGCCAGCCCATCAGATTTCCTCCAGCGTTCCTTTCAAAATGAGACTGACGATGTCGGTGAGACGCACCCAGTTTTCGGTTTCAGTGCGGAGTCGAGTTCGACCTTTGGCAGTCAACTCGTAAAATTTGGCTTCGCGACCGGTCTCCGAAGACTTCCATTGCGATGCGAGGAACTTTTTATATTCCAGACGATGAAGAGCCGGATAGAGAGAGCCTTGCTGGATCTGCAGCGCATCGCGCGAGATCTGCTGAATTCGCTGGGCAATGGCGTAGCCATGAATGGGGCCCAACGCAACGATCCTCATAATGAGCAGGTCGAGGGTGCCTTGTGGCAGGTCGAATTTGTCCTCGTTATTTTTCATGCCTATGGCTTCTACATATACAGGCCTGACGTGTAGAAGGTCAAGGTATTCCTGATGTTTTCGCTCCCCCTGTCAGAAGGGGCCACACGCCCAAGAGCACACCGGCGGTTTGTGGATCTTGGAAGCTGCCGCCATGGATCAGCCTCGGGCCGGGGGCGCAGCGGGTCATTACCTGCTGGGCGCCGGTCGAGGTACGCCAGATCCTGCAGATGCCGGAGTAGTGAAGGGGTGGGCGGGTGCGAGCTGCCCCAGTCGGGAGGTTCTCGGGACGGTGCTGAACCAGATTGCATCCGGCGCGTCGGAACGAGCCGCTACGATATCCGGCCAACCATCGCCATTGAAATCGTCGAATGCCATTTCATACACGGTGCCCTTGCCGTCATTCCAGCGAACTTCACTGGATGGTGAGAGCGACATGACCCCTTCGTCTTTTCCTGCTGGATATTCGTCTGGACTCTGTTTGATTCGGATATGCAATTTTCACTCTATCTCGTGAGCGGAGAACTGTGTAGGATCAATGTTCGAGCGCGGCGAGGCCGCCTTATCGATCCCGGTCGTCGGTTTGGCAAACGCTGGAATCCGGACACCGCAGGAGACCATTCGGGGGAAGGCGTCGTCTAAAGTTCTTAGATTCTAAAGGTCGAGCGGGGCGTTAGGACGATCCGTCGCGGACCATGGAGGAAAGCGAGATGAGACTGAGAAAGCACTTGAATTTTATGAGAGCGAGCTTTTTGGCTCCCGCGGTATTGGTATTGGCGATGTCTCCGGCGGCGTTGTCGCAGGTGCGTCCGACCACGCCCATGGGCGGATCGCCGAACAATATGAATAACCCCAACAGCAATATGTCTCCAGACGGAATGCAGCCGAACGGCCCGATGGCACCGGAGAACAATGAGCAGATGATGCAGCGCAATACTTTCGGAAATCTTCGCCGGAACTTTGACGTTGAGAACGACCTTAGCAAGATGGCATTGAAAAACAGCAGTAACGAAGACGTAAAGAAATTTGCACAGCAGGTCATCAGCGAAAACCACAAGATTTCGGGCGATCTGATCGTTCCCAATCCCAACGGTCAGATGGGAATGCAGCCGGAAATGGTGCCTAGCCAGACTAAGAAGGCTGAGAAGCAGATGAAGAAAATGACAGGCAAGCCATTCGACCAGCTCTACCTGGTGCAGATGGACGCCTACATCAAAAATGACCAGCAGGTGGCACATAGCGCCCAGACCATGGCCAGTGTGCCCAAAATGAGCGAAGTGGGAATGAGGGTCCAGAGCATGTCGGAAGACCGCCAGAAACAGATTGCCGCGCTGACCCAACAGACCGGTTTCAAGATCCAATAACCTACACCAATCGCGGACAATACGGTGGATGCCGCGCCGCTTACCAACCGGGAACTTTGGCGGCGGCGGCATCGTACAATCAGGGGAAGCATGCGAACCCAAGGGTTACCACGGCTTGCCCGATCGCAACGAAGGTGGAGTGTGTCAGTCGACAGCTCCGGCGGCCATGTGGCGCTCCGGCCGTGTTGCACTCCCACCCGATGGCGGCGATGGGGTCTCTCGGTTGTGGTCGTTTTGCTGGCGCTTTTCCCCTGGGCGGCAGCATCCATCGCACATGCGGAAAATGTCAATGATTTAAAGCCGACTGGCTACGTGAATGACTTCGCGGGCGTGCTCTCTCCTGATACTCGCAGTCATCTGGAACAACTGTGCACCGAGGTCGATCAACAGGCGCACGCCCAGATTGCGGTCGTCACAATCAAGACCACGGGCGACGACACCATTGATGATTTTGCGGTTCGCCTGGAAGAGAAGTGGAAGGTTGGGCAGAAAGGCACCGACCGGGGTCTGCTGTTTCTCATCGCGACTGACGATCACCATTACAGATTTGAAGTTGGATACGGGCTGGAAGGCATCCTCCCGGATGGCAAGGTGGGAAGTATTGGGCGTG
>JAZKAG010000007.1:0-17907 GCA_040389265.1 Acidobacteriota bacterium
GCTGCGTGATTATCTTTGCGCTCTCGGCGAGCACGGTCCGCAGCATCCTGACCGCCGTAGCGAGGCTGTCCTTATTCTGCGTGGTAGGGTCGCCCACGTACGAATCACGCATTGCGATGGCCGTATCGATCCACTGCTGGGCATTCACGCGCACATTATCCGCAGCGAGCTTGATTTCCGGCCACTGTTTCAGGGAGGCGCGGTTTTCATACTCCCACTTCACGAAACTGTGCAGCGTGTCATACGCGCCCGTGATCGTGGAATCCGCTTCGTAGAGCGCCTTGTCCCCGTTGTATGCGCCGCCCTCCGCCAGCTTCGTCTGGCAACCGGTGCCAAGGAGCAGCCCGGCCACCGACAAGAACATCGCCACCATCGCCGCGGGAGTCCCGGCCGCAGCAGCGTTACCCTTCGAGGCCCGCTTCGCCCAGACTGACCAGGCAATGCCGAGCAGCGTGGCAATTGCCCCCGCGCCTTGAGTCAATTGATCACCGTCCAGCGTGCCCTTGGCGACCAGGCCGCCGCCGAGAGTTGTGAGCATGTGCCGGACGATGCCGAGAATTAGATCGATTTTCATAATTAGTTTGAGTAGAGAGAAGCCGTGATGGACACCAAGGGGTATTCGCTGAGTGGGGTCACACTGAAGCGCGGTGCCCAACACGGCCAAAAGCCTGGAACATTCGCGCAAGACTGCGGAACGGCTTTAGAAGTTTGTTGGCTGCGATTGCGACTCATGTGACCCGTGCGTTAAGGCACCATGAGAGCAGGCCGGAGAGGCTAGATACTACGGAGGGCGCCCAGCATTCAAAGCGCTTCGAGGATTTCCCTAGGAACTTCTACCAGCGATCACACCGGACGATCAATCCAGCTTCTTTGTGGCTTCGAGGTACGCAATCACAGATTCATATTCCACCAAAAACTTGCTGCGCGGACGATCGGAGAGGCGCCGCCACTTCAAATGCTTCTGACCGAGCGCCGTGTTGACGATATACGAGAAGCTGCCGTTGCCGAGGCCCAGCACCTTTTCCGCCTCGCGCGCGCAGATCTCCCGCGTGGGCTTCTTGGGCACGATGCGAAACCCGCCCAGCCCATCCGCCAGCACATCGCCAAACATCAAGATCTGGCCAGGATGATCTTTGCTGCTCTTCATCAATCGATGGGGTGGCCGATTTGGCGCCGGTACCTCGCGAACGCCTCGAAGTGCGGATGATCTTCCCGACCCACGCAGTCGACCATTCGCCAGTGGTCGCGTTTCTTAGGGCACTGGAGATAGGCGCCATTGCGGTAGTATTTGCCGTCGCAGCCGGCGACGTTGCAGTTCTGTGGCTGGAAAGCCATGTCCGTCACGGGGTCCCACTTTTCAGTGCTGGGCGCCGCCACAAACTCACTCCCGCCAAAAATGTCC
The DNA here is from genome assembly GCA_040389265.1 of Acidobacteriota bacterium. Classification (GTDB taxonomy): domain Bacteria; phylum Acidobacteriota; class Terriglobia; order Terriglobales; family Acidobacteriaceae; genus JAKAAZ01. The sequence goes on from JAZKAG010000007.1 coordinate 1,403, forward strand.
AACTGCTCATTCATTCGCTGCGCACTCCGATCACCAACACGTCGCAGTGCGGGCATTGAAAGTGTTTGATGCAACCCCGCGCCCCCAGCTCTGCCTGGCGAACGAACTCGCCCAACTCGAACGCATGGCCACAATCACACACCGGTTTAATCGCTTGCAGGTCATTCCAGGCAATGCGGCGGCGCCGATGCCGTTCCTTGGCCGCGCGGACCTGCAGCACGAGCAGCCGCTTTTCCATGCGCTTCACGGCTCGTTTCATCAGGCGGTCATTCTCTGGCGCCCACGTCTTTGCGCAGTCAATCAGCATGCCTGTGGCTTCCAGAAGCGTCATAGACCGACAGCCCACTCCGGCTCGGTGCCCTTTGGATTATTCAGCCAACGCGTATTCCGTTTTGCTATGGCGCGATCTGAATAGATCAATGGACGGTTTCCCATGGAGGCGTGCTTCGGTTTTTTCCAATCTTTCCTCCTGGCCTCGATACCGAAGTAAATAACGCCGTCGCGGATATCAATCCACTCAATCAGTCGGTACCGGACCTTGTTTCGATTGGGTTTGTTGGTAGCCATAGCTTACACCTTTGAAGCTGCCGGTGTTACGTTGGGGGTTTTGCCGGCGTTGAGGGCGGGTAAGCAATCCTTGAGCGGGCGAACGTAGAATTCATCTTCCCCACACTTCGGACAAACCTGGTACATCACGCCGGGATTGCGTCTCTTCGTTACGGGGAACAATTCATGTTCCTGACCACGCCAGCCGCATTTGCGGATGCGGCAACAAAAGAAGATCTCAATCGGCTTGCAGTCGCCGTCCTCATTGCCGTGAGCACAGCAGGCATTGCACGCACAAGAGCTTTCGTTCCAGCCTTCGTATTTGCCATAGCAGGTGGCAGGCTTCCCGCAGACAGCGCAGCGCGGTACCTCATTTTCAAGGAGAAAGAGTTTATGCCGCATTGGGTTCGGTCCCTTCCTCGCTCGGTTTGACCGCCACACCACAGAATGGACAATAGGTCGCATACATTGGAGGCGGCGACGATCGCTTCCCCCTCGGTGCCTTCTCTTTTTCGATCCAGGAGCACCCGACGTAGATCATGGTTTTGAATCCGGGATACGATAAGGCCGTGCAAGCTAGCTGAAGATTTTGGGCCTTTAAGAGTTCGTCGACTTCTTTGATGCAATTGCAGTTCATAAAATTTCGATCACACAACTTCGTCCCACCACCACACACCGAGCATCCCTTTGCACGGCTTTGGATTCTCAAAGGCGATGGGGTCCTTCATCCTCCACAACCATCGCCCCTCAGAAAAATCGCCGAGCGTGAATTCGAGCTCGTCCAGCTTGAAGAAGGCAGCATCGTTGGCTTTCATATTGTAAAGGACCTTCCCCACGACCGCCCCGCGCGGTAGATCATCCCACCGCGGCGGCTGGTGTGGCGCGAACCGTTCATCGCCGAAGCGTCTGCGCACATGGTTATAAAGCTCTCCCCCCATCGGGCAGACCTTCTTGCTCGCATGAATTGCCAACGGGCCAAACTTGTCACTCTGCCATGAGCGCGTCTCCCACTGCTTGAACCCATGCACCACGAACCAAGCCCAAGGCTGAATCAACGTGATTGCGTTCACAGCAGTGCCCTCGCCGCGCTCAGCTTCGGTGACAGGTAAATAACTTCCGTTGCGATCGTCTTGTTCATTGTCTGTGTTGTCTTTGTGATCTGCTCACAGTCAGCGAAGAGCTCGGAATAAAGTGGATTGGCATAGCTGGAAATGGCTGCCATCCCATCGATCGACTTCAGCAGGTTCGCCAGGTGAACATGATCGTGACTGGTGAACTCGTGCGTGTAGGCAACTTTGCACCAGGTCTCGTTGCGCGTATCGCTGGGGTAAGGCGGGTCGCAGTAGAACAGCGTGTCGACCGTGTCGAATCGCCGAATCACCTTCAGCGCATCATCACTCTCGATTTGCACCGAGCGAAAGCGCCGCGCCACTCGCAGCAGGTTGCGAATCGAGGCATGCCATTCCTCCATCTGATTGGCCCGGCTATCCGTCCAGATCCGCTTCTGCATCTTCCATCCCGTTATCTTGTGCAGCCGCGGCCCGCCGAATCCTTGCCAGGCCTGAATGAAGAACCGGCGCGCGGCCTCCAGTGGATCCGCCGCGGGCTCGTAGGACTGATCAAACTCCGCGCGCGAGAACGGCGTGCGCTTGAGCATCCGCACGAGCTCCTGCGGCTGCTCGCGCAGGACGCGGAAGAAATTCACCACCATGCCATCGAGGTCATTGTACACCTCAACCGGTACCGGATGCTTGCGCAGCAACACCCCAGCCGCCCCGCCAAACGGTTCCACGTACGAAACATGCGGCGGGAACTGCGCTGCAATCCACCAACCGAGCCGAAACTTGCCGCCATAATAGCGCAGCGCTGGATTTGTGACCGCCTTGGACATCATTAGACTGGTACCTCCACATTGCCCCGCCGATAGAAAACCTTATCTGCCTGAAGGACGCACCGGAGCATCTCGCGCGTCTGGCTGCGCATCGTGTTGCGCCAGTGGCCATATTCTTCGGCGGTCATCTCGAGTACGAGCTTGTAGCCAGGCATGCCAGGCCCGCCCGCGATCCTGCCTGTGCTCGCGCGCCGGAGCGCACGCAGCCAGCGCTTGCTGTCCTCGGTCACCGGTTTTTCCATCTCGATCAAAATTTGTTTGGCTGGTACCCAACTCCGGCCTTCAAGCAAGGAGACAAACAGCGCGACGTTGGGATTGTCGGGCGCGATCTCCGGCATCGCCGGCTTCGGCGTGTCAAACAAACCTAGTTGCTTGAACTCCTTGCCCATTCAATTCAGCGAGAAAAGCGTGGAAGGGCAAACTGGGAACATGTACCAGCAGAAGAGTAACACTGGCACCCCGTGCATGACTCGATGGCGGACGCCCAGTTCTGGCAGCCACAGTTCCATTTCCAATTCGCGTTCATTAGCGTCCATTCGCGGTTGTCTCTTTCGCCCACTTCGTTTTCAGCCACTCTGCGAAGGAGAGACCTGAATCAGCATGAAGGAACCTCTGATAACGCAGTTGTGACCGCGTCAACTTGCTGGATTGTTTCGGTTTCTTCATCAGCTCCCTCAACTCTCAACTCTCAACCTTCCCCGCCTCCCACTTCGCATTTCGATTGTTCAACGTCATGGCGAGCTGCCGCAGCGCCGGCAACGGCAGATCCTCCCACCACGGATACTCAAACTGCCCATTCCAGCGGTCCCGCGCGATGTGGCAGATGTATTCATCGGGCGCCTTCTTTTTGATCGCTTGGATCAGGTTCTTTTTTTCGGCGCGTTCCGGGGAATCCCAATTCATCTGCGCTTCGACATTCTCGGGATTAGTCAGCAGGCGGAACAAACTCACCACGCGTTCGACCTCTTTATTGACCATCTCCTTGGAGCTCCGGTCCCGCCCGATTGCGACCACATGGCACCCGTGGCGCAGATCATCCGGCTTCACCGCTCGATGCTCAGCCAGCGCAATCGCCTCGGCCGCGTCCCAGATCGCATCAAACAGCGGCCTCACACTCTGCACCCCGCACTGATGCTGCCCATCTGCTGCGAGCCGCGCGCCCACGAGCCGCCCGCGCTCCATGCGCCATTCGTTCGCGTCGGCGCATTTGCCCCAGGCGGGGAAGTAAAAGAACTTGGCCTGCTTGTCCGTCATAGAGCCTTGAGAACTTTCAGCGCTGCCGGATGCCGGAGCTTTCGCAGCGCCTTCTTCTCGGTTTGATAAATCGCCTGGTGACTGCAACCACACCAGGCTGCGATCTCCTGCTGCGTGTAGCAGACCTTGGGCATGGCGACTCTCGACAGCAGCTCAAGGCCCAGCATCGTCCGATCCTTACATGTCTGCGAACCGGATGGCTGCCTCTCGCCCGTATCCACCTTGCGACTCACGGCTGCCTCCTCAAGAATTCGATCGCTGCCCTCATTGCGGCCGTGTGCCGTTCGCTGCCTCGCTGCTCGCGATATGCATTCCAGACCTCATCCTGCAAATCGACTGGCAGCCGCGCCCAGCAAGCCTGGCAAAGCAGATGCCAATCGTGTGCCTTCAGGTTTCCGCAACGGCACCGCGGCGGACTCACGCGCGGTGCATGCTTCATAGCCGATCTCCCCTTTAAGAACGGCCCGCGGATCATGCAGTCACCTCTGCGGCCTTCTTGGCTGCCGCTCCTTTGCCGAGCTTCACCTTTGCCGGGACGACCGAGAAATTGCTCTTGGTCACCCGCTCGATGCGCAGCCGTTTGAGCGTCGCATCATCGAGCGTGGCGAGAGCTTCAAGGTTGAGCTCGGTCTTTATCCGCAGATAGTGGTCCGCCTTGAACTCGGCATCCTTCTCAGCCTGAGCCTTGATCAGCACCGTCGACAGCTCGGCATTACCCACCTCGAGTACCGTTGAGTCCGTGAGCTTCACCGTCCCGTACGGCGTTGCGATGGATTTCTTTTCGCCGAACCATTCCGGATGCCGCCGCGCGCACAGCTCGATCGCCTCACCAGTTTTCGTGAGGGTTTCCTGGTGTTCGGCATAATCATCCTTGGTGTCATCAAGGACGCCGAGCAAACTCTCATCAGCCTGAATCTGGAGCGCGTTGAGCTCATTCGTCTTCGCTGTGTAGATCCCCAGCAGTTCGATGAAGTTTTTGTATTCTGCCGTGTCGTTGACCGGCTCCGGTGCAATTTTAGCCATAGTTCCTTTCATTCAGTTTTTTTGATTTCCGTTTCTCAGAATTCCGCGCTCCGCCTTCTGCGTTCCGCGTTTAAGCTGCGCCCCCGCCCGACGTGCCCGTTCCCCCTTGTTCTTCGGTTGGGCTGAATCTGAAAACGCAAATGCAGCCCTTGAGCGTCTTGGAGCGGAGTGGTCAGGCGAGGGCAAAGTGATTACCGAATATTTCCCGATTTCGAAATGGGTAGCCACGTAGTGTGCGAGCACGAGCGAGGTGAACCGCGTGGCCTCGGAACGACGGCAAACTTCGTAACAGCGCTGCTGCGTGAACAGGTAGAAGCGCACAGGGTGCGAACCAATCGTGATCATAAAGCTCACGTGCCCCTCCTTTGGCCAGGTCGCAGCGCAAGTTCGTCTCGTTCGAAGGCCCTGGTGATCGTCCAGGTGAGCATCCGTTCATTGCGCACCCGCGATTCCCTGGCAGAGACCACGGCCCGATGCACCGCCATGCCGGCGACAAATCCAGAAGCAAACATCAGAAACAACGCGCCGTTCACGACACGCCCTTTCCTGGAGTGCGGACGTCCTGAAACGCAGCCTCGCGATCCTTGTCAGCAGGAGTGACCCCCATCACCTGCGCGTACCGCTTCAAATCCCTGATCGCATGGGAAGCGAGCATTACCTCCGGAGGGAACTCACCCACAATGCCGCTCTCCCTCAACTTCCCGAGAAATTCTATGTCCTGAGAGCTCAACCAAATCCGCGTATAACCCGGTCGAAGCCGTTCCCAAGCGCGCAGTGCCTCCTCTTTCTTTGTCATACGGCAGCTCCTTCTTCCTTTGCTTCCTGTCTGACCTCTGACCTTCCGACCTCTCTGAGCGCGGGAGGAACAAACCCCATCCCCAGCGCGGCAAAGATTTCCTCTTCAGTCTCAGAGGCAATGACGCGGGCCTTGGGCGAGTCTGGATCTGCGACTAGGCCGCGTGTCGTTTCCCATTTCAAGCCCAGCTCGCGGGCCTTGGTGGCAAGGTAAATATTGTGTTCCTTGCTGCCCGTTCGACAGAGCAGGACCGTGCCCCATGTTCCAGGAACGGTTTCAAGCAAATCCGCCTGGCGCGGCTTGGCAAACCACACATCCAACTGGAACCCAGTGTTGGCCCCGCGCAGCCGCACAATAAGTGAGTGTTGGCCTTCACTGACAACATCCGTCCGTTGTTTGATCCGCGCGCGAAGTGCTTCCTCCCGTCCCGCGCAGGGCAGACAGACCAGGTCAATGTCATTCACCTCAGGCCGAGCGCGCCGAATGGAGCCCGCAATCTCGATCTTCTCGCAGTATTCCGCGAGCTGACCACAGCACGCCAAGGCCAGTTTATAAGCGGTGTGATTCTTCATTGCTGTGCCGTCTTTCGCGGCCACGTGTAAATCTCGGTGACTCCTAAGTCAGTGACGCCAGCGAGGTAAGGAAACCAGAAACGACCCAAGTCCAAGAGGTTGATAGTCTGTCGTTTCAGTAGCAAACGCGCGAGTCGGTAAGCAGTGCGCCAGGACTCCTTGTCATCGAAATAGATGAACCGTTGGTGTTTGAGAATTTCAGCAATGCCATCGCAGCCTTTGCCACTGGCTAAAGAGACGCAAATGAGTGGCGTACGCTCGAAGCCTTCAAACTCCCCATCGAACCAAGGCGAAGAGCCGCGCCAAAGGGAAAAGCTCCAATCATCAAAGTGTTCACTGCCGCACGTTTGATAATTGTCGAGAGAGTCGCGAGCGTTCGACGTGTAGAAATGCGGTTGCTCGGTATGAACCGACGTTGGGTCTCCTCCCGCTTCATCACACAGCTCCTCTGGCGTTCGCCTGGCGCTGCTGATCTCAGGCAGCAGTGCCACCGGACTGCGTTCCATTAATTCATGCTTCATGCTTCGTTACCTTTGCGTCTTGGCGTCTTTGCGTGAGTCCTCGGCCCCGGTAAAAGATGCGCGGATGGCAATGGCCATCTTGAGCGCCTGCGCGCGCGTGCGGTTGCGGCCGTAATAGACCCTCTTCATAAACGGCCTCCCCGCTACGTTCCAACTCACGGCGAAACACCTCAACGGCCGTTGCCCTTTCCAGTGGACGCCTTCAGAAATGCCGATATGGCCGGTGTTGCTCTTGGGTACCTTGGTGACCGTCGGATTTGCCAGTACCGCTTCATCACGCGCCTTAATCGCACGCGCGAGCGCCCCCTCGCCTGAAAACCTTCGGTCGATGACAAGCTTGTTTGCGCGCTTGATCGCCACTCGATATCCACCCGTTTTCGTGTGATAGATACTCGCCGGCAACCCGCCTTTCTTATCCCCTTTGCTCTTATTCATGCTGGGTAGCGGGCTCCTTCCCAGAGAGTCCCTGCACAAACTGAGTGAGTTGGCCGGGGGATGATTCCAGTTCAAGATCACCAATCCATTGCCAGGTCTTGCGTCCATTCCTCATCCGACAAAGAGCAGATGATGGACCCATCTCCACGACAACGCCTGTGCGCTGGCTCATACCGAAACCTTGGCCGCGCGTTCGCACAACAACCCACTGAACCTTGTCTCCAACTTTTAATTCGTTCGATTTCATAAACACCTCACCGCGTCTTCAGCGCCGCCGTAAGCGCCTCCACAAACTGCTCAGTGTCGATCGGACCCTTGGCACAAAGCTTTCTCGCCTTCCTGGCGACCATGTTCACGAAGTTCCAGTTCCCGCGTGTGACAGCGTCTGCGGCGAGTTTGGCCGCGCAGTTCTTGGCCTCCTTGGTGTCCGTGAATTTCACGCCACGCCGCGCGACAAACTTCTCGACCTCATCCGGCGCGGGGGAAGAAATCACGATGCGCTCGCCCAACCGATTGCGCGTGAGCTGCCGGGCCTCTTCGTAAGCATTTTGCTCGAGCCTTTTGAGCAACGTCCCAATCGCCAGGAAGACCACGACCGTTGGCGTCTCATTGAGGATGCTCTTCACCATGTTGAGGGTGCGCACGCCCATGTGATGCGCTTCATCCATGAACAGGATTCGCTTCCGCACGCGCAGCGCGTCGAAGAGCTTTCGCTTCTGCTCGATCGCCGAGTAGGGGATGAGCACATCCGCGCTGCGCACACCCTCGCCCTTGTTGCGCTCGATCGGGCCAACCTCTATCAGCAGCGTCGAGAGCATGGCGGTCAGTGACTCGCGCCAGGTCTCATCGGCGTCGACGGCCGTCGAGACGTTGGGCCAGCGCTTCACCAGGATGCGGCGCAGGCTGGTTTTACCGGACCCGCTTGGTCCCTCAATGATCACCAGTCGGTTGTTGCCCTTCTCGGCGAGGGCATCCGTGACAGCCAGGCGAGCCGCGTTGACATGACTCAAATCGTCATAGTCATCTTCGGCGCCGGCACCAGCCGCCGCCCTGGTCTCGATCACAACCCACTGCTGCGTGAACTGATGCAACTGCCGCTCGATATCGAGGCCCTCGAGATTGTCCTCTGGATCCAGAACGCGGCGATAAGTCTTGGTCGAACCAAGCAGCCCGCATTGCTTCAGTAAATCGTTGTCAGAAAGTAACTCGCGAGACTGCCATTCCCGGATCTGCTGCGCGTATTGGCGAAGTTGTTGGATTTCGGTCATAGAAGGGGGGATTGGGGATTTAGATCACGTTCGCTAGCCCGCGGCGATATTCGCGAGGAAAAGACCACGCACCCTGAAAGGCTACGTTTTGAGTCTCACACAGCAGCTTCATGTGTTTGAGATGAAGGTGTTCCTCGCCGGCTGATTCATCCGTCCACACGTCATGCCAGGCACAATCAAACTTCGCTGTCGCTGTTTTGGATGTGACGTAATGGAGGGCCTCTGCTTGGATGATGCTCACCCTGCCAAGCTGACGAACATCGAACGCGTGTGGCATGATCAGCTTCAGGACGTCCGCGTCGCGCTCGATCACTGTGACATGCTCGACAGCAGGATTCGCCAGAAGACCACGCACAACGCATCCAAGGCCCAAGCCTGTGACGAGAACGCGACCCCGAGCTCGAAGCATGAAGTTCAGATGCGTGCGCAATTCAAAAATCGTGTCCTCCATCACCACCTCGCCAAATCCCAGATGCACCGTTGCCGCGGTGTGGCGGACCAACTTCGTGTAGGTTCCTGGTGTGAGCGTCACAACCTTGCCGTTTCGTGGAACGTCTATCTCCTTTCGAATGGTGCATTTCAGGACGTCCCAAAGACCGGAATGACCAGGAGGAATATGAGCCGCGGAGCAAGCCGCGAGGATCTTTGATGGAAACGAGCTCACTTCAGGACCTCCCGGAGCGTGTTGATCAGTTCGTTGGCGTACTTTAAATTACCTCTTGGGTACAAACACGTGCGCGCGTCGTAATTATCGAACGCAGCCCTGACCTTCAAAAGTATAACCGCGTCCGCTTTCCTCCCGTTCGAGGTCAGGACGGCCATGTCCAGATCCCCTGGCTCTCGATCATTGCAGGCGAGGTGGGCAGCTTTGAGCTTTGCGTACGCCTCAGTGCCAGTGCCCAAGTAATACTTAATGTTCTCATCCTCACGTATCCTGCCGAGGACGTAATTGACTGCGTCGCTGGCTAATCTGAGCTTCTCTTCTGTGTTCATGTTGATTGTTTGCTGCTGTTCGGTGCGCTTCAGGCCGCACAAATTGTGGGCAAATCGGTGCTCTGGTTTTAGGGAGCGTGGTTGGAGTCCCTTTGGATCCGGATGCTGTAGGGAGGGACATCGGTGTAGCCGCCCTCTTCCACCCTCCGCATTTGAGCTACCACGCGATTGGCGTCTTGCAGCGTGTAGCGTTTGGCGTGCTCCAAGTCCCACCACTGATGTTTGACGCCAGTGTAGTAGTCACGCTCAAGCGTATCATTGATGACGTACCGTGAAGAACCACAGCCGCCCGCGAATAGCAGAACCGCAGCCGCCAGGAGTGTTAGAGTTGATCGTGTTTTCATTGTTTGTGTCGCGTCAGTTCTCGTTATCCGCCTTGCCCCATGATGCTGGCCTGACCGCGACCACTCGCTTGGTCTCCTTGCTTTCTTCCTCTTGGCGTCTTTGCGTCTTTGCGTGAGTCGCCCGTTCCAGCGCCGCACTAAGCAACTCATTCGCGCTACGGAGCGATGCGTTCTCTTTGGCCATCACTTGCGTTGCGCCGAAAGATCCTTGGGTGATCGAATTGACTTGCTGTAACAGCTTCGCGTTTTCGGTAATCAACACCCTGTTGGCCTCCGCAAGGCGCTCGCATTCACTGCGCTTAAATTCCAGTTCGCGATAATTCGTCATACGAAATCCAAAGCATTCTCCGTCTCAAACCGCGTCGATTCCGCCACGCGCTCGCGCGACGCCGGCGCCAGGACCGCAACCGACTCGCGCCGCTGGGGACGATCCTGCCGAGCTGGCGCCGCGCTGGCCTCCGCGTTGCGCCCCCTCTCCGCAATCACGACATTGCCCAAGCCATCCCTGGCCTCACTCGTGCGCTTCCCGAGCCAATTCCAAGTCTCCGTCCGCACCGCCTTGCTGATGGCCTTGCGCACCTGGAGAGACCGATCATGCTCGCCCGCTCCGGCCCAGTCGGCTGCCAGCACGATCTGAGGCGGCAGATCCAGCGCTGGCACATCGCGCGCGATCACATGCCCTGGCTTGAGCCCACGCCAATTGTCCTGCAGGACAAGCGTGCCGGTGACCGCCGAGGCATACGGGTCGAAGTAACACTTCACCTTGCACCCCTCGAACTCCCATAGCTCCGCGCATTGGAAATAGACCGGGAACTCGATCAGCGGCCCTGGCACCTTGCCGCCGAGGCACGCCTGGCGCACCGTCCACGTGCGCTGCTCGCGCGAGAAAAATATCCGGAGGGCGCCGTCCATCTTGCGCAGCTCCTTGCCGCCCTGCTCGATGTAGAGCTGCTGTGGGATCCAGCGCCCCCAGTTCTTACTCTCAATCGGCTCCGAATTAACGAACTCGACTGCGCCGCTGATGCCTTTGATGGCCTCTTCCACGGTGGGGAAATGCTCCCGCGGATCACGCCGGCCTTCCTGGCATTGCAAGACCAGGTCAGTGTTCTCTTTGTTGTCGCCCCGGTACCGGCCCACATCGCCCTTCATCAGGGAGAGCGGTGTCCAAAGACGGTCAAAGAAATTCTCGACCGCATTCTTTTGCTTCGAATGCCAGGCGTTGAAGACCGGCACATTGGCCAGCTTCAGGGCGCTGCGCACAATGTCGCTCTCCCACGACCCGCGCTCCAACCGCATCACCTCTGGCATGCCGATGTCCTCAAACAGCCGCCCAAACAGCGCTGTGGCATCCTCGCCGCGGTAAGAACTCTTGGCCCTGATCACGACATCAAACGCCGTACACATCCGCGTGCGTACGTCGATCGCCGGCAGGAGCTGGAATCGGCCCACTTTCACGCCATACTTCTCGGTGCATTTGTCCCCGCCAAATGGCCACGGGACAACGCACGGGAAATTGATCGTGCCGTCGTCGGATTCAGTGATCGTCCCGGCGCGGATGGCCTTCTCTTCGCCCTCCACATTCACGTAAGTGAGCCCGCGCGGCGTCGAGATGTACGAGCCGAAGGTTGACCCATCCTCGCGCACCTTTTGCAGCACGCTGGCCGGCGCATCGAGCAACCGCTCCCACGTCGGCGGCAATGTCTTGCTCTTGCGCTTCAAGACCACGCGGCGGAACTCCTCACCAATCCGGTCGTCAGAGCTCTTGGCCGCGAGTCGGTAAGCACCGACCTTCGTCGAGCCCAGCCCGCGTCCGCGCACAGTTGATTCATTCAGTTTCACGTAGATTTGGCGGACGCACTCCAACTCCTTGTCAGTCGGAAGGAGGTCAGGCCGGCGTCCGCACAAGTGATGCTGAGGGTGAAACGCATCATTGCCTCTGGTCTCAACCGCTCGCTCCAACCGCCAGAGCGTAATTTCGCCAATGCCAAGCGCGCGCGCGGCATCGTCACGGCGGATGCCTTTGGCTTTGAGCTCTTGCCAGGAGTCCCAGAGCTTGCGGCGCCGTGCGTATTCGGTGGCCCGCCGCGCGTTGAGCGGACCATCTGTAACAATTTGTGCGTCCTGTGTTTCATCCGGCATGTGCGGGGGGTTGCGTTGAGGTTGGCTTCTGAGACTGAGATTCTGAAGGGAGGGAGGAAACAGCGGTGGGCGCGGCGTGGGGGATGCCGTCTTTGTCTTTGCCCTGGCGCTCGCAGGCGCTCAGTTTCGGCTCAGATTTCCCACCGCTGTTAAATTGAATCGGCGGCGCCGGCGAGACATCAGCGCTCAATGCGCCCGCCGTTCGGTCAATACCCGCGCCGCCAATAGATTGATGGAGCACAGGTCGTCGCGGAACTTGGATTGGACCTGGGTTAGGGCACGCAATGGCCCCGAGCCTATCCTGTCGTCGCGTATCGCTCGCTGTGCGTCCAAAAGTGTCGCTGGCAGGATTACCTATCGCGGATGGCCCATCATTGGCCGCGCGGCTTTGCATTAGTGGCTTATTCCCGTCCGTCGCCAGTCCTTTGGCGTCCTCTGCGCATTCGCCTATTGCCAGCGACGTGGCTGTGCGCTTCGGATCTGTATTGGTAAAAGGCAGAGGAAGCGGCCCAGCTTCGGCCGGAGCCGGAGGCCGGTTCATGGCGCCGCCGCTTCCCCTGTTATCGTCTAGAATCTCTTGAGCCAGGCAACCAGGGCACCGGTGAACCATGCGCTCTTCAACGCAGGCCTCGATATGATGCCTTGAGCCTGCGCGCAGCATGCGCATTTCGCGCTTGATCAGCTCATCGACATGCCGCACCAGGTTATCCCAATCATCCGGCCCGTGCTCCGCGTGGCCACAGCCAAAGGAGTGGTCCAGCGATCTGAGAACCTCCATTGCCTTTCCGAGCCTGTATTCCAGCTCATCGCGCTCAACAACGATTGCCTGATGCCGCGCCAGCAACGCTTTATGTTCTTCCAGCGCGGCTTCGAAGTCTGGCAGCCGAAATTTGGAAAGGCCTTCCAGCCCACAGTGAAATTGACAGACTTCGGCGTACAGACCCTGCACGCCGGCCATGAATTCTTCTGTGGTGAAGCGGGCCATTACTTCGACGCCTTGAGATTCCGGGCGCGTTCAGCCATCGCCTCGTGCATGCTGGCGAGCGAGTCGAGCTCCTCTTCCGTAAGCTGCTGGGCGCGGCGGTCGAAGTAAGCCCAAGCCTTCTTGCGATCGGCGTCGGCGAGCTCGCCCCAGTACTTGAACCGGTTGAACTGATGATCCAGCACATCCTCGAAGAGCGAGAGTTGCTCGCGCCCGCCTTTGTTCTTCCCGGCAGTGGCATTCCGCCCGCCGTAGCCCGCGACCACGCGCGAGAGCGCCACGCACTCTTCAGGATCATCGCTGAGGATGGCCTCTTCCAGGTTGGCCTTATACTCGGCGTCCTTCCGGAAGATGTCGTGGACCTCGGCGGCGTAGCGGAAAAGCCGGTCAGAAATGCCAGCGCGGGAAGCAAGTTTCGATACTCCGTCCTTCCCGTCCTGCACGGCGTGCAGGACGGAGATTTGTTGGCCTTTTTTGAGATTTTCGGTGTAACGCCGGGCTGCCTCCTGATGTGCCTTCTCAAACAACGGGTAAAGGATGTAAGCCCGCGCCGACTTGCTCAGGTGCTTCCGGTGCAAGACTGATGAGATCATCGCCGCAAATACCGAATCGGTAGCGATAACGGAGACCGGAACCTCGGCGAGTTGGAGCTGCCGGGCCGCGCGATGCCTGGCGCGATCGTCCAGGCTGAGCAGGTGGCCCTCATCGTCGATCAGGAGCGGCTTGCGCAAGCCATGCTCGCGCATGTCTTCGACCAGGGCATTGAACTGGTCACCATCCGCCTGCCATCCGGTCGGCTCCGGCATCTGCTTGACCATTGGGTGCGGACGCAAGTCCGCGGGATCACGAAAAGAGACTGAGAGTTTTGGATACATGGTGTGCGTTAGAGTTTTTGGATTTTGTCACGGGTTTCTGGCCAGCAGGGTTAAGGTCACCTGCTCGCAAATCGTTTCTTCGATCGACACTGCCGCGCTGATCTTCAGGGCGAGTTGGCCGAGGGCGCTGCGGATGTCGCTGCCCAGCGCGAAGAGATGCTTTAGCGCCGAGTAAAGGTAGCCGCGTTCATGGAGGGGAAGAGCTTCACGATCCGTCAGTGCTTTGATAACAGCCTGCTCGCGACTGGCCTGTGGACTGGCCAGCAGTGTCTGTAGGTAGGAATTGGTCCGCTCCTGGAGAATCGCGGCCTCCACGGCCGTGGGTCCTTCCTCCGCCTCGCCGACTCCATTCATCAACCAGGCCTCGCTAAAGCCCAGCCAGCGAGACAATCGGGTTGCCACACATTGTGAGACCTCCACGGAACCCCCAAGCATCCCGCGTAAATCCTGCTCCGGTACCGCCAGCGCGATCGATGTTTCATAGATTGTCTGGCGGGTCCAGCCCATCACCTTCACAAAACGAGCGCGGCGGTCCATGTCAGCGCGGCTGGCGATCATTGGACCTCCACAGGTTGGAAGCCGGCGCGCTCGATGCCGCGCAATGTGACCGTTGAATTGACGCAGAGCTTTTCGCTCGGCGCCGACAACGCGACGATGTTGTACATGTCGAATCCAGGCAGACGGCCGAAACTGGCCTGGTGACAGGCAAAGCGGACCTGGCATAGAGGCAGTCCGCTGGTTGGGTTGATGGTTGGCTGCTGTGAGTGCGTTTGCATAAAACTGGTTTAGGCTTTGGGGTATTCCGCTTGGTGGGGTAGTCTGGCGACCTTTTCACGGATCGCGGCCCGAATGAACTTCGAGCGATCGAGATCTGTCGCTTGAACGCCATGGTCCAGGAGCGGAATCAGAACGTCTGGAACCCAGACGGTGAGCATCCTCGAACCCTTACCTTTCGTTATCGCTCCGCGTTTCATTGGTGCATATACTCAGTATATTGTCGGTAGTGTCAAAACTTTTCTTTAGCCGGTTGTCAATAAAGTGTATTTACACCCTGTGCCGAACGTTCGAGGGCCGAACCAAAAGCTGTTGCCGATTCAGGTAAGCGCGGATTTCATTACTGCGCTGGACGCTGCTTTGGCAGCAAACAACATCTCGAACCGCTCCGAATTCATTCGGGACGCCATCTGTGAAAAGCTCGTTTCGCTTGGGCTTCGGCTTCCCCCCGGCCTTGGAAACGTCCCCTCCCGCGCGGGGAAGGGTGGACGCCCGCCTAGTTACGGGAAAGCAGGCGCTGCGGCAGAGGCTTCAACGAATTCCGCCTTGGAGGCTGCTGGTATTTCTCAAGGACCTTCGCACTCACGCGAAGCTGATGCGCCCATCGTTCGTAAACACAAGCGAGCACGCGGCGCTGCGTCGGGGTCAAAGTAGCCGCGGTCAATTGCAGCCGCGGCTCCAACTTCACCAGGTCAAATCGGAACTCCAGTTGTTTCGAATCGGTTTGAGGAACCATTTTCATGCGCCCTTTTCGCATGGGGGGTAGGACATAGGCTGTCCTTGTGAATAACTTCTTTCGCGCTAAACCGGTCGAGATTGAGTGCCGATAAACAGCGTAATGAAACGGGTCATTCTCGCGGCCAGTTTTGGCCTTGCGACATTTCAGGGGTCAGCACATGCCGCCATTTCGGGCGCTTTAAACACCCAGTCTCCGTCTTTTCATGTTGTGTCACTGATTGGCGGGTTTCTCCTCATGGGCCTCTTCGGCTGCCTTTACTTCCTGCCAACGATCATTGGACGCAGGAAGCGCAACGTTGTGGCAATCTTCGTTCTCAACCTTTTCCTCGGCTGGAGTGGGTTGGGCTGGATTGTCGCCCTGATCTGGTCTTGCACGGTCGACAGAGATTCCATCCGCTGAACCTCATGAAGCACATCCTCGCTCTTTGCGCCCTGGTGTTGGTCGGTTGCGCCGGCATGCCTGGCCACGTCTCAAACAACACATCAATGCTCGACGGCGAGCGTCGCGTGGTCATTGAGCCGGCCTGGCTTTATAGCCATGGCTTGAGCTCATCGGTCTTTAAAGTAGGTGGCGTCTGGACCGGCAAGCTTCCAAACCAGTTCACATTGGAAGTTACGCTGCCTGGCGTTTTCGACATCAAGGGCCTGAAGGTCGGCCTCAACGGCGAGATCTTCACCTTGAAGCCCGCCGGTCCGGCCCAGCTCCCGCGGTTCGTCGACGGCAAATCGGAGAGCTCGATGGACTTCGTTGTCCCGTTGGCCTTCATCGATACCCTGGTCGCGGCAGAGCGGTCCGTTTTTCAGGTGCAGTTGGGAGGCGGCGCGGTCGCAGAAGGTCGCTTCTCATTCAACCAGCAAACCTACGCCTTGCCGGCCTTTCGGAAAGCCCTCCGCGAGATCCACGCGAGCACCCCGCCAGCGCCCGGCGCGGCCAAGCCTACCGACGCCAACGCGACCGGGCCGACAGACCGCGAAATCATGCTGGAGTGGGATCGTCACTACGAAACCACGAAGAAAGGCACACCATTTCTGGCCGCTGTTGTGACGTTTGCAAGGCACTGGATGGGTCGCAGTCCTACTGCTGCCAACGCAGGCGGTCTGCCGATCATGTTCGGGAGTCTCCCAGTGGAAAGCATGCAGATCGATTTGCTTTGTATGTGCCTCAAGGAACATACGATGTTCGATGGTCCGGGGCTTGAGAAAGCATGGAACGAATTGGTGCAGTTCTATCTGACGCACAGACCAACCGCTGAGAAAGCAGGTGATCAGGCCGCCACCTGATTAGCCATCAGGTCGTCAGCGGCGCCAAGCCGTTGATTGCAAAGAAAAGCGCCCGGCCTCTTGTGAAGGTCGG
>JAZKAG010000008.1:0-8215 GCA_040389265.1 Acidobacteriota bacterium
CGGCGACCACCAGCCGGGCATTTGGAACTTTTTCAACTACAGCAGGGAACGCCTCCATTAGCGTTTCCAGTCGTTTATAGGTGCCCCAGTGTCCAATTGCGAGAATGCGAAGGTCCGGGTTACCGCGCTTTGAAAAGGCCGGTGGAGTGGGATTGGCGGCGAATGTGCCGTGGGTGCCCAGAAGCACGTTGCGCGCGGAGTATTTCTCTACCAAAGTTCGGCGGTAATGCGGTAACAGAACGGAAACTGAATTCGCGCCAAGTAAGGCTCGGGTAGCCATCTCGCTGCCCAATCGCACGATGCGCTCGCGGCGTATTCCAGCAGCAGCAAAATTCACATGCTCAAGGATGTGGTGCAGCGTGACGTGCGTATAGAAACCGGCAGCACGCGTTAGAGCCGGTGCGGAAAGCCCAAAGAATGCGGCAAACGGATTCTCTGGTGTAGCAAAGCTGGAAAACACAAGGTTGAACCAGACCACGTCGGGCTTGATTTTTCGAACCGCCTTTAGGATGCGCGCAGGATTGCCGATGCTGCCGAATTTCCAGCAGCGGACCACGTTGAAATCCGGCAATTCGGTCTGGGCTGTAGCGCTGATGGGTTTCCCGCTGGAGTCGGTTGCGAAATCGTAGTCCGCCAATTCATCGGCAAGAATCGTCAACTCCACGTCGGGAAGGCGTTGTAACTCCCGCGCGACATGAAACGCATATTCATTCAGCTGTCGGCCGCTGGGGGGGAACGTCGCCACTAAGCAAATTTTCATCCGTGCCTGCCTCAAAAAATTGAGATGCTTACATACGGCCGGAATTCCTGATTCTTTCCGGGCGCGTAATTGAAAAATGATTCCTGCTCGAACCCCGCTGAAAAGTGGAGCGGGTACTGCGCTTCAACGTCCCCCGTCGCATCGTCGATCTTATGGTGGAGGACTTTTACATAAGAGACCGAAAAGCCGTTCTGAGTTGCGTCGTAGGCGTGATAAGTTCGAGTGTTTTCGTAAGCCAAGGATGCCTGCAGAATCCAGGAAGGTGCGGGAGTGAAGTCGAGGGTACCGGCGTAACGTACCGCCTGCGCAATTCCGGACCTCGGAGTAACCACACGCCAGGCCCGCACGTCTTCCACAACTGCCTGGGCATTCCATCGATTTGAAATCCTGCGGGCGAAGCCGATGTAGGAGGAGGTGAAGTAATCTTCGATGCCGACCGGGGAGAACTGCTGATCACTCGCACCCCAACCCGCGATCAAGGCATTCTGTCCCCACGGACGGCCAACGCGGAAGTTCAGTGACGCTGCCAGGGCTCGAGAGTGAATATCGCTCTCAGTGAAGGGACCCTCGTCATAGATCAGATAGCCGGAAGCGGAAATGGCATTGAAAAATGAAGTTGTTGAGCCGTACGCGAAGGCGCGAAACAGGTTCTGGTCCATTTGCTTGGGGGATTCGGAGTCGCGGCGAATGGTGCCCTGCACACCTGTATCAAACGTGATGGAGTTGCGACCGAGGCGAATCGAGGGGTTGATTCCAAAACTCCCCGTATAGTCGGTTGTGTTGCGGTTGACGATTGAACTGGTAGCCGGCACAGAAATCGTTCCGCGCGAATTCCGAATCTGGAAGAATCCGCTGGCAGGCACGAAATTCTTAAAATGCAGGTGGTATATCCCCATTCCTTGCGTAACCAAAGAGGAGCGAAGCGGCGGAAGCAGCGCGATATCGGTTGGCGGTACAGGGGTCTGCTGATCCAGCTTGGCGTCCAAAACGTAGATTGTCGTATCTTCAAACGCCGGCTGGACGGAGAAATTTCCTAGCACGCTCACCTTTGGATTGAGCATGTATCCTTCGCTGGCCCCTGCTGCGAGCAGGCTTTGTTGTGCCGACTGATCTTCGCCCGCCGCGCTCGCAGCCTGCGCGAACGCTGTCAACGCCTGCACCCCCTGATGCTGCTGCCGATAGACACCGGCCTGCGCCAATAGATACCGATAGTCGGATTGACTGTCCTCGGAATTGACCGCCGCCAGCTCCGCGGCCGCCCGGTTCACGTCTCCAATTGCGAGGTACGTGTTCGCCATTCCAACTCGAACTGTAATATCGGGCGCGCCCGCAGTGCGCGCGCGACCCAGGTACGTGATCGATAAGTCGTATTCATGGAGCAGGCGAAAGATATCCGCAGCCTGAACGTACTCACTTCCACTGGCTGGCGCGGTTGTACCCGCCTCCGCTTCCATAAAGGCCAGCGCAATCTGTCGTTCGGCATCCTCCGCATGGTTTTGCTGCGCCATTAGGTGGGCAATGGCCAGCCGCACAGCGACCCGATCACTGTGCAAAGTGGAGAGCGCTTTGCGAAACCGCTCCATCCCGTCCTTTTGATCTCCGATGGTGCTGAGCGCCTGCCCGGTCGTCATGTAAATTTGGCTCAGCTCGGCCGGATTGGCTGTGTTCGGTTTTTGCAAGGCATGCTGCTCCGCTAGTTGAACGTACTCCAACGTGTGCTGCCGATCCTGCTGTTCCGCGTAAGCTCTCGCCAGCAGGCCGTAGACAACAGCGTTGTCTGGAATCAATTTCTGCGCAATCAGAAGTTCGTTAATTGAATCGTGATATCGCCGCTCTGCGAACAGCGCATTGCCCAATCCCAAATGCAGGCTGCCATCGTTCGGGGCAAATTTCAACGCGGCGTGATACTCGTCGACCGCTTTCGTGAGCATGCCCTGTCGACCGTACGCAGTGGCGCGAATCACGTGCACGAATTCAGAGTCGCCCATGATCTTTTGTGCCAGTTCCGATTCATGAATGGCGGCCTTGGACTTTCCCAGATCCAGGTCGGAATACGCGAGTCCCATGTGCGCTTGACCATCGTTCGGTTCTAACTTGATGGCGGCTTCAAAGTCAGAAGCACCGGATGCGGGGTTGTGAAGATCGTTGTACACATACCCGCGATTCACGTATGCCGTCGCCACTTTTGGATTGCGGCGGATAGCTTCAGTGAAATCCTGCAGCGCTTTATCGTTGTTGTTGTCATGCTTCTCAACGTATCCGGCCAGCAGTGGAATGTCGGAGTCTTGCGGAAAG
The DNA here is from genome assembly GCA_040389265.1 of Acidobacteriota bacterium. GTDB lineage: Bacteria > Acidobacteriota > Terriglobia > Terriglobales > Acidobacteriaceae > JAKAAZ01. The sequence goes on from JAZKAG010000008.1 coordinate 3,056, forward strand.
GTGTTGTAGTATTCGGAGGTCAGTTTCGCCAACTGGTTGTACTGCTGCAACTGAAGATAATCGTAGCCGAGATACACGACCACATCTCTGTCTTTCGGGAGCGCTTTGATGGCTTGCAGTCCAACGTCGGCAGATTCCTGATAATGACCTTGCAGGCGCAGATAGCGCTCGTGCTGCTTCAGCACCTGTGGCTGCTGCAGCATCTGATTGGAAGCGCGTTGCAACCATTGTCCGGCTAAGTCGAGCTTCTGAGCCTCGATGGCGGCATTCATTGCACCCGCGATAATCAGCGCATTTCTGGGAGCCAGCGAAAACGCCTTGCGATAAGAGGCCTCTGCCTTCGCGAACTCTCGATGAGCCGTGTACATGTCGCCCAGGGCGAGATAGGGAACATACAAGGCGGGATAGTCTTTCGCGAGGCGCTCGAAATACGCCCTGGCTTCCGCCTCATGGCCAACCACGCGCGAGGCATATCCCAGAGACGTCAGGGCAAACCGACTGCGCGGATCGATGGTAAGGATCTTTTTGTATGCGGCGATGGCTTCTTCGGTGCGTCCCATCTTCACCAACAGATCGCCATCCAGTTGCAGTGAATTTGGGTCGCGCGGGCGGATTGAGAGCGCCTCGTTGATATCTTGCAAGGCACTGTCGAGTTCGCCTGCATTCATCTTGATCAGGGCGCGCAGGCGCAAAAATGGTGCTCGATTGGCGCCGCGCTCATCCAGTGCCCCAATTTGCGTTTGCGCGATTTTAAGTTGTTGTTGAACCGCAGTGTCATCGCCCAGGTTGCGATAGAGCTGCATCAAGTCGACGTGAAGCTGGATACCATACAGAGGGCCTTCCGCAGGGTTGGCGGGCAGATGATCGAGAGCGGCGCTATATTCCCGCGCCGCGTCTTCCAGGTGATCCTGCAATTGCGCGATCTCGCCCCGAACCGCATGCAGTCGATAGGAGTCCGGATTGATCGCTGCCGCGCGCTCCAGGAATGGAGCTGCATGGTCGATGCTACCGGCGGCCACAGCCGCTTGTGCGGCAGAAAGCTGATAGCCCATGTTTTTGGGTAGCCGATTGGCAACCTCCGCGTATTCTTTCGCTGCTTCGGGCAGTTTGCCGTCCAGTTGATAGGTGAACGCCAATTCCGCCTTCACATCAGGTCTAGGATTGCGGATCGATTTCAACGCGGCAATCGCTGCCGGGTAGTTTCCCACCTGCCGGTAGTATCCGGCCAGAGAGCGTTGCACATCAGGATTATTAGGATCTCTTCGCTTCGCGAGTTCCAGATAGTGATTCGCTTGATCAAGTTGCTTCAGATGTTCGTAAGAGATTGCCAGCAGGACTTCAGAGCGGGCGTCCGGTTTCAGCCGTTCTGCGCGGTGCAGCCAGTCCAGCGCGCCGGTATAGTCTCCTGATTTCATGTACAGGTTTCCGAGCAGCAAGACGTCGTTTCTGCGCCGTGGATTGGACGCAAGCACCTGTTTTAGAAGCTGCTCTGCGTCATCCGTCCGCCCCATGAGACTGTAGGTCTGGGCCAGCCCCGAAAGTCCTTCGACCGAGGAGGGGCTGAGGCGAAGGCCGTGATTGTAGGCGGAGAGAGAGAGTTGATAATTGTTGTCAATTCGCGCCGCGTAACCCAGGAAAAACCAAAGGTGTGCATCGTCTGGCGCAGCTTGTGCAGCTCTTTGCGCATACTCGACGGCAAGCGCTTTGTTTCCTTGCTTCAGGGCCTCCTTTGCGGCATTCGCAAGGCGAGCGTTCTGGATGTTGGACCCCCATCCAAGGGGCTGCGCGGGTGCCTGCGCGGCCTTTTTAGGAGCTGATTTCTTCTGGGATGGGGCAGGTGTGCTCTGGCCTACAGTGTAGGTTTGCGCATGGCTGGGGAGGATGAGCGCGATTCCAAGCAGCGACACATGAGCAATCTTCAAGAAGCAAGGTGGAGCAATCAATGGGTCACCAAATTTATCATCCAGATAATGCAAAAGGGCTTAGATTCTAAAATGCATAATTGCGTTGGCTGGGGCCAGCAACTCTATCGCCTGCGAGTCCATCCGTTGTAGGATGAGCCAAGCAACCGGGACCGGTATCGTTGAATCTAAAGTCTCCTTGATAGAAAATCCAAGCATTTGTTGAAAGGGAACTGTGGACAGAATTGAGTCGGTCGCGCCGTCGTCACGGCCCCTACCGATGAGCCTCATTCTTATGGCCGCTTTGGTGGTTCATTTACCTCTGATGCTCATAAGATTGCCGCTGAACTCATACGATGCGAATTTCCATATCTTTTTCGCCTCGCATTATCTGCACCACTGGTTCAACCCCTGGAACACCAAGTGGTACGCGGGATTTTCGCAGACCACGTATCCTCCGTTGCCGCAGCAGTGGATCGCAATCATCTCTCACATTACGGGTCTTGATCTAGCATATATGGCGGTGCAGTTGGCTGCCATCCTGCTGCTGGTCGTCGGCGTCTATCGATTTTCCCGGCTCTGGGTCAATCCCAGGGCAGCCTCCTTCGCCGCACTCGCAACTGTTTTTCTGGGCTCGGAGAATTTTCTGGTCTACTCTGCCGGGCAATTAGCGACAACCTCTGCCGCGCCGATTTACTTGAATGCGCTGCCGTATTTATTTGAATGGGTCCGGCACGGCAGCTGGCGATCGTTTTTGAAAGCCAGCGTGCTGTTCACAGCTGCGGCCGCGGCGCACCATGCGACGCTGTTGTTCGGATCATTTTTCTATGCGGTGCCAGTCCTGGCGTTGGTGCTGCTCGACCGTCAAGGTGGGCCAAAGACGTCCACTCCTGCTTTCATCTTTCGCACGGTCACTATCGTGTTAGTGGTGTGCGCCGCGATCGCTGTGGTCTTGCTTCCTTTCTGGATTGCGTTGATCCACTATCCGGTGACGCAGGCTCCGATTCCGCATCCGAGCCGCGCGAATTATATTCTTAGTCCGATTTATGGATTCAATTACCTGCTGGCTCCATATGGAGCCATGTTGCTTGCGCTCCCATTTATCGTGCTCCGCGGTTCTGCGGTCGTCCGGCTGCGGCCGTTGCTGATTGGGTTCTGGGTGGCGGCTCTAATTGGGCTTGGCGGCACAACTCCCATCGGGCATCTGCTTCTCGGGCGCGCCTATGAAGTTTTGACGATGGAGCGGTTCACCTATTGGGCGACGCTGTTGGCGCTTCCGATGGTCGGCCTGTTGGTATCAGAGCTGGTGGACCGATTTCGCATGCGCGCAGTCATTCCGATCGCTATTGCTGCGGCATTCACCTGTGCCTTTGCGGTCGCCTGGGTAACCATTCGACCAGCAGAAGGGGCCAGCATTAAAGTCGAATCAGTGGCGAATTGGCTTAATCGTGACCGCCACGACCAATATCGCTACGTCACTCTGGGATTTGGCGATAAAATCTCGCGCCTGGCAGTCCTCACTGACGCGGGCAGCGTCGATGGGGTGTGGAATTCCGGCCGTAGGCTGCCGGAACTCACCGCGAACGGCTCTGGAGCCCTCAGCAGTTCTAAATACTTCGGTCAGGCGGGGCTGGACGCGTTACGAGCCATGCTGCGGCACGCCGACAAGTATGGTCTGAAGTGGGTCGTTGTTCGCGATCCATATTACGATCCGTTGCTGAAGTTTGCCGGCTGGCGACCCGTCGATGATCTTGACAATCACACCATCACGGTATGGGGCAAGGACGGCGTACCGCCCGCAATACCGCTGAATGCGCCGGAAATGCCGCCGCGCTGGCAGGGCATCCTATGGGGCACCCTCCCATTGGGAAGCAGTCTTCTAGCTATCCTCGTTGTCCTGATTCCTGGCCGGAAATATGAAGACGCGGAAGGTGACCTCGCCTATGCGGGCCAGACAGATCTCGAGCCGGGGAGACTAGTCTCGTGAAACCAGGACGCCTATTAGCCGCTTTAATTACCGTTGCGACTGTGATCTTTATCGCGATTGGGACGCTACATCCAGATAGTTGGGCGCTGCACTATGCTGGCGGAAAGAATTTGTTGCGGACCTCTTCTACGCCTCAGGCCGCTGTCGAAAATCTCGGCGATGAGATTCGTCTGAAAGCCTGGCGCCCGGCTTACGCAAGCCTGGCGAACAAGGCGGAATTCACCGAAGCGGATTTCATGCACGACCTGACCGGCTACTATCTCAGCCTGCGCACCTACGCAACCTTGGAGAGCTTCCAGGTGCGTCCCCTGCATGCTTCCAGCGATGAGGCTGAAGTGCGGCTCAGAATGCACTGGTCTTCAGTAGTCGGCCCCTTCATCACGACGCGCGATTTGCACGTAGTCAGGAATGGCGACCGCTGGAATGTGGAGTGGCCACTGGTGAAAAAAACAGTGGTACCTCCTCAGGTCATTCCCGAAAATTATCTGCGTTGGGATGTGATCTATCGCGGCGCGGGCGACGAATGGGGAGTTCAGGACGTCGAAGCCCCCCATGTACGAATTGTCGACATGCACCCGGTGCAGCGGGCCGCAGGTGTAGTCGTGCTGGGTGAGTTGTTGAATGAGGATGTAGTGCCGGCCTACGTTTCGGTTCGGGCCACATTGTTATCAAAGAGCGGCGCGACCATCTCCAGCGAAGGCAGCTTCGACAAAATTTCTCACATTCTGTTGCCCAAACAAGTGACGCCGTTCTTTATCAATTTTCCCAACGCAACCTTGTCGGATGTCGGCAGTATCCGCATGGAGCCTCTTTCGAACCTGGTCAGTGCCTCCGCGGGACCTGTCATCGCGATCGAAAACGAGCGATTGAATCCGGCCCCGGGCTCCACGGTGACCGGGCAGCTTGTCAACCAAGGGGGCCGGGTGGTCAATATCGCCCATATCCTCGAGACCCTCTACGACAAGACCGGACAGGTTGTTTGGGTGACCGATCAATACACCGATCATGCGCTTTTGCCCGAAACCCCGATGCCGTTCGTGATCCACATCCCAGAAGATCTCGCTAGGAAAGTCAGCAGCGAACGCACGATTCTTGAAACCTACAGCGTAAGAGGTGTCGAGTGAAGTCAAGGCTCGCATGCCTGGTGATGGGCATCGCCGTCGCCGCGCTTCCGCTTGCTTACGCGCAGGATGGCCGGATGAGTTTGCCGACGAGCGTTGAAGCAGGCAGTGCTTTCTCCATCCAAAGCACAGGCAGCGGAAACGGGGTCCT
>JAZKAG010000008.1:8225-10066 GCA_040389265.1 Acidobacteriota bacterium
CCAGGTGCTCAGGCGGAATGTGCAATTGGGACAGGCAGCCGAATTTCCAGCAGGCTCGCTCTACAACGCTGGGCACTACCTTGCCATTCTAGTGGCAGGTTCCTACACGGATAAAGGATGGTTTGATGTCGTGCCTGCGAGCAAGCCCGCTAACCTTAGTTTTCTGGCGAGGCCATCGCGGCTGTCGATCGGCCTGCATAACGGAATCAGCGGAACCTTGTATATTTTCGACGTCTACCACAATCTGATCCTGAAGCCGACCCCAGTCTCGTTCAAGTTGTCGATCCCATCGGCAGCGGTCCAGCAGCACACGGTGACTTCCAATCAGGGCGAAGCTACGACAGAAATGGATTCTGGAACGAAGGAAGGCTTCGCCAAGTTTGAGGCCCAAGTCGATGGGATTTCCAGCACCCGCGTCGTGGAGCAAGTTCCCGGGAGTCCGTGCGGATTGAAGATGACAGCCACGCCTGCTGGAGACAAAATTCAACTGCAGACCAACCCGGTGCGCGATTGCAGTGGCAACGCCGTGCCGGACGGAACCATCGTCACTTTTACTGAAAACTACAACGGAACCCAATCGACGGCAGACGTGCCTCTGAAGCATGGAGTCGCTCAGGTGGAGCTACCGGCTCATCCCGGTGCAACCCTGACGGTCGCCAGTGGAGTGGCGCTGGGAAATGAGATTCATTGGCAAAGGTAATGACGATCAAGAGCATGCTGGTTCTATTTTCGATTGCAGCCATGCCGGGCACTGTGTTCGCAGCCCAGCCTGTGGTCCACGTAAAACCAGCAAACCTGCATGGTCCGAGGCCGTTGCAGGATGAGACAGCAACCGCTGTGGTTCGCGATTATCTAGAGTCCTGGCAAAGCCTGACAGCGGCAATGCGGCAGAACCGCGCTGCGCTGCTCGATCGGGATTTTATCGGCACTGCCAAAGATAAATTGGCGGACACGATCCATCAGCAGGCTGCCCTGGGGATTCACACCCGATATCAGGACCGGTCCCATAACATTCAAATTATTTTCTATTCTCCGGATGGACTTTCTATTCAATTGGTGGATAATGTGGAATATGATGAAGGAGTCGTCGATCAGCAAAAGGTTCTGACGACTCAGCACACTCACACCCGCTATACAGTCGTAATGACCCCCGCCGAAACGCGGTGGAGAGTGCGAATCTTCCAGGCTCAGTCGGAGTGATGCTCGTACGTTGAAGTGGAAAAAGACGCCCTACCCCGGGGCTGAAAATTGCATCCCATAACAGTCGCATAGAAAAACAATATTGATAAAACGAATTTGAAAGTATCTGCATCCTATTTGGCTATGTGAACACCCGATGAATTCCCCATTCTGACGGTTAAGCCAATTTTGGTTGGCGTCATGTAGAGGATTGGCTACAGTAACAACTTCGTTCAAACTGTCCGGCCAAGACAAAGCGCGTTGAAAGAGAGTTCGGGCAGGGGAATAGGTATTTTTGATTTTGAAAAAGGGCTTTCGGGGGTCTCACCATGATTTCAGTTGTCATTCCGATTTATAACGAAGAAGAATTGATCTGTCAGTTGCACGAGGCCGTGGCTGCCTCCATGAGCCAAGTCGGGGAAGATTGGGAAGTCGTTTACGTCAACGACGGTTCCAAAGACTCGTCGTTGCAGCTCCTGCGGGAGTTGCAAAGTGTCGACCCACACGTCGTCGTGGTCGATCTGTCCCGCAACTGGGGGCACATGGGCGCCATTTCAGCCGGCTTACGGACGGCGCGTGGACAGGCGGTCGCTCTGATGGACGGAGACATGCAAGATCCCCCTGAAGTGCTACCCCAGCTCGTGGATGCGTGGCGTCGGGGA
>JAZKAG010000008.1:10076-20447 GCA_040389265.1 Acidobacteriota bacterium
AAGGAGCCGCCAGGAAAGCCGCAAGATTCTGGCTGCGCTATTCCCGCTTTTCTACCGGGTGCTGGCCGCGCTTTCCGATTATCCAATCCCGCTTAATGCCGGTATTTTTGGACTGATGGATCGCCAGGCTGTCGACTCCATTAATGCGCTGAGTGAAGGCAACCGCTATTTGCCAGGACTACGCGCCTGGGTCGGATATAAGAATGCCGTCGTTTACTACGATCGCAACGACCGCTTAGCTGGGGACGGCAAGCTTTCTTTCCTAAGCCGCATCAAGTATGCGATGGATGCGATCACCAGCTTCAGCTACAAGCCGCTGCGGCTGTGTTTCGCCCTCTCCAGTCTTTCCGCATTTATCGTCGCCATTCTGGCGTTTGGCGCGCTGCTTGCCAAGACGCCGATTGATACGGTGGGACTCTCCGTTGCCGCCGCAATATTTACGGTGGGCGGCATGTTGCTGCTTTGCCTCGGCGTGCTAGGCGAATATCTTGGGCGCGTGTACGACGAGGTGCGTGGCCGTCCACTTTCCATCATTAATAAGGTTTACCAGGCCCCAGCCATGATGGATGCTCAAGGCCGCATGGAATATCAGAATGGTGACGGCGTCCTGGACTATTCGGAGACGGAGCCAATCATCGCATTCAAAATGCGCGCTGGATAAAACGAGAACAGAGTCGCGCTGGTGGGTGTTTCAAGCGAATTAAGATTTCGACGTCCACCAAGTCATCTAGTTAAAGAGAGCGCGAGGCAGGAAAAGAAATGGTCGCCGGCAGGTTGCGGCGACCTTTCACTTTGTAGGCATTCATTCCGATGTCCTCCATCCCCAATCCGATGGCTATTGCTTTTGAGCTACGCTCTGCGACGGGATGGCTGACTTTGGATCGTCCGGTGTCCGGGACGCCGTTCCGCAGGTAGGAATGCCCGGCTCGATGGCTGATCCTTCCTCGTAATCATTCCATGTTTCCAGCATTAGGAATGGAATCGGCTGATTGGCAGGGAAATACTTTTTCCAGAGATTCAGCGTGTCTTGAAACGTCTGTCCACAGCGTGCGGACATGTGCCGGTTCAGACTCCATGAAGCTTTACGATCATTAAACTGCGACCAGGCGGCGCCCACGATAATCTTGTCCGGATATTTGGACCCCATCGTTCGATAGAAGTTCGTGAGATATTGCTCGCCCCAATGGCTGCCATCCGGTGCCCAACCTTCCGGCCCGGGATTGATCCAGGCGTAAAATCCGTCGAATGCGTCAGCATCCTTGCCCGGAGGATTCAGAGCGATCAGGAGCGGCGCAGGCTTCCATTTATTGATCACGTTTCTGACCTGGTTCCAATTGATGTGGTGTCCCTTGGGCCAGATAAAAATGACTGGCCGGCCATCATAGGTCAGGTAGGCCTCATGCCCGGGCGATTTGTGGGAGAGGTATGTATCGTGAAACATCGTGAAGTCCGCGATCACCTCATCGGTAGCGCCGTCTTCCTGGTCGCTCTCGTCATACATCATGGCAACGTGGAAGTTTTCTTTTGCGGCGGCGATTTGCATCAAGGAATAACTTTGGTCGATGAACGGTTCCCGATCTCCATACCAATCGACTACAAACGCGGAAATTCCTCTCGCTTTTGCCTGCTGGATTTGGCGGCGAATCACGGCAGGGTCGTGAGAGGAGTAACCGGGGTTAATGTGCTTGGAGAATCCGAACCAGGCTTCGTACAGGGCCAGAATTTCGGGCGACGGGCCGGTGGCCTTGTATTTGAGCTGCACAGGTTGAGGTGTCCCACGCCTGGAGCAGCCACCGGCAAGAAAAAGAAACAGCAGGAAAACAGTGCCTGGACGACTGAACATATGGAATATCTATTAGAAGCAAATAGGGATAGACGGGTTGTCGAGATTTCGTCGGTTTAAGGCTTAATTCAAGCAGCCGCAGAGACAGTTTGCGCATCGAACTCTGTTACTGCGGAATTGAAGTGCGCATCGGGTCCTTCCGGCCACCCTTGGCCTATGCACGAAGATCTCGATGAATATGCCTGGTTGGTAATTGGAGTCGAAATTAAGTTGAACATAACGACACAGAAGCCCAAGACGTTGCGATCCCGTGTTCTATCGGGAAGCTTCGTGCTGCTGTCCGGCTCAGGTCTGGCCACAGCCACCAACTTCATCTACAACATTGCGGTTGCTCGCTTCCTCGGCCCCAGCGGGTTTGGAAACGCCACCGCCGTTTATACGCTGCTGATACTCATTTCGGCAGTCACCTTATCGTTTCAGATCACATCTGCCAAGATCGTGGCGCAACAGCGATCTGCAGAAGGAAAATCCGCGGGCTATCGCGGCTTTCATGGTGCGGCCTGGGCCTGTGGCCTGGCCTTCGCTTCAATCCTGCTGCTATTTCACAATTTCATCGCCAACTATCTCCAGCTGAGTGACCCGGTTCTGATCATTCTTCTTGCCGTTGGAGTTGCGTTCTATATCCCTCTCGGGAGCCGACGAGGGTATGTCCAGGGAGCGTACGGTTTCCGGCGACTGGCGAGCAGCCTTGTCATTGAAGGCATGATGCGACTTTGCGGGTCGGTGCTTTTGATTTGGCTTGGCTTCGGGGTTCGAGGTGTGATCGCCGCCAACTCGGCCGCCGTGATTACAGCCTATCTCGCAATCACACCGAAACTGGCGGCTCGCATTCCCAATCCGATTCGTCGCTCTTACGCGCTGCGGGAAATGGCGCAGACGCTGGTGTTTTTCTCCGGCCAGGTGCTCATCAATAATTGCGACATTGTGCTGGTGAAGCATTTCTTCTTATTGAAAGAAGCAGGCCTTTATGCCGCAGTCGCAATGGTGGGTCGCGTAGTATTTTCTTTCTCTCAGGCTATCGTCAATAGCCTGTTTCCGTTGGCGGCCGGCGCAAGCAACGAAGAGAGAAAGGATCTCACAGTTATCGCTTCCGCGCTTCTTATGGTGTTGTCGATCGGCTCGCTGCTTGCCCTCGGTCTTCGCCTGGCGCCAAACTGGCTGTGGATGGCCTTCTTTGGAGATAAGTTTAATATCGCTGGTCCCCATGGGCTGTCCTACCTGCTGGCTCTCTACGCAATTACGTCGGTGGTCTATTCGCTAAGCGCAGTGATGATCACCTATGAGATGTCTTACAAAATTGCCAACACAAGCTGGATTCAGCTGCTATTTAGTGGCGTTGTCATCGCGGGAATTTGCCTTTTCCATTCTTCACTGCGCCAAGTCATCCTGGTGCAACTGACGCTGCTCTCTGTCCTGTTTGTGCTGGTGGTTTTACCGTTTCTGACGGATGCACTGCGCGATCCCTATAAAGACCAGGGGCGCGCGGTGTTTCCCCCTGTACGAATCCTTCGCCGGGCCTCAGAAGATGAAGTGATAGCGGAGTTCCTGAAGAGCGACTTTGATACTCCTGTTTTTCAGGATTACCACGAAGCGATGCGTGACATCGTCATGTATCCGGACTTGGACAACGCCAACGAAAATGCAAAACGACGGGCCCTGTTCTTTATTCGTCATCGTGCATTGTGGAGTGAGCTCCCCGCCGGAACGGAGTGGTATGAGATGGAGTTGAACCCCTCCGGACTGGCGCAGATTCGCGTTTTTCCACGGGCGCAGTGGAAAAACATAGCGCAGAACCATTTCTCGATTCTCGAAGTGGCGGAAAGCATGAAGACACGCGAAAGCGTGATCGACGACAAATTTCTTGTGAAGCTGAACGAGATTGGAGATCGGCTCGGGCAAGAAGATCACGGCATTGGCCCGGTGGTGCTCATCGGTGTCAATGAAACCGAACCGCTAACAATTTTGGATGGGAATCATCGCCTGGTCTCGGCCATTCTGGCTTCCACGAACAGGGTGAACAAGCTGCGTTGCTTGTGTGGATTGTCGCCTCGGATGATGGAGTGCTGCTGGTACAACACCAACCTAGGCACTCTGTTCCGGTATGGCGCAAACGTTTTGAAAAACGGCGTGCGAAGCCCGAAAGCCGAGCTCGCCCGTTTGTTGCAGAGCTCGTCCTGAAACCCAGTTATTTGGCTGAGGTTTTTGTTAGGCACGGTCTTGGACAAAGAAGCAGTCAACATTAGATTGAAAGAGGATGGCTATGACAATTTGCAAGCAACCCGTAGCGGTAATGCAGTTGCCAGAGATCAAACGCGCGAAACAACGACAGACATTTCTGCTCGACATGCAGCGCTGTATCGATGCGGAGCGTCCGCTCGTGGTGCTCGATTGTTCCAATATCGACCAACTGGACAAGTCCGGTGTCCACCTGCTGCTATGCTGCCTGGAGGAAGCCATGAAAAGAAATGGCGACGTAAAGCTGGCTGGCTTGAACGCTTCGGCAGAGAGTGCGCTAGAGAGCTTCGGTGCGTATCGTTTGTTTGATATTCACGCCACAACGGCAAGTGCAGTAAGCAGCTTCCATTCGCTGGCTCCGGGCGGATCATCTCAGGCACCTGCCATAATGGACGGACGCACGCGGCCGGAAAGCGCGGCTTGATCTTGCCACTCCTCCTCATTCCTGGTGCGAATGAGGAGGAGTGGATGGAGATGGACCTATGAGAATCTCAGCTAGTTGGCAACAGAAAAAAATCGCGGGGTGCCTGGTACTCTTTCTGGGAGTGCCGTTCGCGGAAGCAGCCGTAGGGCAGCCGAAGCCTTCCGGTCAGCAGACCGCAAGTGCTCCTGCGACGACCCCTCAAGACGCCAACAGTACAGCCGCTCCTCCGGATGCACCAGCATCCCGGCCAGCGGCAGTCTCCGGCGACTCTGGGTCATCAAGTTCCTCCGCTGGCGATCCATCTTCCGACGCCTTACCGTCGGCCCCACAGCAACAACAGAATGGCAATTCAAACCCGGTTGGCACCGCGGCCGCGCCGTATGAAAAACCAACCGGTATCGCGGCTTCAAGACCCGCGGGAGCTGTGGTTGCGCCGGCGAAGCAAAACAGATCAAGATCGTTCCTCATCCGGGTTGGGCTAGTTGTTGGCGCTTGCGTGGCGGTCGGAACCGTAGTCGCGTTATCCGCGGGAAGTCCTAGCCGGCCATGATGAGGTGCAGCTTCCAAGATTACTAAGAAGACGTAGGAGCATAATAATGCAGAATCCGCACAGCAGAAGACCCTGTAAGTTTGTAAGCTTTTCTGGTATCGACGGCGCCGGAAAGAGTACTCAAATCGCCAATCTTCGCACCCGCCTACAGGATGCCGGAATGAAGGTTGCGCTGATTACGTTCTGGGATGACGTCGCCAGGCTGAAGCGAATTCGCGAAGGCGCTGGACACACCTTGTTCAAGGGTGAAAAAGGTGTTGGAAGCCCGGAGAAACCCGTGAATCGGCGCGACAAAAATGTTCGGTCCTGGCCGATGAGTCTGGTTCGCCTTGGTCTCTATTTCGTCGATGCTCTTTCGCTCCGTGTCACGGTTGAGAAAGCACTGCGCTCGGGCGCGGATTTCGTGATCTGCGACCGATACATCTACGACGAATTGGCCAACTTGAACCTGGGCAATCCAGCTTCACGTGCCTATGTGCAGATGATCATGCGAATTGTCCCGCGGCCTGATGTCAGCTACTTTCTGGACGCTGATCCTATCGCGGCTCGCGCCAGAAAACCTGAATATCCGCTGGACTTTTTGTATCTCAGCCGCGCATCGTATTTCACCCTGATTCAGTTGGTCGGCGGCATCACAGTCATTCCTCCGATGTCGATCCGCGAGGCCGAGCGAGAAGTGGTCCATCATGCACTCAATCTTCTCGCATCGGATGAGTTACAGACCCAACCCTCGGAACATGTCCTCAGCGAAAGATAAGCTGAAGCGGCCGTTACTGGCACGCAGCTACTTGGTTGAACAAGACCGCAGCAAGACAATCGAGTCCAACGATAGTTGGTTGAACTCGACTGTTCTGCTGAGCCACATTTGGAAATGACGGTTTCTTACCAGCGATAGAGTTTCAGGCTATCCAGGTACATCGTGGCCGTTCCACTGCCTGAATTGCCGTCCATTTGGAAGTTGATCGACAAACTTGAACCCCAACCGAGTGAACGGGCTGCAAACACAGTCTTGCCTATAGTTGACCGTTTCCCGTCCAGCCAGACATATTTGTAAGTGACCATGCCGGTGTCAGTGCGCGAATACTCCATCTGCACATGATGCCATTTATAGGTTCCCCAATGGTGGAAATTGCAGGCTGCAGCGGAGTGAGCCCAATGACCCTTAGGGTATCTTGCTGTCCCTAAATTCTCAGTGTAATCCCACCGGCCAGCTGGACTATTGCATTGAATCCCGAAGATCACCGTGTTCCCATTTGTCATTGTCTGATTGAGATCCATTTCCAGATTATTGATGTGACTGGAGGAACTAGTCAGGTATACCCACCCATCCCACATAAAATTCTTTGCAGTTCGATTGTCGCCGAAGATGACCGAATATCGTTCCGCGCCATAATGGGTGTAGGTCGTCACGAACTTACGGGAAACACCGCTATGAGACGGCGAGCCGACAAGACTCATTTTTCCGCTTGCGGTGCCGCTCGTCGCACCGTCATGGGATGCCTTCCAACTCATTGACTCAAGATTGCTGACGCTCACGGCACTGCTGGGAACTACGGATGTGCTGGCAGCCACGTTGTCTGTAGCAGTGTACACGTCGATCGTGACATCGGTGACACACACGGAACCGCTGCTATTCCACGCTTTCACATGGACGGTGTGCGTTCCGACTGAAGCCGAGACCTTGGTATCAAGGTAGGCATGCCCTGCGAATACAGTGGTGCCGCCGCTGTCGAGTGAATAGCCGATACTCGTGACGGACTTACTTGAGCAGGTCGCTGAGGACGCGATCAGCGTGAATGGTGAACTGACGTGCTCGCCGCTGGACGGGCTGGTAATGGAAACAGCGAAAAGAGGCGCAGTGGAAATGAGAACGAAGAAAATGGGATAAAAGAGAAATTTCATGAATCTGCCTCGGCACGTCGATTTTGAATCGGGTGCAAGTTGAGGGTTTGCGTGGGGCTCCTCCATTAGCACAATCTCCATGTGCGGGGAAGTCGAATACGTGAGTGCTCGGGGTGCGTCCTGGGCCTTCTCGGGTAGGACGCTGTGATTGGTTAAAATTCCGCAGCAGGTGAGCCGGAAAGGCCGTACTCACCGTGCTTCGGATTAGAACAAGTCCATGTTTCGCTTGATGGCCAGGTCAGGAGCCTTCTCTACCAGTGATAGATCGTCAAGTCATCGAGATACGCGGTGATTGTAGAGCTATTCAGCGAATCGATTTGGAATTGCGTCATCAACACTTTGCCCCAACCAGAGGCACGGGCACCAAATACCGTGTGATTCAGCGTGTGCTTCACTCCATCCAGGTAAATCGTCTTATAGGTGATCTTTCCGGTAGAGGTTCGGGAGAAGCTCGCCTGAACATGGTGCCATGCATCGCGTTTCCAGGTGCGCGGATTGCATGGTGAGCTTGAATGAGCCCAGTGACCCTTCGGGTGACTCGCAGTTCCTAGATTTTCTGTGTAGTCCCACGTGCCGGTGTAACCGTCACACTGGATTCCCATGAAGACCGTTTCACCATTTGACATGGTCTGATTCAGGTCCAGCTCTAGATTGGCGATGTGACTGGCGGAACTGGTGAGATACACCCAACCGTCGTAAAAGAAATTCAAGGCGCTGGCATTGTCTCCGAAGGAGATCCAGTAACGTTCGCCAGCTGCACCCGAAAACTTGGTGATAAATTCCCGCGATGAACCGCTATGGACAGGCGAACCGACCAGGTACATCTTGCCGCTTGAGGAGCCATTGGTTCCACTGTCATGTGCCGACCCCCAGCCACCCAGCTTCTGCAGGCTGCTCACGCTGACTGCGGTAGACGGCACAACAGAAGTGTCTGCCGTAACGTTGTCGGTGACACCTGTGACGTCCACAGAAACATCTGTCACGCATACTGCGCCGCTGCTTCCCCAGGATTTTACATGCACCGTATGCGTGCCGATCGATGCGCTGACCTGTTCATCGAACGACGTGTTATGGATCAAGGTGGTGTCTCCGCTATCAATGGAATAGCCCATAGTAGCCACGGTCTGAGATGAGCAACTCGTGGATGTCGCGGAGAGCGTGAATGGGGATTCAACGTGTTCGCCGCTGGACGGGCTGCTGATGCTGACACCTGCGAATGCAGTCGCAGTGGAGATAAGACTAATTAGGAGGGAATAAGTAAAACGTTTCATCATTTGCCTCGGCACGTTGACTTATACGTGCTTGTTGTTGGTCTTTGTAGCGGCTCCTGGCGCTGGCATTCGTGTCAGTGATGGGAGTCAATTGCATTTGCTGATGTCACTGGGCTGGCCTGGAGCGACAAGACGCGATGCGTCTGACGGGAACCGACAACCTCTTCTAATGCGTCGATGAAGATACATCGGGACGCAGCTCTACTAGACCCGAATTCACGCTTGTCTCAAGTGCGACTGGCTTTTGGAACCGGCTTGTACCCTTCCAGTCCACATTCCATCTCGAGACTCGCATTCGGGGAAATCTAGGCAGAAGAATGCAAGGAATTTCTAGGTGAATAATTACACAATCTCTCGCCGGAAAAAAGGGTTTTTGGACGATTTATGAAAAAAAATGTGGAATGAAGGCATCCTTTTCTCATCCTGTGTAAATTCTGCACGGATCGGAAAAAAGTACGTCTGGAAACTGGATGAAATTACACGACGCAAGCGCGTTCGGGGCGACTCCAATCGATTGAGCGGCGGGCAATTCTGGGCGGAATTTGGGCAGATGTTTTGATCCAAGGCTGGAGCACGTTGCACCATGCAGAAGTAATGCATGCAGAACGGATGTTTTCCAGTTGCCGCCCGATTCCGTACACAAATATGTCAGGTTGAAACTACGTAGAGTAGATAGGTAGGGCTTGGATGCGATGCTAAATAACTATCCATCTGGAAGTTGACAATTACGCCCCGCCAATTAGAGATCGATTTACCTTCAATGTAACTAATATTCAGAACATACGTAGTTATGTCCAAGTCGAGCGATTAATAAATCAGAGCATTGCTAGAGTTGTTTTTCAACCTGAATCGTCAGGGGATTCCACACTTCGACAGTTTTGCAAAGAATTGCATTGCTTACCCATCTACAGATTGTCTCTCGATAAAGTTTCTGAACCCTTCACAGGACTTCAACAGGAAAAGCCCTGTGAAGAGATTCATAGTCTGGCCCTTTAGCAGCGACCAGCATTATTCTTTGGTCTTCCTTGGGATTACCACCCATCGATCGTTACGACTTTCTTTCTCAATTGCCACCATAGAAGTTGGCCATGTCCAGATACTCGTCAACCGTCACAGGTGCTGCATTCTTGTTCGCGTCCAGCTGAAATTGAAACCCGGAGGTCGACTGCGTATATGAGCCCGGATAACGCTCTGCTGGAGTAGTCTTGCCAGTCAGATCGTTATAGACTCCGTCTACGATCAACGCATCGTAATAGTTGTAGCCGTAGCCCTGGGGTCCACCCACTTCGTTAATAACGCGATGGTTGAAGACTTGAATATGGTGCCAGCCCACCGTTAGATTGCAAGCTATTCCCACGCTCGACCATCCGAAGTCGCTGTCAATCTCCCATTTGCCGCCGTTGACGCACTGCATTCCCCACATGTTCTTGTAGCCGTGTGTCTTATCGAAAATGAAGCTGTCGAATTCATGCGTGTTTACGTAGCCGGCGGTACTTGTAACGTAGATCCAGAAATCGGTCTTGATCCGTGTGCAGTTGTCGCAGTCTCCAGCGACATTCACCCACAGCGCATTCGTGTAAGCTGAGGTGCTGTTGGAAGAAAGAGAGAGGTGCATACTCTTGCCGTCCTTCGACGGATCAGTATTATTGATCGTCTGCGACGTCGCGATCGGAACTCCACTGCCTCCAGGAGCACAATTCGGGTTAACACAGACGGGCTTCCAGTCTCCAGCCTTGCTGCCGTAGGTAAGCCGGCTGTTCACGTCTGTGGACGAAATGGCAATCGATTGGATATCTCCGATGCCGGAAGATCCCGTACCTGTGGTGCCGGTACCACCTGTCCCGCCCGTGCCTGTCGTTCCTGTCCCGCCGGTGCCTGTCGTACCCGTACCGCCCGTGCCTGTCGTACCAGTACCCCCTGTACCTGTCGATCCCGTACCGCCCGTGCCCGTCGTACCCGTCCCGCCTGTACCTGTCGATCCGGTGCCGCCGGTTCCGGTAGTTCCCGTACCACCCGACCCGCCCGAACTGGCAGTTCCCGTACCGCCGCTTCCAGCACTTGAAGTTCCCGTGCCAGTAACTCCAGTGCCCGTAGTTCCCGTTCCACTCGAAGTAGATGATGGAGGCGTAACTTGTGAGCTAAGACT
>JAZKAG010000009.1:0-7373 GCA_040389265.1 Acidobacteriota bacterium
TTTTTCGTCTTTGGCAAAGCCGATGAGACCGTGAGCGAATTCGCTTGGATGGGCCTGCTTGATTTGCCAGATATTGAAGTACACGAAACTCATCGCGAGCATGTGATAAGCCAGGAACGCAAACTGATACTTGCCGTGGGTATAGTTGGTCTCGAAGGCGTCCCACAGAAACGCGATATATTGCTCTTCCCCACTGCTCTTGAAAGAAAGCGGGAGATAGTTCGCGAGTTCGGCTGCTTCTTCCACAGTTCACGCCTCCGCTGATGCCGATTCATGTTCTCCCCAAACGCGGGCGAGCGTGGCCTGGATTTTCTTTTCGAAGCGGGTAATCAGCTCACGATTGCCGTTGACCAGTGCTTGCTCGGCTTCGATCTCCGCAACGATGGTCTGCTGGGTTGCAATCGGGGGAGTGGGCAACCGCAAGTTCTTGAGGACCTTAAGACTTAGGATGTCCATTGTTCCGCCGTAAGACATGTGCTGGACTTGCGACATCACAGATTCCTGAGCGAACGCCGCAACAAAGAATCTCGGGATCATTTTCTTGGCGCAAAGTGTAAGTTTAAGTAGACGTGGATTGATAATCCCTAACTCATGAACATCAGGGACTATCAGCGTTTTGCCATACGTTCCTACTAGACTGATGAGAACGTCACCAGCTTTGATTTTGCAACTTTCAAGTTCACGATATTTCTGCTCGTCTACGTAGTAGCTGCCAAACTTGGCGTCTCCTCGGATGACCTGCTCTTGGCCGTATACCTTATAGCCGGTGGGCACATAGAATTCTTTCTTGAGAGCCGAACCGAAAGGGCCGGCTTTCATGCTGTGCGGCTCATCAGCCACGAGGTCCTCAATCGGCACGCGGGGCCAATCGGGATGGATGGGGATGTGGGGGCGGTAGTTGTCGAGGACGGCGCGGGCACCGTCGATGACCTTCTGGTAGCCCTCGATCTCCGCCACAATCTCCCTTTGCACCTCCAGCGGCGGCAACGGAATTTGGATTTCCCGCAAATCGGAGGTTTTTACGCTGGCCTGGTTGACTGCTTTTTGTGCGAAGGACTTAACGGTATCAAGAAATCGGCGTGTCTTGAAAATGCGAATCACATAGCGGGGGTCGATTCGTGAAGTATCCGGCACTAAACGAATCAGATTTATCCCGTGGATTACATCCGAATCATTCCCTAGGAAGATGGCCGCCTTGCCAAGATGATCAAAGCTGTTGATGTGGCTGAGAAGTATATCGCCTGAATGCAAAAAGGATTCTGGGTTCACTTCATCATTCGTAAACTTTGTTTTTTCCAGGTTTACCGAACCATCCGCGATAGTTTGAATGCGCGATACACGGTATCTAGACTTTTCGTCTACTTGGGTGACATTCACACCGTTGCTAATCTTACTGAATAGGTCTTCTATCTTTACCAATGGAAACGCTGTGAGACCGGCTATTCCTTCCCGGTATCGTGCTCCGCTCAGGTTGTACTCCCCGATGGCTGCAATCTTTGCCTTCGGCACAATCAGACCGTGCGTCGGCTTCGTCTCGACAATCGGCAGATGATTTCGCAAAGCTGCTAGGTAAGCATCCACCTCCACTTTTACCGGGGGCAGGTCATTCTTGCCGATTTCACGGCGCTGCGCTCCCAATCCGAAGCCGTCATTCTCCACCTTGAAGAAGCCAATGGTCTCGCTCTGCCTCGCTAGCGGCTTATCCAAAATCAGCACAGAGGTCTTCACTCCGGAGTATGGATTGAAGACGCCAGCCGGGAGCGAGATGACTGCGACGAGATACTTCTCTACCAGCATCTTTCTCAGTTCTGTATACGCTCCCTGGCTCTGAAAGATGATGCCTTCCGGCACGATGATTCCAGCCCTGCCAGTCGGGCTGAGGTGCTCGGCAATATAGTCCACGAAGAGCACCTCGCTACGCTTCGACTGGACAGAGAAACGACGATGCGGCTTAATGCCTCCCTTCGGCGACATAAAGGGAGGATTGGCGAAGATGACATCCACTGTCTCGTTCCACTTATCTTCTGAGGTGAGTGTGTCGTATTCGTCAATATGCGGATCAGTAAAACCGTGCAGGTAGAGGTTGACCAGCGAGAGCCGCACCATATCGGGCGAGATGTCATACCCACGGATGTTCTTCGCGAGCCGTCCTTTCTCATCGGGCGTGAGCTTGCTCCGCCCTTGATCGTCGCTGTTCCCTCGGAGGATGTGTTTGTATGCCGAAATGAGGAAACCTGCCGTCCCGCAGGCCGGATCGAGGATCGTCTCGTCCTTTTTGGGGTCCACAATATCCACGATGAAGTCGATGATGTGGCGCGGGGTGCGGAATTGCCCCGCGTCGCCCTGTGAGCCAAGGACACTAAGCAAATACTCAAAGGCATCGCCTAGCCGTTCTGAATGGTCATAGGTGAAGTCGTCGATGATCTTCAGAAAACTCTTCAGCGTCTCGGGATCACGATACGGCAAATAGGCGTTGCGGAAGATATTACGGAAGAGGAGCGGAATTCCGGGGTTTTCCGGCATCTTCGCGATAGCTTCAGCGTAGAGATTTAGCACCTCCTGTCCGCCGAGTCCCGCCCGCATAAGCTTCGCCCATCCGTACCGGGCGAAGTCCCCCGCAAAAAACTTGCGGTTTCCGCCCAGCTCCTCAGCATGGGCATCCATGTCATCCATGAACTTGTAGATCAGGGCAATCGTGATCTGCTCGACCTGGGACTTCGGGTCGGGAACCTTGCCCACCAGAATGTCGCGGGCCGTATCAATGCGTCGTTTGGTATCTGTATCGAGCAACTGGAAGCACCTCTAAAAATCAAAGCTGGCTCTATGGAGCGAACTGATTCAGGGAGACGTAATCCTTGATGTATTCAGGGATGAGCGTCCGATACTCCGCCGGAACAGCAGCGAAATCGCGGGTGGGCAGAATGGGGTTGGTTGCGAGGCTGGCAAAATCTTTGGTTTCGATGATGTGGCGAATCTGGTCGCTCGAAACGTATGCCTTGAAGTAATTCTTGATTGCTGGCATGGCATCGGAATCAGTCGGTTTGCGGTCAGCCACAAACTTTGCGAATTCCTCTTCGAGCAAATCCTCTCTGGATTTGAAGCTTGGAATCAGGCCGAATACCTTCTCCAGAATCTCACGCAGCGTGAGCCTCCGGTCCACGGCAGCAGCCTTTCGGAGCTTCTCCAGAGTGTAAAACTCGGAGGGCTTGTCGAATACCTCACGGTTGACGTAGTCGATGACGCGATTCCAGTCACCGGCCTCTACGCTGGCCGCGATGATGGGATTTTCACGCACTGCTGTTGCGAACCTGGAGAAGAACATGCGGTCAATCCGCATCCCCTCCACTCCGATGGTTTCCTCTTTAATGGTGGAGAGGATGTCATCGCCCATATGGTCGTACTCGCGAGGTGTGAAACCCGGCGGTCCTGATGGAACTGGTTCATCGGTACTACTGGGCGCGGGAAGCCGTATGACCTCGTCGTAGTCGAACTCCTCTTCAAAGTACTGGCAGTTGGCGAAGAAGTCGAAAAGCTTATAGGCAGTTTTCTCTGCCGACTTGATGTCTTCTTTCAGAGAGGTATCGCCAAGCTCGTCAAGGAAGTTGTGCTTGCGCGTGCCGCGCCCTTTGATCTGGATGAAGTCGGTTGGCGAAAAAATTGGACGGAACATCCCTAGATTGAGAAGGTCCGGGCAGTCGTATCCAGTGGTCATCATCCCAACGGTAACGCACACGCGAGCTTTGCTCGTCTTGTATGTCGGTACGAAATTTTCTGAGCCAAGCAGCTTATTATTTGTGAAGTTTATCGTCATTTGCTGGGCGTTAGGGACTCCGGAAGTCACTTGCACCGCGAAGTCAGACTGATATTTTCCGGGGAACATGATGTCGGCAATCTCGTTGAGGATCTGTGCCAGCCGTGCCGCGTGATTCTGACTGACGGCAAAAATGATGGACTTGCCAATCTCACCGCTGATCGGATCGCGGAGAGCATTTTCGAGGAAGGTCTTGCAGAAGAGCTTATTGGTTCGATCCGCGAAAAATTTCCGCTCGAAGTCGCGCTGGGTATAGCTAGCGGTACGGTCTTCTCCGTCATCATCTTTAACTTCGACAATGAAACCCTCGTCAGAGAGCAATTGTGTGGTGATACTCGTCCTGGCATCGACAACCGTTGGGTTGATGAGGTAGCCATCCTTCACCCCATCGAGCAGTGTGTATTGGAATGTGGGCTGGCTATTCTCACAGCCGAAAGTCCGGTAAGTATCGAGCAGGAGCCTTCGCTCATATTCGCGAGGGTCGCTCGTCGTTGGATTTTCTCTGTCGAATTTCTTCAGATAATCGCGTGGTGTCGCAGTCAAGCCAAGCTTGTAGCCGATGAAATAATCAAACACTGCGCGGGCATTTCCACCAATGGAACGGTGGGCTTCATCGGAAATGACAAAGTCGAAGTCGGTGGGCGAGAAAATCGTCTGGTATTTGTTGTTGAACAGGAAGGACTGCACGGTGCTCACGACGATCTCGGCCTTGCGCCAATCGTCCCGATTCTCTTTGAAAATGACGGTCTTGTAGTCGTTTGCCAGAACCGCCGCAATGGCTTTTTTCGCCTGATCTTCCAATTCAAGACGATCCACAAGGAACAGCACACGACCCGCATTGCCGGAGCGAAGGAACAGTTTGATGATGGCCGCGGCGGTTAGAGTCTTGCCTGTTCCGGTCGCCATTTCAAACAGGAAGCGGTCTTTACCATCCTTTACAGCCGCCTGGACAGCCTGGACCGCCCTCCGCTGATATGGGCGAAGGAAACGCAACTTGTTGGCTTCTATGAACCCGCTACGCTCTGCTTCATTTATCCAAGCCGCTTCCGATTGATAACCTGGCCGCTGGGTGAGCACGATGTAGTCCTTGCCTACATGCTCATTGACCAGCCTCATGGGATCGGGCGCGACGTGTTGGTACCGGACTACAGATTGGGGCGTTGGAAAAGAAGTGATGACGTAAGGATTGCCGCGCTCCACATCCCAAAAGTAGTGCAGATTGCCGTTGGAGAGGATGACGAAGCGGCAATTTTGCGATTTCGCATATTTGCGGGCCTGTTCTTTGCCCACCAGCGGATTCTTATCTTCGGCCTTGGCTTCAAGAACGATGAGCGGAAAGCCCCTGTCATTCAGCAGGAGAAAGTCAATGAAACCTTTGCTCGTTTTTTCGAAATCAGCCCCAAGCGCATCGAGAGTGCTCTCCGTGATGTCGATGTTCAATTCAAGCTGTATGTTCGCGGGCTTGTTGCCCTCAGGGAAGAATCGCCAGCCTGCCGCTTCGAGCAGTTTGTTGATCTTGATGCGCGCTGTGGCTTCCTTCATATTTTCATCTGTCCCAGTGATGCTCGGCTCAGTTAGTACAGGGAAGGACCGGCATAGATTGCACACACGCCATCCGGTTGACTGCGCATCGAAAAGCTACGCCCATATTACAACGCGTTGTTGTGTGAACGAGAGGGAAATGGAAGCTGCTTCCGATTGCGAGTGGAATCTTCGCTACGATCCCTTGACTGAAGACATCTGTCGAATTGCCGTCTGGTAAAAGTTGACCCAGATTGGCGGTAAATCACTTCTATTTCAGTTTTTTTCGCGATCCCCTTGGCGTGCGGTACGGAAGCTAAAGCCGTAGAGATTCTATCCGCCCCCGCGAACCGCGCGGCTTTGTCCAGCGCGAAGGATGAAGATTTCAACCCTATATAGCGTATTGAACATCTCGCGCTCGCCCCCGTCGCGCTTCTGTGGTTCGGGTGGCGTTCTGGCCTCTATGCGGGTGGTTCGTAGTACGCACGGCATCGTCGCCTATTTTTGTTGGCCCAAAGGCAAAAAGTCTGATTTTGTGGAAGTACGTGCGTGATTACCTAGCGGTCTATGTCCGCTTCACTCTAGAGATTTTGACCCCCTATCCCCCTTCACATATTGCTTCCAGCAATCGCAGTGGCCTGCCCAGCGCTCTCCTGCATTCTTGTGTCCCGCTGGATACACGCCAGAGACATAACCGGAACGCTGGCACTTTTCACACGGCGCAAATTTTCCCCGCTTCGCTCTCGCTGCATTTCTCTCCTCTTCGATCAATGCATCAATTTCTCGCTGCAATTCAGGCGGTTTTGGAAAGAAATCCAAGTTCAATTTCAGGCGATTCACCGCTGCCTCAAGGCGGGCGAATCCGTATTTTTCAGCAAGCAATATCCAAAGTTTCAGCCATTCCAACGCTGTGCTGTCGGACAGTTCGGTGTGCGGAATGCAGTCAATCGTGCTCTGCATCAACTCTGAGACCTGCTCAGAGATTCTGAGCCGCTTTCTGAATGGCAGCACAACTTCGTTCCTGCTTTGCAGTGGCACTGCTAAGTTTCCTGCTCTTTCGCCAGCCAGCTATTCACACTGCCGAGAATGCCCCGACGCGTCTTTCTCTTTGTGGGATAGGCATCCGCCCAGCCCGCATAATCCCGCACTGCCTGCCTCACATCCACGCCCGGATATAGCTCCTCCCATTTGGCAATCCGTTTTTCGTCTATCGGGAATTCCGTCTTGTCATTCAAAGGCAGGATTATGAAGACTGGTGAGTCGCCAGTGGGAAGCGCGTTCGCGGTGAGCACAAGAGTCTTTACCTGTTCCTGATTCTGTTGTGGTTCCTGATACTGCTCCTGATTCGGTGAAGATTGATGGAAGGCTGGCGAGATGCTTTCGCAAGGGTTTCTGAAGACCTCACGAAAGGCTTCGTGAAAGGATGGCGATAGCTTTCTCACGTAGACTGTGGCGTGTTCTTGCAGAGAAGCTTTTAATTGGCATTCGGGCAAAAGATCAAGTGCTTTTGGCCACGCCCGAACTACGTTTGGAGATTCCGGGATATTGTATTTGAGGAAATTCGGAAGCCACACCAGGCAAGCGTGTTCATCGTATCTCGCCAGAGAGTTTGACAGCAGTTCGTCGAACGCTCTTGTGAATACAGGCGGCTCCATGCGCAATTCGGCTGCTAGACCGGGAACGGTTGCCCGCATTGCTCCCAACATCGTTTGGCTGGGGTGAGTGAGCAGGAAAAAGAAAGTGAGCTTCCCTTCCATGGAGAGCGCTGTGAATTTGGCATCGTTCCAAATGCGCGTTTCCACTTTTCGGAAGTGGCTCATCCGCGAAACCTCCAAGCGTGCAGGTCGCTGCCAGAGCCGGGTCGCTTGGCTCTACCAGCCGCCGAATCATCTCTCCCCGGCGGGGTCATGCGGATGCACGCTCGCGGCCCTTATCAATTCGCATTGCAATCCACTCGTCGATGTCCGACTCTAGCCAGCCCACAGCGCGCGCGCCCAGGTTAATCGGTGGCGGAAACTCGCCCCGGCTGACTTTCAGATAA
>JAZKAG010000009.1:7383-22945 GCA_040389265.1 Acidobacteriota bacterium
GAGTACGGCACTCGGCGCTGTACTTCAGAAAGACGAAGGAACTTTTCGGACATTGTTTCTCCTTTGCCCTTTTCCTCGCTAGAGGGGGGAAATTATGGATTCAATCCGATGATGTATATTAAGGCTTGCTGTGACATTAGCCCATAACACGTGCTATTGTAAATAGCACAATTCATGTCACAGGAGAATAGTAGATGGCACTCCGCAAATACACGCTACAGATTGATCCTTTCTTGGAATCTCGAAGCGAATGGCACGTCAGCATGAGCGAGGAACCAGATCCCGAGTTCACCTTCGTTCTGAGGTTTCCCCCACACTGGGCATTGCCTCTGGAGAAAGGGGCAACGCCTTTCGACATGGCAAAGCGAGGATGGACTTTCAAAGAGGCGGACGTTTTCGATGTCCGGGCGGTTGTCTTTGCCATTAAGTCGCCTAGTGATGCGCTGGAATGCTTTCGCCGTTTCGGGCCGTGGCGGCTCCCAGAACGTCTTGCGACGAAGGCTGATCCGATCAAATGGAGCCAGCTACAGCTAGAG
Organism: Acidobacteriota bacterium; assembly: GCA_040389265.1. Classification (GTDB taxonomy): domain Bacteria; phylum Acidobacteriota; class Terriglobia; order Terriglobales; family Acidobacteriaceae; genus JAKAAZ01. The sequence goes on from JAZKAG010000009.1 coordinate 7,920, forward strand.
CGGGAGTTTTATGAAGATGCGCTACTGCATCGCTCCGTTGAGAACTTGAACCGAACTTATGAAGGCGAGGAATTGATCGAAGGAATCCAGAACATGTATCTCTGGCAACCCCTCCCCGCAGAGTTGCTTTTTAGTGCGCCATACATAGAGATTGTCCGCTGTTGGGATTTACAGACGGCGCTCCGAGCTTCCATTTTTCTCGACCGCATGGAAGGCTTTATATGGAGACGCTGTGCCCGGAAAGATTGCGAAACGCTGTACAAGGTTTCGAGCAAACGGCAGCGCCTTTACTGCAAAACTTATTGTGCCCATTTAGCAAACCTGCGTGCGAAGAGGAATGCGCTCCGCAAGGCCGCAGACGTGCCGACAAAGAAAGCGGCACGTAAGGCAAAGCCTAAACGCTAGGCTGTGCTCCCGCCAAAGTTGCCCACGATCACCTTGGATTCATTCACGATGCTGTCCACATAATCGGCCCACCATTGCAGCATCTTCTTTCGCTCTGGCGCATGTTCGGCCAGGATGTACACAGCGCGGATGCCTTGTTTCTCATGGCTCATGGCTTTTTCGATCACGTCGCGATTGAAGCCTTTTTCCGTCAGCAGCGTTGCGCCGGTACGTCGCAGATCGTGTATGGTGAGCGGGTCCATGTCGAACGTCAGCCCTTCCAGCGCCTTGTTAAGCGCATTGCGTGCAAATGGCTTTCTAGTGCTTCCCCGGCCCGGTAGAACCAGCTCAGACTCCCCTGCGAGCGCCTTTAATTCGCGGAACATGTCCGCAACTTGCGTGGAGAGATAAACGATGTGTGGCTTGCCGGTCTTTGCGTTTGCTTCCGGTATGAGCCACTCGCCCGCCTCAAAATCCAAATGCTCCCAGCGGGCCAGCAATAGCTCCGACTTTCGAGAGAGTGTCAGCAATAGGATGTGCAGGGCCAGTTTGAATTGACGCCGTATGTTCGATTGGTAGATCGTCCGGAGATACAGGCGAATCTCTTGCGGATTGAGAACGCGGGAACGCTTGCGGGCTTTCCCGATGTACCGAGTTGCGACCATCGCTGCCGGATTCATCGTCACGCGCTGCACTTCCAGCGCATAGTCGAACATCCGTTTCAATACGCCACGAAGCTGCATGGCGGCGGCAATGCGGCCATGATCGCGCTTGCGATAGACAATCGATTGCACATCCAGAGCGGTGACATCTTTCAGCAGCTTGTCTCCCAAAGCGGGATAAATCTCATTGTCGAGATAGCGGCGGATGTTCGATGGATCTTTCCAGTTCTTTTCCACCTGCTCCCGGAAATAGCGCTTCCCAAACTCCCGGACGGTCGGATTGATCGGATTCCCGCCTCTCGCTTGCTTCTTCTCTTCTGCCGGTGACTTTCCCTGCGCAACTTGCGCGGCCAGATCGTCGCGCTTGACCCGCGCAGCCTTCAAGCTCAAATCCGGGTACCGGCCCAGCGTCACCTTGAGTTGCTTGCCGTTGCGCCGGTAGCGATATGTCCAGGTCATCACCGCGCTTGGCAGTATGTCGAGCGACAGTCCTCGGCCATCGCTCACCAGATAGCGGGATGCCGTCGGCTTCAAGGCTTTAATTTGCATGTCCGTCAGTGCCATTTTGTCTCTTTCGTGAATCTCCAACTTGATTCTGGAGACTCAGAGCGTTCTGGAGACTCACTGGCGACTTAACACTGCCAGGCTATCATGAGTCTCCGGCAGACAGTATAGGACATTATTCATTGCGATTACAATGGCTTAATCCGTATTTCTACATTTCTTCGGACGCTCTCGGAAGCTGCTCTATTTTCCGATGCAGAAGGTGGAGAAGATGAGGTTCAGAATATCGTCTGCAGTGGTCGCGCCCGTCAATACATCCAGGCTGCGCAGCCCGGAGTGAAGATCGATCAGCAGCATTTCATGCGGGATGTCAGCAACAACGGCTTGTTGGGCGGACTGCAAGGCTTGCAGCGTTTCCTTCACTGCGTGCTGCTGGCGAAGATTGGTCATAAGGCCAGTCTCCACTTCTTTTCCTTCTCCGCGGATCAGCGTCAGGATTGCCTCGCGCAGATTGGGAATGCCTTCGCCTGTCAGAGCCGATGTCCGGACTGCTCCGGCTGAATCGTGTCCAAAAATAACAACTTCACTTGCTGATTTTTCGTGGGCGAGATCCATTTTGTTCAACACCAGGAGCGCGCGGCGGGTTCGCATTTGATCCATAAGCGTGAGCTCTTCCGGCGTCAAAGTTTCCGCCGTAGCATCGAGCACTAGCAAGACCACGTCGGCATCGGCGAAAGCCTCGCGTGATTTTTGAATGCCCATGCTTTCGGCTTCATCCAGCGCGGTCCGCAAGCCCGCTGTATCGATCAGCTCCAGCGGGATTCCGCCGAGCGTTACACGCTCTGTGACTAAATCCCGCGTGGTGCCGGGTGTTGCTGTCACGATTGCCCGCTCACGCTGCACCAGCCGGTTGAAGAGGGAAGATTTTCCCGCGTTGGGCCGACCCACAATCGATAGCGAAATTCCATCGCGCACCACACGACCGTAGGCGAACGATGTAGCCAGTGACTGCAGGGGTTCCATGATTGCAGTCACTCGGCTTGCGATCACTTCTCTCGGCATCACATCGATGTCGTCTTCCGCAAAGTCAATGCCCGCTTCTAACTCCGCGATCAGATGGACCAGATCCTTTTTGATTGGATGGATGCGGCGTGACAACGCGCCTTCCATCTGCTCCGAGGCAATCTTCGCCTGATAGAGAGTTTGCGCCTCGATCAGATCACGCACAGCTTCGGCTTGTGTCAGGTCGATGCGCCCTGAAAGAAAAGCGCGCTCCGTGAATTCTCCGGGCCGCGCCAGTCGAGCGCCTCGCACGATGGCAGCTCTCACCAGTGACTCCAGTACCACCGGCGAGCCATGCGCGGCAATTTCAACTACATCTTCGCGGGTGTAGGAGTTGGGTGCCTGAAACAAGGTGACGACGGCCTCATCGATTCGCGTTGCGCGTCCTGTGCCACCGCTTTCTGGATCGAGGATGTCGCCGATTTGCGCGTGCGTAGACACCAGCGGTCGGGAAAGTCGCACCAGACTCGAAGCAATCGGGAGCGCGTTTGTCCCAGAAAGTCGCACGATGCCGATTCCGCCGCGGCCCGGCGGAGTCGAAATGGCAACGATGGTATCGCGCTCGTTGTCCCGCAAGCTCGATGAAACACCTGCAGCCTTGACTCGTTCAGTCACGCGTCGATTCTACTTTGCGTAGGCTTCATCCTCGAAGGCACGCAAGGAAATCGGCTGCGAATCTTCCCCTGCTTCCTCTGCTCAGCTGTGACCAAAGGTGCGAGCCCGACCCGTTCCGGCGGAAGGAGTTCTTGGCTGGTAATTTTTTGGATAGACCACGACCGAGCGACGCATGCCTTCTCCGCTGCTTTCGCTGCGCAGGTCTTCATAATTCTTCAAGGCCAGATGCAGCATTCGCCGTTCACGCGAATTCATGGGCGCAAATTGATAGGGTTCGCCGGTACGCCGCACCTGCTCTGCCGCCGTATCGGCGGCCAGTCGCAGTTCTTGCGCCCGCAACGCTTTATATCCACGCGCGTCGAAGCTGACCAGGTCATGCTCGGAAGGCTCCAGATGCAGAAATTTGGCGGCGATGTGCTCTAAGGAGCGCAACAGTTCCGCATTATGTTCCAGCACCAGGCCCACATCCGGGCCCGCGATTTCTACGTAGATCTCGCGTGACTCGAACTTATGTGGATCGGCTGCGCCCGCACCCGCGGTAATCCTGTACTTCAGACGCAAACCGCCTTTGCCGACCACCATTTTCAAAAATGCGTCGATCTTTTCTACGGCAGATTGATAGTTTTCAATAGGCATTGGTATTCCATAGTCTCGCTTCTGCAGGTTTGTCAACGCCGGGTCAGTGCGGCCGGTCGTCCACCCTTCTTTTTCAACGCTCTTTTGGCTTGAATATCCCGCAACTCTTTGCCTAACTTGGTGCGGTTAATGATCATTTGCTGCCCGATGCCGATCAGGTTACTCCCTGCCCAATATAGAGCCAGTCCCGACGCATAATGCCAGCAAATAAATCCGCTGAACAAGGGCATGGTGAACGCCATCATCTTTTGCTGGGCGGCATCGACACCCGGCGACGGCGTGAACATCTGGAAGAAGAATTGCGACACCACCATCAGGATCGGAAGAATGTGATACGGATCCGCCGCAGACAAATCATGCAGCCAGAACCAGTGCGCATGGCGCAACTCAATCGCATTTTCCAGCATGGCGTAAAAGGCGAAAATCAAAGGAAACTGAACCAGCATCGGAAGGCAGCCGCCAAACATGTTGACGCCTTCCTTCTTGTACAGCTCCTGCATCTCGCGGTTCATGTCCTGCTTGCGCGGATCGTCGAACTTGTACTTCTTATACTTTTCCTTGATGAAGTTCATCTGCGGCTGAATTCGCTGCATTTTGATGGACGACTTCATCATGGTGAATCGGGTCGGGAACATGGCCAGCGTCAGGAACACTGTCAGGATCAGGATCGCCCAGCCCCAGTTCGGGACTACATGCTGATACACCCAGCGCAGCAGGTAAAACAGCGGCTTGGCAATGATGGACCACATGCCGTAATGCACGATCGGCACCAGGTTGGGTCCGTTTGGTTTTCCGTCCGACCCCATGGCTCGGATGGACGAAAGCACTCCCAGCGACTTGGGTCCGGCGAAGACTCTGACTGAAGTGGGTCCATGGACAGCTCCCACCGCAGCGCCCAGCACGATCTCCGACTGGGTTTCCCCTGCTTTCGGTTCATCGGGATTCTTGGGAATATCCAGGTCATGGCGGAGCGCCACTAGCACACTGTCGGCTGGACTCTGTGGCAAAAACATCGCTGCGAAATACAAATCGCTCACGCCGCCCCAGTTCAGCGAGCCCGTCTGCGTTTCGCCATCGCTCACTTTTTTCGGAGCGATGCTATCCACTTTGCCGCCATTGGAACGATCAATCTTCTGATACGTGGAGTAGTCTCGCGCATCTCGCTGATCGCCGAATCCAGCGGGCCACGCCACCAGCGCCTCGATCGGCGCGCCATTCTGGGTGACGCTTACATCCGCCGTGACAACGTAGCTGTTGTCGAAATGGAAGGTCTTGCGAGCCACCAGGCCGCCGGCGGAGTACTCAAACGTCAACTGGTTCGGCACCGTCAGCGTGCCCGTGGCGGAAGGCACATATAAGGCCTGCGCCAATCGCTGCCGCAAACCCGCATCATAGGTGTACAGCGAGAGCGGATAACCGAATTTTTCCGCCGCTGCCGAATGCACCAGGTCGAGCGGCTTGCCATCGTAGTTGGTGTATTTCTTCAGAATCCACGAAGTCACTTCTCCGCCGCGATTGCTAAACGTAATCCGATACAGCTCGTTTTCGACGACCGTGGTGCTCTGGGCTGCAGCTGCCACCTGCGGAGTGGATGCATCCGTTGCCGGCTCGCTCGCGAGGTTCGCCGCAGAGCTTGCAGTCGTGTTGCCAGCCTCTCCAGCTGCGCCATTTTGCTGGCTCGCATTTGATTTCGTGGCGCTGCTGTGGGTTGCAGGCGGCGTGGAAGGGTGCTTCGGCTTGAAAAATTGCATGCCCAGCAAAATTGCCGCAAACACAACGCTAAACACCAGCAGGGAATTCGTATCCTGCTTTCCGCCATGCTGGTTAGGATTTTTATATTCGGCCAAGAGACTTCCTGTTGCGTTCAATTTCCGCACTGCAATTTCAGCGCACGCTTCCACAACCAGGCGGTGCCTGCCGGTGAATGCTGGAATTTCTGCTGTCTCGATCGTTCCTCGACGCTTCTGGGGTTCGACGTGCCGGGACGGTTCGCGCAGATGCGGGTATCCCTATCCTACCCGTTTTTGTCGCCCGCTTGCAGATTGCCAAGCGAGGCCCTGGGACCAGATCGAGACCAGGCAGTAAGATATGCGGAAACTCTCCGAACCGAAAGCACTTACGGAACTGGATCGAAGCCACCCTGCCGACCTTTGCGACTCCATGGATGACAGCGAGAAATTCTCGCAATTGCCATACCTGAGCCGCGCAACCAGCCATACCGCGCCACCGCGATCGCAGCATATTCCGAGCAGGTGGGCTGAAAACGGCATCCGCTCGGCATTGGCAGCAGCGAACTCGACAGGGCATGCAGGCCAGGAGAAATCCAGCGCTGATAGAAGTGGGCCAGTCGCTCGACTCGGGCTGCCCGCCGCTCCTGACTAGTCGCCATGACCTTGGTTTGCGCCGCACCCGGACTTCAGCGCCTGCCGCACCGCACGAAATGCCCGCAGCACATCTCGCTCGATTTGCGAGAATTCGGCATCCAGCACGGTTTTCCGCGGATGCAGCACCACGTCGACATCGGCAGTCAGTTCCGTATGTGCCTGCCGGATCGCCTGCCGCATTCGCCGCTTGATTCGATTGCGAGCTACCGCATTTCCCAGCACGCGGCCAGCCGTCAGGCCAATCCGGGGTCCGGGCGGAATTTCGGCCGGATGGGTGTGCGAGATCTTCCCCACGCCGTCGACGGCTCCATCCCGCAGCTTACGAGCCGCATAAAAATAGGTCATCAATGGCAGCGACTGCCGTATCCCCTCGCGATACACCCGCTGATAATCGGCATGCTTGCGCAGGCTCAACTGGCGACGCGGGGTAGCGACGGGCTTCTGGATTCGAACTGGAGATGGGGCTGACATCACACCGCTGGCCCTATTGTCGCGCAACCCGGACCAAAACCTGACGGAAAGTCCGCGGCACAATACTGAAGGAGCTGCGGCCTCGAACGGTGAAATCCAGGAAATTTTGCCTTGAGCGGTGGGAAACAGCTATTGGGGCGAGAAAACTAGTCGCGGTAACCGGCGCTAACAGACACGCGCTTGCGTCCCTTGGCGCGACGTCGCGACAATACGGCCTGGCCAGCCTTGCTCTTCATGCGGGCCCGGAAGCCATGCGTCTTGGCGCGGTGGCGGCGATTCGGTTGAAATGTGCGCTTTGGCATCGGAGTGCGCTCCTAAACAGAGAATCTTATATAGACAGCAAACCTTGAGTATACCGGAGAATCGGTCCCCGCACAAAGCCAATGCCGCGACGAATCGTGCTCACACGGTTTCGCTTTCCTCCATTCACCCCGAACGAAGCGGCAACCCGCTGCAGCGAATTCAACCTCCAACCGCAGTCAGACGTCAGAGAAAGTCCCTATAAGTCTTGGAGGGCTTCCGCTACTTTCGGAATTCGAGGCTCAGCACGATAGGGCTTGCGATCGAACTTTGAGAGCAGCCGCCAAGCCAGCAAGCAGGTCACAATGCAGATAGATGCATCGAGGGTGAAACTCCCTGCGATTCCGTGGATGGCGTAGATGTGTCCGTCGGCAACCATCATGTAGGTGATGGGGATATTGGTGGCAGCGGTTAGAAAGCTGAATGTCGTAGCTGCGAGAGGATTGTCGGGACCGATGGCTTCAAAGACGATTCCAATTTGGATTGAGAAGGAGACAGCTTGGAAGAAGAACTCGCCAAACAGGGCTAGGGCGAATGTACCTGTCGTATGCGGAAGAACGAGCAGGCTCAGGGTGAAAATGCTGCCCACAATGCCGTTGGCAAGGTAAAAGGCGCGCAGCGAAACATGCTTGGCAATAAAAGGAAAAAGCGCACAGCCAATGATTCCGGGAACGAAGGCTCCGATACCCCCGGCGATGCTGATGGACTCAGCAGAGGCGTGAAAATCGCCGCCGAGGCCGCCGAGCAGATTTGTAAGCGCAAACGAGCCGCACGGTGACAGAAAGAGCAGCAGCACAATTACAACGTCGCGGCGACCGAGAAGAGAGAAGATCTCCCCATTGAACTGAGCGAAGCTTTCGCCGGCGAGGCGGCCGTCTGGACCCGGCGCGGGAACGAACGCGTAGATCGTCGCTGGCAGAAATACAATCATTCCAACAACAATTGCGGCCAAACCTATGGGGAGATGGCGAACCACCTCGCCGCCGAGCATGGACGTGACACCGACGCCGGAAATCAGCGAGATGTTCAGCCATTTGCTGAGGGAATTCCTGTCCTTTTGTTCTGTGATGTTTGAGAACCAGCCTCCCATTGCAGAGCTGGAAAGGATGGCGCTTGCCGTAGCGATGACCATGGCAATTTCGAGCAGGACCAGGTGGTGCAAGCTCAGAATCGCAGCCGCAGTGGAGATTGCGCTCACGCCAGCCAACACGGAGGCATACCATCTGCGGCTGAAGCGCACGTCGAGCATTGGTGCGAACAGAACGCTCCAGAAGTTAGGAGAAAACGCCACCGCCGTAAGGGCGGCGATTTGTGACTCAGGGACGTGCTCGGCGGCCAGCAACTGGGGCAGCGCAAACAGCACAATGCCGTTGCTGAATCCCATAGTGGCATTGGCCATTCCCATTATTCCGACGGGCGGAGCTCGGCGATCGCGTCTCATGCGGACCTCTCCGGTAGTCAAAGACTCGGCGTATCAGGGGGAGCATTGAGATGGTCGCATGGTGTATCAAGACGTAGCAACGAGAATTTGTTGCGTTGGAATCTTGCTTTCCCAACCTTTCTTCAACAAAACTCAGGCATCGCGAAGGTGGCTAGTTAAAAAGACTTAGAACATAGAAAAAGGCAGGAACTGCGTTGGCCTGTGGGAGCCCGCAAATTCCTGCCTGGTTTCGTTCGTGTCTTGCGCCTTAAATCACTCGCAACAGCAACAGGATGATAATAATCAGCAGAATCAGCCCCAGCCCGCCGCCACCGTAGTAGCCAATTCCGGGCCCCATTCGATATCCGCCAAATACGACAACCAAAAGTAGAACGATCAATATAATTAGCATTCTGTCTCCCCTTGCGGCGAATACCTTTCGCCATGTGTTAGCCGGTTGGATGCAAACGCGCAGCCCGGGTACCCACCGGGACCAACTTTTTTCGACCGTCCTCAGTGGACGACAGTGAACTCGGGATTTGCCAGGGTTCCGTCCAGCTTGATTGGAAACTCCAGGCGCCCATCCTTCTCCTTGGCGCCCTTGAACCAGCGCGCAAAGGTGTTGAAGAGCATGCCCTGCTTCTTCTCGATGATCGCCATTCCTTGATACCGGACGGGGCCGCCAGTCAGCGACATGCTTCCGGACATATCGACGTCAATGCCGTAAAAGTCCACGCCAACGCGCTTGCTATACATCCGCTGATTTTTCAGATCCATGTCGAGACCAAAGGTGGAGAATGCCGCGGGCGGTTTTCCCGCTGCGTCTTTTGAGCGAAACTTCTCAACCTGCTTCATGTTGGGATTTTGATTCAGCCCGGGCAGATCCCCCTTCCGCACCATTAGGTTCCCCGTCCCATACATGTCGGCAAGTGGGTTGGCGGAGTTGGCGATCTTTCCGCCGACATCCAGCTTGGCCTGCAGCATCCCTGTCATCTTCGCAGGACCGTTTTCAAATTCGGCTAACAGGTATGGCATGCCCACGCCAGTGACCTTCATCTTCACTTGGAAAGTGGTTTGCTTGCCTTGGAAGTTAAAAGTAAAGTCTCCGTGAGCTTCTCCGCGATAGGTCTTGGTTCGAAAATTCTTGAACACCAACTGCAGCGGCATAATCTGGACATCCGAGCTGAGGTCACGGGTATGGATGGCTCCAAACCCCGCGTTAGACGCTGTCAATTTGCCTTGAATCGCTTTCAGGGGAGTTCCCCGGCCATGGGGATGAAATTGAATCTGCTTCAAATCGCCGCAGACGTTGCGCAGCTCAAGAATAATGGGTCCCGGCCTGTCGGAAGGTTCAATCAGATTCGACCCCATAAGCACCCCGTTTTCGACCTCGAGGTTTCCAATGGAACCGGTCGAGAAACGGCTGGGCTGATCTTTGGGTCCGTTGGGGTTTTGGAAGTTCCACAATCCGTCGGGGTCGGAGATGAAATCGACGGACGGCTGATGCAATACCAGCGAGCGAATCACGATCTTCTTTTGAAAAAGCATCGGCGTCCATTCAGCAGACGCCTCCAGCATGGGAACTTTCAGAAAGTCCCCCTGGGGAAATGGCTTTGGATTTTTTATTTCCAGGCCATAGACCCGCACCCGCAGCGGAAAATAACGAATCTCAACATGCCGAACTGTCATCTGCAGCCCGGTTCTCTTCTCGGCAGTGGCGATTGCCATGGGGAGATACCGGTCCGGGTTGTGCAGCCAGTACCAGGCCACCGCGGAAGCTACGACCACCAATCCTGCAAAGATAACGAATGCGACTTTAACGAGAGACCTAACGCGAAACTTCATCGAACTCCCACAGTACGGGACTGGAATCTGAGCCCTGGGTCGAAATCGCTTGATATTTCGGGTATGAGACCCGCAACCAAAAAGGGTCTCAGAGGGTTGGCCGGAGTCGCGACTCGTATTCCCAGATAGCTTTTACGTCTGTCCGCCACGAAACTTAGATGCAAGCTGTCGCTGCTTCCAGCGGTGCAAATCCCGTTGGGATCACTTTTCTTCAGCCTCTGACGAACATCCAGCGTGGTGGCTATCCATTCCCAGCCTCTGTGTTATCAGCCGTGGAAGCAGGAACTGAAAGAACCTGTCGGAGTTGGAATGCAGGCAGACATCGACGTTCGGCGATCCGGCCACCGGACGCGTGTACCCGTAATCGTCGACTTCAATATGCATCGGCCGCACCGGACACAGCGAGCCGTCGATTGTAGCCTCAACAGCCATCACGTCAAATAAGGTAGGTGTGGACGACCCTCCCTTCGCCCACTCCTGGGTCAGCACCTCTAGCGAATCCGTCAGCGGTGTACTCTGGCGAAACAAGATTGCCCGCATCACCTCATCCAGCTTCAACTGTGTCGAATCGAGAGGCGCCATCGTGATGGGAACACCCGCGGCGAACAGTTTTTTGGCGGCCGCCACATCCATGGCGATGTTGTATTCCGCAGAAGGACCCCGATCCGGGGCGTAGCCCAGATCTCCGTAGCCGCGATGAATCGATCCCCCCATCATGACCACTCTCTTCAACATGCGGAAGGCGGCTGGATCACGATCAATCAGCGCACCGACATTACTCAGCGGTGCAATTTCAATCAGCGTAATCTGCCCGGGATTGGCGCGGATTGTCTTCGCCATCCATGCGATCGCATCTGTATCTCCATTTGTCGGCGGTGCAAAGCGGCTGGCCCACGAGGCCTGGCTAAATACATTGTTCGCTTTCGTCGGAACTCCAATAAAGACCGGGATATTCCGCCGACCCGCCTCACACAATACACCTTCGACCAACTGCGCTCGCAATCTTGTATCGCCCCATGCGGTGGTCACCCCCAGCAGCTTGAGTTCGGGACTGGTCAGCACCAGTCCCAGCGCATACGCATCGTCAATATCGTCGCCAATATCGGTATCCAGAATCACTTTTTGTGGGGCCAGCACCGGCTTCTGCGCCCACGTTAATTTCGCTCCCGCGACCAGCAGGCAAAGAAGTATCATCAACCAATCTTTGACGCGCATATGCAGCCATTCTAGAGCCGAATTTCAATTCGCACGCCGCGCCACTTTCGCGCTAAGTCAGCGAAAGGATATGCGTGGCTACTTGCCGGAGAGAATCGATCCCGCAACCAGGACTTTTTGCGATCCATCCTTTTCTCTTCCTTGCCTGGAAGCGTATGCTTTCATCGTTGCGGTTCTCGAATCTCCTGAAAGGGGACTGTCAAATCGATGACAACAGCCTGCGCGCTTCCGACCATGTACTCCCGCGGATTTCAGCTGGATGAGGGAGAGCACGCTATCGGGTTGCTGGAAGCCCGGTGCGCCCCGCACGACGATCCCAGCCGGCTGCAACAAGCGATGGCCGAAGACGGCTATTTGTTTTTGCGCGAGGGCTTGGACAGGGAAGAGGTGCTGGCGGCCCGGCGATATATCTTGACGCAATTGTCAGCCGAAGGTCAACTGGATCCGACAGCTCCCTTGATGACAGGCAAGACAAGGGCCGGCTCGAATCTGTTTTTTCAGCCGGAGCTGGCACAGAAGAATAATCCGCCGCTGCAGCATCTCCTTTACGCTCGCCAAGGAAACTTGATGCGCTTTTTCTCGTCCTTCCTCGGCGGAGACATTCTGCATTTTGATTTCACCTGGCTGCGCTGCATCGCGCCCGGCCTGGGTACGCCCAGCCACTGTGACATTGTCTACATGGGTCGCGGAACGCGTCGACTCTACACCGCGTGGGTTCCCCTGGGAGATATCGATTTCCAGATGGGCGGCCTGATGGTGCTGGAAGACAGCCATAAAAACTCCCGCCTCCAGCAAACCTACGGCCGGCGAGATGTCGATTCCTATTGCTCGAACCACGCGGACGATCCAGCCCGCACCGCGGCTGGCCTGAATGGTTGGCTCTCCGAAGATCCCAACCACATTCGCCATGCGTTAGGCGGCCGCTGGCTGACGGCCGAGTACAGAGCCGGCGATGTTGTCATCTTCTGCATGGATCTGGTGCATGGAGGGATGGACAATCGCACCGATCGGCTGCGCATTTCCTCTGACTCGCGCTACCAGCTCGCCAGCGAGCCTGCGGATGAGCGATGGATCGGTGAAGATCCTCCTGGACACAGCGCAGCCGGCAAACGCGGCCGGATCTGCTGAAATCACGAGGAGTTAGAATTTTTGCGCAAACGTAGAAACACCCTGACGCATGAGCGCCAGGGTGCCTCCTCACAGATTCTCTATCGACCGAGTGCGAAGTCGGCGCGGCAGCCGCGATCCACCCAGATTCCCCGTCCGTCAAAACCCCAGGTCCGGCCTTCGATGCAGGGAGAGCCGCTGCGCTGATTCATCAGCCGCACCCCACCACGAGTATCTGCCGAACAGAAGTTCCGCCCGCCATTATTCGATGAACATGTGATCATCCGTCCGCCATAGGGGGGGTGATGAGGGCGATATCCAGCAGGCCGAACTACAAAGTCAGCGCGGCAGCCGCGGTCAACCCAGATACCGCGCATGTCGTAGCCCCAGGTGCGGCCCTGGATGCAGGGCGAGCCGCTGCGCTGGTTGGTCATGCGCGCTTCGCCCCCAGTGTTGATAGGACAATAATGCCGACGGCCGTCATCCGAAGCGCAGGTAATGTGCCGGCCCCACTGGGCAGTGGTCCCGCTCTGTGCCCGCAAGCGTGTGCTTGAACAGCAGACAAGAGCCAGAATCATCGCCACAAAAAAGATCTTGAATTTGGTCATAGTAGCCTTCCACAGTTGTGTCGTATGCTGCGTTGGACAGCATATCGTTATGTTTCATAGTCGGCAAGCTCAACTCGAGCTCGAATTTCCCGGCTATCTACATCGGCGTAGCGCCATCCGCTAGGAGTTTTTCGATGAAGACTGCAACGCTCGTGTTGCTTGGTGTGGCTGCATGCGTGCCATTGTCCGCTCAAAACGCGTCCACTGTTGTCCAGCAATTTCAAAATCCCGCGAAAACTTACCGTCCTATGGTGCGTTGGTGGTGGCCTGGCGGTGATGTCACAGATGCCGAGTTGCGCAGGGAAGTTGCTCTGATGGATCAGGCAAATTTCGGGGGCGCAGAGATTCAACCATTCGTCATTGGCTTGCACACCGAAATGCCGTCAGAAACCCGCAAGCGCGTCGATGACTATTTGACGCCAACGTTTTATTCTCACGTACGGGCGGCACTGGAAGAAGCGCGCGACCATGGCATGTGGATGGATTACACTTTCGGGTCCGGCTGGCCATTTGGCGGCGCGGGAGTTGTTACCCCCGAGAATTCCGCAACGGAGTTGCGATCGACCCATGAAAGCATTCGTGGTCCGGTTCACTTCCACGCGGTGCTGCCCATGCCTCAGCTGGGTCCAGATATTACGACCAATCACGATCTGTCCGCGGACTGGTTGCAGCGCTTTCAGAAACGCAAAAAGCTCGTCGCCGTGGTCGCGATTCGTGGCGACGTGCCTCAGTATTTTCAAAGTCAATCGCCGGAGGAACGGCAGGCCGAAAGATTTCCGGGACATCTCGATCCGGGAACATCGGTTGTGCTTACCAGTCATCTGAGTCCGGATGGAACGCTCGACTGGGATGTCCCTCCGGGGACCTGGCAGGTATTCGTGTTCGAGCAGATGCCGACCGGGCAACAATTAGCCGGAGGCACCGGCGTCGGAACCCAATTGGTCCTCGACCACATGAGCCGCGATGCGTTCGCTGCCTATGCGAATCGTGTGGGCGGGACCGCGAAACAATATGACGGCGAGTTCTTCGGCCACGGCTTGCGCGCGATCTTTTGCGACAGCCTCGAGGTGCAGGCGAACCTGTTTTGTAACGATGATTTCCTCAACGAATTTCGCAAGCGTCGCGGCTACGACCTGACTCCATATCTGCCGATTCTGAAAGTAAATGGCTTCAGCGTTCCCTACGGTGCCTCACCCGTGGACCTGCCGATCTACGACATGCCTGGAATCGGAAATCGGGTTCGCCAGGATTACTGGCAGACAGTCTCCGACCTGATGATCGAAAACTTCTATTCGCCCTTCATTCAATGGGCTTCCAACAATAATCTGCTATCGCGCGTTCAGGCTCATGGATCGCCGACCGATCTGCTTCGCGTCTATGGGGAGTCCAGCATTCCCGAAACAGAAGACTTGTACGACAACGGCCGCTACGACTTTCTCAAGATGTCATCGTCAGCTGCCGATTTGTACGGGCGCAACATCGTCTCCAGCGAGAGTTTTGTGTGGCGCGGCAAAGCGTACCAGACCACGCCGGAAAAAATTAAACGCTATGCCGATGAGTTGTTGACCGCCGGCATTAACGAAATCATCTATCACGGCTTTCCCTACGAATATATGGACCGCCCCGAACCCGGCTGGCATCCTTTCGCCGCCAACGGTTCCTATTCCTCGCACATGAATCAGCACAACGCCTTCTGGCCATACATCCCTCGCCTGAATGAATACATCACCCGCGTGCAATACATTTCCCAGGCGGGCAAAACCGTTGTGCCGGTGGCGCTCACAAGAGGAGCCACGTTTGCCGTGAAAGGGGA
>JAZKAG010000010.1:0-27293 GCA_040389265.1 Acidobacteriota bacterium
CCTGCGCGCCGGCGTCTACCTTGCCGCCATGGTTCCGGCACAAGGCACTCCACACCACAAGTAGTCGACTAAGCAGAGTGTGCGGACTCGATTGGCATGGTCTTTGCCGTTCTAGCTTGCGACACTCTGCCGCGGTCATACGTGGCTTCGCGAAAGAATCGACGATTCCGTCCGATCCATCTGACTATGATTCATGAGGTTTTTCCCGTCGGCCCGCTTGCCTGCAACTGCAGCATCCTTGCGGACGAAACGTCTTTGCGGGCGACGGTCATCGATCCCGGCGCAAACATCGGCAAGATTCTAGCCGTCTTAAAGCGGCACCACCTGACCGTCGAGCAGATCATCGTGACCCATGCCCACATCGATCACGTCGGCGGCGCGGTGCAGCTGAAGCGCGCGACCGGCGCTCCCATCTACATGAACCAGCACGACTTGCCTCTTCTAAAAATGATGGATATGCAGGCAGGATGGCTGGGAGTCCCCGTACCCGACGTGTCGAGCCCGGATGTCGACGCCTCCGATCTGCTGGCCCTCACAATTGCCGGCGAACCGGCGCAGGTGCTGCACACGCCCGGACACACAGAAGGCAGCATCTGCCTCTACATTCCCCGCCCGCAACTCCTGCTGGCAGGCGATACCCTGTTTGCCGGCTCGATTGGCCGCACCGATCTTCCCGGGGGCGACCTGCGAAAGATTTTGCATTCCCTGAAGGAGCGACTCCTCCCACTTCCCGACGCAACCCGCGTCATTCCGGGACATGGGCCCGCGACGACCATCGGCGAAGAACGGCATACTAATCCCTTCCTGACCAGCTCGTAGCGCCTGCCCGCATACTGCCTTCCGTTCAAGCCATGGAAGCAAGAAGCCGCGACACTCCCTCCGCAAATTCCACCCGTGGCGGCAGCAAGCTGAGAACAATCCACCCACCGCCATCGAATCCGTAAAAATGTCCGGGATGCACCACGACATTCTCCCGTTCCATCAGAAGAATCGCCAACTCATCCCCGCCCATCAGCGCAGGCACCCGCAAGATGGCATACCAACCGCCATCCATGCGAAGACGGGAAACGGACGGCGCTCCGGCGAGTTGGCAATCCAACGCTTCCAGATTTTCTCGCACACGCAACCGAATCTGCTGCTGCACGCTGGTGCGATTGGCTAGCAGATAGGGCATGGCGTGCTGTATCGGCGCATTCATCGAAAGGAATGTATCCGCAATCATTTCCAGCCGCGCGGTAGCAGCTTCCAGCAATGCATCGGGGCCAAACGCCGCGATCCACGCTGCCTTCATCTGCGGCAATCCAGCCACCTTACTTAGCCCGCTCAGCACATAGGTCAACACAGGATGTTCCCCAGTCGAAAAGCTCACACGGGAAGGCGTCTCGGCTGAATACATCTCGCCGATTCCATAATCCAGAAACACTTCGTCGACGATCAACGCTAACCCGTGCTCCTCGCAAACACGTTCCAGCATGTTTCGTTCCGCCGGAGAAGTGAAATGTCCACTTGGATTGTTGGGATGAACCACCACAATCGCGCGAGTCCGCGAGGTGATGCGTTCAGTCAACGCGGCAATATCGATATGCCAGCCGTGATCGTAAAACAGGGGATATGGCACCAGGCGCACATCCTCCATGTCTGCGAGAAAATCGAATAAAGGATAGCTGGGTTGCGCGATCATAACTTCCGATCCAGAATCGCAGTGCAATCGAAACAGGTCGCTATACGCCTCGCTGGTACTGGTGGTCAGAAAGATTTGCTCGGATGAAATTCGGGTCGCCTGTGCCGCAGCATAATAGTCAAGGACAGCAGCGCGCGCAATCGCCAGACCGCGCGGGTCGGGCTCGTATTCCAGGCACTCCGATCGACTCAATTCGCGAAGAATCCCAGCACGGTCATAGTCAAATCCGCAGGTAGTCGGATTCGAGGCGGTCAGATCGAAAATCGGCTTTCCGCCCGCCAGCAAACGCTCCAACGCCCTCGCATATGCGGTCTTATCAAGCTTCCAATCGGTACGCCGGGAAAATTGCTGCATCATATTTGGTGTCTCATCTCGACTCCACAACGGCCGGGTAGAAATGCTGCCTGATACAGACTATGCTGAAAACACGGCAGCGCGGACAGGCGAGTCACCGTGCGAAAATGTCAGCGCATTGTCGCGCGTCCTGCGCTTGAGTCGAATCCAACCAGGGAGGAACCCCATGGAACGTCGAGAATTCATCAAGCAAGGAACATTTGCGGCGGTCGCGGCCAGCAGTGGGAGCTTGGCTCCAGCCTGGGCCGAATCCAACGCGGTAAGGAATACCGACCCGATCGCCCGGCGACGTCTCGGAAAAACTGACGTCCACCTTTCCATCATCGCGATGGGCGGCATCGTGGTCATGGACAGCACTCCTTCGGCTGCCAACAACATTGTCTCGGAAGCTGTCGATCGCGGCATCAATTACTTTGACGTCGCCCCCAGTTATGGCGACGCGCAGCAACTGCTTGGGCCCGCCCTGGCGCCCTATCGTGCAAAGAGCTTTCTGGCTTGCAAGACCAGCAAGCGCGACAAGGCAGGGTCGCGTGCGGCTCTCGAGGATTCCCTGCAACAGCTGAAGACGGATCATGTCGATCTCTATCAATTTCATGCACTGACCAAAATGACGGAACTGGACCAAGTGCTGGGTCCCGGCGGCGCCATGGAAACCTTTGAAGCGGCGCGCAAAGAAGGCAAAGTTCGCTTCATTGGCTTTTCCGCACATTCCGTGGAAACGGCGATCGCGGCCATGGATAGATATCCGTTCGACACTGTTCTCTTCCCCATTAACTGGGTGCTGGTGTCGCAGGCGAATTTTGGTCCCACCGTCATTCAGAAGGCGCAGGAAAAAGGCGTCGGCATGCTGGCCATCAAGAGCATGGCGAAAACAGTCTGGCCCGCTTCGGAGAAGAAGGATCATCCGCACGCAAAATGCTGGTATGAGCCCGCGGACTTCCCTCATCAGGCGGCATCGGGGTTGCGGTATACGCTGGGCCACTCCATCACGGCTGCCATACCGCCCGGCGACGAAGCATACTTTCGCCTGGCAATGGAGGTCGCGCAGAACTATAAGCCACTCTCTTCACAGGAGGAGCAGGCGCTCTTGCACCAGGCTTCGGGCGTGGAGCCCTTCTTCCATCGGGGCAATGACGTCTAAACTGGATGTGGCACACATTTTTCAAACAGCTATGGACTTATCGCAAAAGCAATCCCGACTGGAAGATCGCCTCCGCGAGTTAGGCAGCGTCCTCGTCGCCTACTCCGGCGGCATCGACTCGGCCTATCTTGCCTACGCGGCTCATCGAGTATTGGGAGACAACATGTTGGCCGTGCTCGCCGATTCACCCAGTCTGCCGCGGGCGCACTTTGCCGATGCATTACGTTTTGCTGAAGAACATGCGATCCCAATCCAGGTTCTTTCGACCGCGGAGTTGGACGATCCTGAATATGTTAAAAATGATGCGACCCGATGCTTTCACTGCAAAGACGAACTTTTTTCCGTGATGGAAAAGGCGCATCGAGGATCTAGGTTTCAGCATCTGGCCTACGGCATGAACGTTGATGATCGGGGCGAATACCGTCCCGGCCAGCAGGCTGCGACGGCACACGGAGTGTTAGCTCCCTTAGCCGAGGCCGAGCTGACCAAGCAGGATATCCGCACACTGGCGCAGCAGGCCGGATTGCGCATCTGGGACAAACCAGCCTCGGCCTGCCTTTCTTCGCGGGTGGAATATGGACGTGCCGTCACTCGAGAAGTTTTGCAGCAGATAGAAGACGGCGAAACGCTGTTATATCAGATGCGCTTCCGGCAGTTCCGCGTCCGATACCACGGAGAAATGGTTCGCATCGAAATCGCTCGCGACGAAATGCCCCGAGCGCTGAACATGGAAATCATGGATCGCATAACCGCAGGCTTTCGGGCTTTGGGATTTAAATATGTCACGCTTGACTGCGAGGGCTATCGCTCCGGCTCGATGAATGCCATCCTTCCAGTGGAGGCGATCCGTTCCGTCAACCTGCATTAGATTTGCCCTGGCGAGGATAAACCACCGAACGCCGCGGCAGCCTTGGAACTTCAAACCTTATGCGAATTGCTTATCTTGAATGCTTTGCCGGAATCAGCGGCGACATGTTTTTGGGTGCGCTCATCGACGCCGGAGTCGATCCAAAGTTGCTTCACGACGCTGTCGCCGCAATGAACGTTGGTGCCACACTTGAAGTCGAAAAAGTGGATCGCAGCGGAATCAACGCCAGCAAAGTCAGAGTAGTCGTGAATGGCGCCAGCGCCGAAACTGCGGCAAACTCCACCCACACCCATCCTCATTCCCATCACGAACACCACCATCACGGCCGCTCCCTCAGCGTCATTCGAAAAATGATTGAAAGTGCCGCCCTGGCCACCGCCGCCAAGGCCACAGCCATCCGCGCTTTCGAACTGCTGGGTGCCTCGGAATCGAAGATTCACAATGTTCCCATCGAAACCATCCACTTCCACGAAGTCGGCGCCGTCGATTCTATCGTGGACATCGTAGCCGGCGCCGTGGGTGCGCACTCTCTGAACGTTGACTCCTGGATGTGCTCGCCCATGAATGTCGGCGGCGGCACCGTCGAGTGCGCGCATGGAACCTTCCCTGTTCCCGCCCCGGCGACCATGGATTTGCTGCAGGGAGCGCCAACGTATTCCTCCGGTATCCAGATGGAGTTAGTTACCCCCACAGGCGCAGCCCTGGTACGCGCGCTGAATTGCAACTTCGGTCCTGCGCCCGCAATGCATGTCGAGGCAATCGGCTACGGCGCCGGATCACGCAATCCAAAGCGCTTTCCCAATGTTGTACGCCTCAGCCTTGGCGATACCGCGGAAGCCACATCGAATGCCGGTGACACCATCGTCGTAATGGAAACCGCCGTGGATGATCTGAACCCACAAGTCCTGGGCGACTTTACCGATCGCGCGTTGCAAGCCGGAGCTTTAGACGTGATGTGCTCCTCCGTACACATGAAGAAAAACAGGCTCGCCACGCTGATTACGGTCTTGTGCGATCGCGCCCACGTGCAGCCGCTGCAGCAGCTTCTGTTTCGCGAGACCAGCACGCTGGGAGTACGAATTCGCGAGGAGCGCAGAGCTTGCCTCGATCGCAAGTTCGTCAACGTACAAACGCAGTGGGGCGAGATAAGAATTAAAGTGGGACTGCTGAACGGTGTTGAAGTGAATGCTGCGCCAGAGTATGAGGATTGCCGCCGTTGCGCGGAACAGCAAAATGCACCGTTGAAGCTCGTCATGCAGGCCGCGCTCGCAATCTACCAAACCACGCCTCGCGAATAGATCGGAAAGAACCAATCATGGATCAAAAAACGCTGATGCGCCTGCTCGAAGATGTCAAAAAAGGCGACCTGTCTCCGCAAGACGCTTCGAAGGAACTGTCTCGCCTTCCATTTGAGGACATCGGATTTGCCAAGGTCGATCACCACCGGCCTCTCCGCACCGGGTTGCCTGAAGTGATTCTGGCCTCCGGTAAAACGCCGGAACAAGTGGCTGAAATCTTCGACCGCATGGCTGTCAGCGGCGTCGACGTGCTCGCCACCCGCGCCGACGCGTCCACCTTTGACGCCGTCCGACAACGCGTTCCGGCCGCCAGGTATTTTCCAGTTCCGCGCGCCATCACTCTTCGCCAGAAAGAGAAAAATGCCGACCCTGACCAACCGCGCATTGCTGTCGTATGCGCCGGTACGAGCGATATTCCTGTGGCGGAAGAAGCGGCCGTGACCATCGATATTTTCGGCGGAGTTGTCGACAGATTTTACGATGTCGGCGTCGCTGGATTGCATCGATTGCTCGCCCATCGCGAGGCCCTGCAGCAAGCGCGCGTTATCATCGTGTGCGCGGGTATGGAAGGCGCGCTTCCCAGCGTTCTTGCAGGGTTAGTCAGCGTTCCCGTGATCGCTGTGCCCACCAGCATCGGCTACGGCGCTTCGTTTCAAGGCTTGGCGGCGCTGCTCGGAATGCTGAATTCCTGCTCCCCCAACGTCACCGTCGTGAATATCGACAATGGATTCGGTGCGGCCTATGTTTCCACGATGATCTGTCGCGGTCCCGTGAAGTAGTCATGCGACTGTAGATCCAGTTTGCAGCCTGGGCACATCGTAATCTGCCGAATCGCCCCTGCGAGGCTGTTCTCGCGCCGCGCCGTGATACCCTTCTGGTGCCATGCCCACAAAAGATCTGAACGACCCCGCAACAGCGCGTCCGGATGCGCTGCTGGAGCGACCGTGGTTGTTTGGATTCCTGATCGCTCCAATGGCGGTTCTGTCTAATGGCATCATCGGTGGAGGCGCCCTTTCCTACCTGTTTCGCGGCCAGGGCGTCAACATGGCCCGCGCGGCCGAAATCATCGCGCTGCTGAATCTGCCGCAGATTATTTATTTCTTGTGGAGTCCTCTCACCGACTTCTGGATTCGTCGCCGATCGTGGCTGATGTTTGCCTCGACCACGGCTGCGGTCTGCATGCTGTTTGCATTTCAGCGGCCGCTATTAGCCAGCAACAGCGCCGTCGCTTTAATTTTCCTCAGTGCTTGCATAGGCCAGCTCGTGATCTCCGCTTGCGGCGGAATGATGGGCTCTCTTCACAGCGAAGTTAGCCGTCGTCGGGCCGGCAGCTTTTATCAAAGCGGCTCGCTTGGATTTGGCGCAGTGGCTTTAGTTGTGCTGACTTTTTTGTCGGAACGGTTGCATATGGCAGCGCTCGGGTGGATTACCGCAGCCATGATTGCCCTGCCCTCGCTGGCTGCGCTGGCCGTACCCGAGCAAGAGGTCGTCAGCGAACGGACCCTCAAGGAAACCATCGCTCGCATCGGCCGTGAAGGCAAATCCACATTTCTGCGTTGGGAAGCTATTCCTTACACCCTCACCTGCATGTCCCCCATGGGCAGCGGCGCCATGATCCAACTGCTGCCCGGCCTGGCGCGGGATTACCACGTCAGTGGTCACCAGGTCGGCTGGATCAATGGCGTGGCGGGTTCGATGCTGATGGCCGCCGGCGCCATAGTGTATCCGCTGATTCCAATCCGCGTGCGTGCTCCCGTTGCTTACCTTACCGTAGGCCTGATCAATGAGGCAGCGCTCGCAATCGTCTGGATAGGACCGCTGCGGCCGGCGACCTACCTGGTCGGATCGATTTTGTTCCTCTTCACCGTTGGGGCGAGCTATGCCGGCTTCACTTCTGTAGTGCTGGAGTTTCTCGGCAGATCCGGCAAGAGCGGTAGTGCTCGATATTCCATCATCAACGCATTGGGAAATATTCCAGTCGCCGGCATGGTGTTGATTGACGGGCTGGGGTACGCGCACTGGGGAGTTCGCGGCATGCCAGGCATCGACGTTGTGGTCGGCTCCACGGCTAGTCTGTCGATGCTGGCCTATTTCCTGATGCATCCCCGCAAACCGACGCCGGGCCCTCGCGTTGATGATGCTCCTGTGGCCGCTTAGTCAAACCAAGCATGCAGCATCCGCCATGTGGCACGTGCGCACCGGATCTCATTGTGCGCCTGACGATGCCGCGAATATAGTGATCCCTGTAACACAAACTAAGCCGAACGCGGATGAAGTCCCGTGCGCGACAACTGCCAGCTCCCCCTGAACGGGTTCATCAAATTCGTTGAAAGAAGCCGAGAGAAGAAAACATGCCTGCCAATCGCAAAGGACCCGCTTGGTTTGTTGTCGCGTTGTTGTTCACGATTTTCATTGGTGCTTCAATGCAAGCGCAGACGGCACTTCCTGGGCCTGTCGAGCTAAGTTCAGGATGGCAACTGCAGGACGCCGCCAAAATCTCCGGTGCGGGAGCGGCCATCTCATCCGCGACCTACCAAAGTCAAGGCTGGATGGCGGCAACGGTACCGGGCACAGTTTTAACCAGCCTGGTCAACGATGGTGTCTATCCCGAGCCACTCTACGGAGAAAATAGCCGTCCCATCCCGGAGAGCTTGAATAAGACGTCCTACTGGTATCGCACCACCTTCTCTGTCCCCAGGCAGTACGCGCACCGACACGTCGCACTCCATTTCGACGGAGCGAATTTTCGCTCGGAGGTGTGGGTGAATGGAACCCACGTGGGTACGATTCATGGCGCGTTTATTCGCGGACGATTCGATATCACCCGGCTGGCCAACCCAGGCGAGTCGGCCGTTCTGGCGGTACAAGTGTTTCCGCAGCCGCATCCGGGAGTTCCGCATCAACACACCATCGCAAACGGAGTCGGGCTGAATGGCGGAGTCACCGCGATCGATGGACCCACATTCCTGTCGACCATCGGCTGGGACTGGCTACCCTCCGTCGCTGACCGCGACACTGGACTCTGGCAAAAAGTTTGGCTCTCCGCATCCGGTCCTGTGCTGATCGAGAATCCGTACGTCACCACCGATCTGCCGCTGCCGCGCATCGATTCTGCCAACGTGACTCTAAAGGCGACGGTAGAAAACACATCCGAAAAGCAGCAGCGCGGCCTGCTCGAGGGCAGCTTCGGCGACGTAAAGTTTTCACAGAAACTGACGCTGGCGCCCCACAGTTCGCAGGTTGTCACCTTCGACCCCAAAACAAACGCGGCGCTGCATGTGACCAATCCGAAGCTGTGGTGGCCCAATGGCTATGGCCCACAGAATCTCTACACGTTGCATCTGCACTTTGTGCAGCACGGAAAAGATTCTGACGCGAAGGATGCGAACTTCGGCATTCGCAAGATCACCTATGAATTGCCGGGCTCTGACAACTTGACCATCTCGGTGAACGGTGTCCCCTTATTCATCCGCGGCGGAGACTGGGGCCTGGATGAAGCCATGAAGCGAATTCCTCGCGAGCGACTGGACGCCGAGATTCACCTGCACCAGATGGCCCACATGAACATGATCCGCAACTGGGTTGGTCAAAGTACGGATGACGATTTCTACGAGCTCTGCGATAAGTACGGAATTCTCATCTGGGATGAGTTCTTCCAGCCTAACCCCAGCGATGGCCCAAATCCCAATGATCTGCAAATCTATCTGGCGAATGTGAAGGATAAAATTCTGCGGGTTCGCAATCATCCTTCCATCGCGCTGTGGTGTGCGAGAAATGAAGGCTATCCACCACCGGAAATTGCCAGCGTTCTCGACAAAATGATTCCAGAGCTGGACCCGGTACGCTTGTACCAGCCAAGTTCCACAGCAGGCCGCGGAGTCGTATCGCATGGCCCCTACTACTGGCGCGAACCTGCCGCCTTCTATGTATACGATGCTCCCTTCAAAACGGAAACCGGTAGTGTCTCTGTGCCTACGCTCGAGTCGATTCACGCCATGATGCCAAAGAGAGATTGGGAGGTCATCAATGACGACTGGGCGCAGCATGACTTGGCCAAGGGAGCACAACATGGGGACACATATCCATACGTGCTGGCGGGTCGCTACGGGCGCGTTGTCAATCTCGCCGACTTTGTGCGCAAGGCGCAAATGATGAACTATGAAGGCTTCCGCGCAATGTATGAGGGTCGCAACGCCATGTTATTTCATCCCGACACTGGGGTCATCACGTGGATGAGCAACCCTGCCCATCCCAGTTTCGTCTGGCAGCTCTACGACTACGACCTGGAGCCGAATTCCTCGTTATTCGCCGTGGAGTCAGCGTCGGAAATGGTCCACATCCAGATGAATGAAGCCAACGGAACGCTGCAGGTGATCAACAATCAGCCGCGCGCCATTTCCGGGGCAACGGCGCATCTGTCGATTCTGAACCTGGATGGAAAGTCCGTCCTCGAGCGAGATTACTCCGTCAGTGGCGCGGCCGACACGGCGATCGGCTTGGGACCCATTCCGCTTCCTAAAGAACTTTCGGCCGTGTACTTTGTGCGATTGCAACTTCGAGACGCGAGCGGTGCGGTTCTGTCGAGAAATCTCTATTGGAAACCGAACCCGGCGAACGGCGAAGATCTGACGCCTCTAGATCAGTTGCCGGTGATGCACCTGATAGGCTCAGTAACCCGGCACGATGACAATGGCCGCCTGCTGCTGGACGTCATGCTTACAAACCCCGGAAATACCATGGCGCTGATGGCGCACTTACAGCTGCGACGCAAGACTTCCGGCGAGAGGGTACTGCCGGTGTTCTACTCCGACAACTACATTTCTCTCGCACCCGGCGAAAGCCGCACCGTGACCATCGACGCCTCTGAGGTCGATCTAAAGGGCGACACCCCTCTGGTTGTTTTAGATGGATGGAATGTCGATGTCGCGCAGGTCACAAACGCCGACAGCGCTCTCGCGACCAATGTGGATGCGCAAGTGAGCCACTGGCCCCCGACCGGTCTTCCCATGATCACCGCCGGCCTGCAAACCGAACAGTAGCGATGCTGAGTTAGAAAACGCGAACTTCCGCACCGGCGCGACACGCGTCGGCGAAGTGGAGTCTAAATGCCCTCGAAAAAAGGTGGATCGTCTTCTTCGCGCGGAAACAGCGACTTCGGCAATACATCGATCATGCGCTCGCTCACCGCCAGGGTTGAGTACCCGTACTTATGATCTGGCGTTCGCGTGAGCAGCCTGTTTTGCTCCAACGGCCCACAAAGGCCATTCATCTCCAAGGCATTTTTTATGGTGCGGGATTTCACCACAACGTCGGCCCGTGCGATGCCGCCTTTCAGAAGCAGGAACCTTAGCAAATCCCGTTGTATACAACCCACAGATCGAAGCAAGTCATCCACATTACTTTTCTGGGCGTCATCGATCACAGGCGTTTCGATGACCGAGGATTGAACAGGCGTTTGAATAGGTGCTTTAATTGCCCTTTTAACAGGCGTTTGGACAGGCGTTTCGATGATCGGCGTTTTAGGTTGGGGAACCGCCGCTGTTCTTTCAGAAGCATTCAGCCAGCGATATCTTGGATGGTTCATTTCTAACGCCAGGTGATGCTCGAAATCGTCTCTGAACTGCTGCATGCTCTGATAATTCGAAGAGAGACCGCTGCCGTTCAACTCATCGCGGAACTTCTGAACCAAAGCATATTGATTTTGCTCCACGTTTTTCGTGCGTTCGCGCACGTCGGAAAAATAGACCTTTGCCGTTTTCCCCGCTGCCACATGCCTTTTAATTTCCTCTACAGTCCCGACGATATCTTCCTTCGTAGGCGTACCTGTGCGAGTCCCGAAAATACCGATCACAATGTCGGCGTCGTCAAGCAGCTGGCGGTTGATAACGGTTTGAGCGGGAACCCCAAGGGGCGGAGTTGTCTCCGTCTCCCATTTGACCGGCAACAAAACCAGTCGACGTATCGAGGCGTTGGCATCGTTCCAGCGATAAATCGCACCTGTCACAATCTTTCGTTCTTCTGAAACTTCCTCGGGTGACGCGATCATCACCTTTAAAACGTTGGCTTGGAAACTCATCGTACCGCCTTTCCTATTTCGCCGAACATCCCAATACATAACGGATGTGCGGTAGGGTAAGAACGATGTCTGACCCTATAAAGAGTTCGGCGCAGTTTTCCATTCAGTCTTCAGTTCCAGTTCGTTGTTCCTCACCCTGTCAGCTCGTGGATCAATCTTCCAAGATATTATGCCATCAGAATTGCATGCAGTAGTCCGATTCAATTGAAAAATTGGGGGTGTCTTGGTGAATCCCGCCGGCGCTTCGGCACGTCGCGAACCGGCCAAGCTTGCGCTTTATCGCGGGGAAGTTGGATAACCATCTGAGTATTGGTGGACGCGGAAGGAATCGAACCTTCAACCTGTCGATTAAGAGTCGAATGCTCTGCCAGTTGAGCTACGCGTCCTGGAGGGGTGATCCGGCGGCGGCGATCGAACCAGCAGGCCCAAATCGCAAGGGGATCAACGAAAGAATATCACAATGGCGGAGGCTATTTATGCAGCCCGCCTGAGCCTCAGAATGAAAATGCCAGCCCGCCAGTCACCAGCCGCGGCGCCTGCGCAAAAAACAATGTCTGGCCGTCGACAATATAAATCGGCCGGTATCCTTGCGCCAGAATATTCTGCATCACAAATTCCAATTCCAGCCGATCCGGAGAGGAATTGCCGGAACCCAGTGGCTGTCGCAGCATCACGCTAAGATAGGGTGCGTTCATCCCGGCATTGAACGGATCAACAGCTGTAATCGTCTGCTCCGGCTGCCAGCGATAGCCCGCATTCCAGGTGGCCCCAGACGCACCGCGAACCCGCCCCCGCAGACTGACCAACACCGATTGTGTACGTGTCGGGGCGACATCCGACAATGCATCCGCAAAAGAATTTTGCCCAGCAAAGCTCGTGGTGGGCAGTTGAATGGCTGGCCCTTCTGCATATTCGACAGCAGTCCACACGTTTCCCTTCACCTGTCTCGCCGCAAACACCCGGAGACCGCCACCGGAATAATTAGGACCCACCGAGCGAAACGCACCCGTCACCGGATCCAGCAAAACATCGCCGGAAGAAAATTCTGCCGCGCTTGCATCCCCATATCCATTCAAGATGGGATCGACGAAGTGGTCATAAAAATAGGCCGCCTCCAGTTGAAGGCCGGCCATTTTCCTCTGAATCGAGACTTCCTGGTGCAGCGAACGCGTCAGTCGAATGCTGCCATCCTGCATCGCCATGGCCGGTACCGCGCCCGACGAAGCCAGGTCCGTCAACCCCTGCAAGTCGGTTGCGGTTGCCAGGCTGTACGTAACCTCGTTGCCGGCTTGTTGCAAATGAACCGCCATGAAGGGCAATGCCGCAGTCACATTCCGTCCGGCTTGCACCGCTTCCGTCTCAGCGCCGAATTGCGCCACCACAGCATCGCTCAATGCCAGTTGCTCGCCGCCACGCACCTGGAAAATCTGCAGCCGCCCCAAACCAGTACCGAAATCTACGGGTAAGGTGCGGAAGGATGCGATCGCTCGTGTCGTATCTCCTGGTAGCGGATTTCTCTCCATCCCGGCCGCAACAAATCCTGCTCCGCTGGTCGACGATTGCATATGCACCACAGCGTCGCCGGAATTACCTTCCCGCATGCGGAAGAAGGCCTCCTGACGGAACCCTCCTTCACCGAATTGCGAAGAACCCGCCGTTAGAGCGGCACGACCGCGGATCGGATGAGCAGCATCCGGTTCGACTGCGGTGCGATCCACATCCTCACTATTTGACGGCCGAATATTTTGCGAATACTCCACTGGTTGCTCATTCGCCCGATTAGCATCTGTTTGATCCACCCATCGAAGGATGGGCCGATTCACGCCAGACCGCAGCAACCATTTCCAGTCGTCCGGAGACTCTTCTGCAGTCCGTGGAACTGCAGGAAACCATTGCGAGACGTCCATCAACGACATCAAGCTCAAATTGACAACAGCCTGGGTGCCGTTGGCAACACGGATGTTCTTCCGGCGCGCCGGCAATGCATCGACCTGCAATACGCGAATGCTATAACGGCCCGGAGCCAAATTGGAAAATTGGTAGTGCCCATGAATGTCGGTGAATGCGGTCAGGAGTGGAAAGGTTTCGACGGAACTAAACAACTCAACCACGACACCCATTAATGGCGCGTGACTGGAATCCTGGACAACACCGCTAACGCTAGCCGGCGCCGCGGCAAGCGCGGGAGGGGCTAACGACAAAATTGCAGCCAATACGAATTGAGACGCGGACCGAATCACCGATCGTTCAGCTACTCACTCGAGGTTACCCTCTCTGCGGCGGCCAGGTCGTCGGGGGAACGCACCTTCCACGCACGAGATCAAATATGCCTGCATCTTTAGACGCAGACGATTCTATTGTGTGACCTCAAAGGGTGCGGATTGCGCCAGTTGCTGTTTCGATACTCCATCATTCACACTTATGGTGATTTCGTAGTTCCCCGGTTGCAAACTTGCCAGGGGCATGGATTTCTCCAGTGTCACCTGGTCGGAGTTGGGATTCAGCTTGTTAGCCGACTCCGTCGTCTCAAACAAAGTTTTATGAGTGCCAAGGTTGATCACCTGGTAATGAACCGTAGCCTCATTTTGTTTGGTCTTCGGATTAATTTTCAAATTGTACACCTGCATCCAGAAGTCCAGGCTCTGGTCCCGGTTGAAGCTGACGGGCTGAGTCGAGGTTGAGCTCACGCGTGGCCGGATAAAGGTATTTCCGATTACAAATTGGCCGGTCCCGATATCTTTGGCGGGAACCTGCTGCATCTTGTCCGCCAGGATCAGCGAGGATGCGGCCAGCTTGTCGTCATCATATGCCGGAACCACGAAAGAACGAGCATAGGTACCAATGTGATCCGGATTGTTTACATCTTTGATCACGACATCCAGACGATACCGTCCTGGACGCAATGGCAGCGCCTTCCAGTAGACCGATTTGCTGTTGAGCGTCTTCGGCAATAGTTCCGAGGGTTCATCCACTTCCACCGTGTCTTCGAAAGTCTGCGCGATGCGGCCAGTGATCGTCGAGACGCGGCCGAGGATATTCACCACGCCCTTGGCCACCCCATCCGTGGTTTTATAGGTAATGTCGCGATTGCGAATCTGCAGTGTAATCGGCACCAACACGGTGTCGTCGGTGACGCGAACAAAGTCTGTGCGTACATCGAACGGGAAAAACGGACCAGTCAGCACTTTGTGGCTGGTCATGAATTCGTCCAGGTCTTTGAACTTGATCGTTGGAGCCGCTTCCAGCTTCGCGTACTGCTCCAACCGGTCAAATTCTTTGGACCCTTCCATGGAAGACATCGGTCCCTTGCCCAACTGTTCCAGGCCGCCATTAAAGCGATCTTTTTTGCTGGAGCGGCCCATTTCCTCATCCAGCGTCGGACCGCCCCCGGGAACATGCAGCAGCGCGTCTTTTTCAGCGCGGTTGATGGTCATGTGGTAGTCGCCACACATGCATGGGTCGACGAACTCAATGTTGATGTTTTCTCCCACCCCATCCAGGTGACGATAATTCCACACCTCAAATGGGTAGGTCTCGGTCTGTCCGCCGCCTTCCGACATGGGCCGGTTGTACGGTCCACCCGCTGGATGCGCGTCAATGCTGTCCGGCGGCCCCCAGGCGATATACATATGGCCGCGATCCGTCATCCACCCCGGTTTGCCGGCAGCAAAATGCTCGTTTGCGTAGGCGATTCGCCGATAAATCTCTTCCCGATAACTGTTATCCGGGGACTCGGGATCAGGGTTGCGACGGCGCCAAAACTGCTCAATAAATGCATCCCGCTCTTCGTCGTTGGACAGAGATAGAAACGCGCTTCGTTCCTGGTCAGTGATGATCCAGCGAACGTCCTGATCCAGCCACTTCTTATACGGCCCCTTTAACTCCTGGCGCAACTCTTTCTGCTGCTGCCGGATCTCTTTATCGCTCAATTTTCTCTTCCAGGGGTTGGGCTGCTGGGCGTTCACATCGGCAGTATTCAGGGATGTGTCTTGCGTCTGGGCCGATTGAGCTCGCATGTTGCTGGCCGGATATCCCCAGAAAACAACCAGGATTGCAAGGGCGATAATAAGGCGTATCCGGGACATGTCTGGACCTCAATTTCTGTATTCTGATTGTATGGATTTGATATGACAGTTTCAAGCGGCAGAGGGCAATTCAATACGCTGATCGGTGACGCCAAATCTGCGAGTAAAGTCGCACCGCGATAGCACCTGCGGGCTCCCTCCAGAACTGCAATTCCCGCAGCGAAACCATAGAATGGAACTTTATCACCGCATCCTCGTACATATAGAAAAAGGTAGCGCCGTAAGATGCCCGTGAACTTCTGCGTAATTACACTCAACACGGAAGAGACTGCCGAATGAAATTCAATAAAAAGATGATTGTAATCGTGGCCGTTATTGTCGTCGGCTGTGCTGCGCTGGTTGCTTTAACTGTCTATCGCAGCGATGCCGATGCACAGAAAGTCCTGACCGCCAAGGTTACACGGGAGAATCTTTCCAGCATCGTCAGCGGTACTGGCGAAATCAAGCCGCTTCCGAAGAACTATGTCAACATTGGCGCCACCGCTTTTGGCCCGATCACTCACCTCTATGTCAAAGAGGGTGACAAAGTCAAAAAAGGCGAAGTCCTGGCAGTGATCGAGAATGTCGGGCTGGAGTCCGCGGTAGGAGCGCAAAAGGCCGCCATCAGCGGAGCGGAGCGCGACATCACCGCTGATATTGCCGCTCAGCAGGCAGCCAAGGCCAATGTCGACCATGCCAAAGCAGATCTGGAACAGAAGGTCCTCGATTACAAGCGTGCACAGGAATTGTACAAAGAGGCTTTGATCTCCAAGCAGGACTTTGACGCCAAGAAGGCGGCCTACGACATCGATGTAGCCACGCTGGCGCAAGACGAGGCTTCTTTGACGCAAGCCAGTGCCACCACCGCCTCGGCCCGCTCCAAGCTGAACAGTGCGGAACAGACCCTGCGGGGCAATGTGAATGCTTACAATCTTTCGATCAGCATTGCACCCTTTGATGGCATCGTTACCAATCTTCCGGTGCACGAAGGTGAGACGGTAGTCGAAGGCATTCAAAACGCCGTGGGCAGCACCCTGATGACGCTCGCCAACATGTCGGTCGTAACGGCCGAAGTCAAGGTGGACGAGACTGACATCACCGGCGTCCAGTTGGGCCAGAGCGCCGAGGTCACAGTGGATGCGCTACCCGGCAAGCTCTTCAAGGGTCACGTTACAGAGGTAGGCGATCAGGCGTTGCTGCGGTCGACCGGCGTTTCTACCAGCCAAAGTACGACCGGCACAGAGGAGGCCAAGGACTTTAAGGTCGTGGTCACTCTGGACAATCCTTCCGCCGCACTGCGACCCGGCCTCTCAGCAACCGCCAAGATCACCACTGCCCATAAGGATGACGTCGTCGCCATTCCGCTGCAGGCCCTGGTGATGGAAGTTCCCGAGACCGGAAAGAAGAAGGGTGTTAAGAAACTGGATGCCAGCCTTTCCAACGCGCCGAAACCCCCGCCCGTGCAGGGAGTTTTCGTCCTGAGAAAAGAAGGGCGAAAATTGCGCGCCGTTTTCGTCCCCGTCCAGACGGGTATCACCGGCGCCTCGAATATTGAGGTGACCAGTGGCGTCAAGCCGGGAGACGAAATCATCACTGGGCCGTATCGAGTGTTGCGGACCCTGAAAGACGATGCAACTGTAAAACGCGATACCACACCACCGGCGACAAATCCGTCGACGTAGGCTGAGGCGCATGAAGCTGGTACCCTAAACCTCGACGGCGCTTCCTGATCGTACGTACGACCGACAGGTTCGATTGCGCATCAGGCAGGCTGGTAGCTGATAGGAATGAATGCGAGATGTGGAACCAGGCGCCCCGGTACCCAACGAAGCACATCTCTGATGGCAACGACGCGACCGTAATGACGGAGAATTGTGCATGACATTCGAGACTTCAACAGAGTCGGCCTTAACCAGTCAGGCGATCCGGCCACCGATGGTGAAGCCAGAGCCGGATGAAGTGATTGTTGTCGACAATCTCTGGAAAACTTACAACATGGGTGCCGAGCAGGTGCATGCCTTGCGCGGAGTCAACCTACGCATTCGACACAATGAGTACGTGGCCATCATGGGACCTTCGGGCTCTGGCAAATCCACGTTGATGAACCTGATCGGCTGCCTGGATACGCCCACCCAGGGGAGTTACTGGCTGAACGGACATGAAGTCAGCGAGTTGAATGACGATGAACTGGCCCGCATCCGCAACAAAGAAATTGGCTTTGTTTTTCAGACCTTCAATTTGCTGGCACGCGCCACCGCCCTGCACAATGTTGAATTGCCGCTGATTTATAACGGCACTCCGGCGGAAGAACGCATCGAGCGTGCAAAAGCTGCCCTCACGGCTGTGAATCTTGGCGAGCGCATGTATCACAAGCCCAATGAACTATCCGGAGGTCAACGTCAGCGCGTGGCCATTGCCAGAGCACTGATCAATCATCCCTCCATCATTCTCGCCGACGAACCGACCGGCAACCTGGACTCCAAAACCGGCGCAGAAATCATGGCGTTGACGGATGAACTCCACGCCAAGGGCAACACCATCATCGTGGTAACGCACGAGCCGGATATCGCCAGCTACGCGCATCGCATCGTCCACATTCGCGACGGCGAAATCGCCTCGGACGAGATATCCCCGCGCCTTCACGCGTAACCGCGCACTAGGCGGAAGGTTGAGACGCGCTCGAGCCCTGGCTATTCTTCCAGACATACAGGTATTCATTGTCGCTGGAAGTCGCGATGTCGATGCCCCGTTGCCGGGTGGCTCGGGTCAACGCGGCACGGACGTTTTCCTTCGAGTCCGGCAGCGCCGACAGAGGAATCTTCAGAGCCGAGCTCTCCTGCAGCTGGCTTAGATCCCGCAGCAGAATTTCTACAATCCGCTTGTGTTTCCCATCGCGGCCCGTGGGCACTTTCGCCTGGGGTACGGACTCAAATTTCATCGAAGAAACCTCCTCGATCAGGATGCTGGATCTGCACGTGACATTAACGTGTCGCTAACATCGCGATGACTTAGCGATAAATTAACACAAACATAACGCAGAAAGACGAGAAAATAAGCAGCAGCTAAACACGTTATTTGCAAACGCTTGTGGAAATCCGGACCGAATCCTGCTATGGTTGGGCACCCCGGGGGAATCAGGTGAGTCAATCTGAGAATTTCGCCACCGTCCCACTTACCGACTTATTTGCCAAGGGCTTTGCTGCGCAAATCGGTCCCCGAAATCCTGTCGTCCTGGTGGTCGATGATGAAGTGGTCATTGCCGACACCCTCACCACCATTCTCGCCCAGCATGGCATCGCCGCAATGACAGCCTACGACGGCTTCGATGCGCTTGAAGTGGCGCGCATCATTCCTCCCGATTTGTTGCTTGCCGATGTCGTTATGCCGGGGATGAGCGGCATCGATGTGGCCACCGCGATCAAGAAAGACATCCCGGATTGCGCCATCTTATTGTTCTCTGGGCAGGCCGCCACTCCCGGCCTGCCCCCGAAAGCGGGCAACCAGTGGTGCGATTTTGAAGTGCTGCTTAAACCAATTCATCCTCAAAAGCTTGTGCAGTTGATTTTCGAGCGGTTGCACCTGGAAGCCAATAAGCAGCCAAGCAGCCGGGTACAACAAGATGACAATCTCAGGCTGAAGGCGATCTCCTAGTTTCTTGTGAGTTCTATGCTATGCAGAACGATTAGCCGCCCACCGTCCGATCCACAACATTTCACATCCAACCTACTCAACTGAGCGGCGCCGCAGCCTTGGTACACTAGGGTTTAACCTATGTTTGAAAACCTGTCAGAAAAACTTCAGCGCACCTTCAAAAACCTGCGTGGCCAGGGCACTATCACCGAGGAAAACATCGGTGAGGCGCTCAAAGAAATCCGCATCGCGCTGCTCGAAGCCGACGTCAACCTCAACGTCGTCAAAGAACTGATTGAGCACATCCGCGCCAAGGCTTTGGGTCAGGAGGTGTTGACAGCCCTCTCTCCCACCGAGCAGGTGATCAAGATCGTTCGCGATGAGCTGGTCGCAATGCTGGGCACCGACACCGCCCGCTTCAAATTTGCATCGCAGCCGCCGACCGTGATTTTGATGGCCGGTCTACAAGGTTCCGGTAAGACCACCACCTCAGGCAAGCTGGCCGCGTGGTTGAAAAAGGGCGGACATCGCCCGCTTCTGGTTTCGGTCGACGTCTATCGTCCTGCTGCCCGGGAGCAGCTCCAAATCGTTGCCAAAGCCATCGGCACCACTCTCTACGAAGGCGATTTAAAAGGTGAGGCCGCGGGTCCAGCGCTAGTCGAGCGTCTGGCCAAGGAAGCTCGCCGCGAAGCCATCATCTCCGGTTGTGACGTGATGATTGTCGACACCGCCGGTCGCTTGCACATTGATGAAGGACTGATGACGGAGATGCAGCGGTTGAAGTCGCTGCTGAACCCGCAGGAAATTCTATTTGTCGCCGACGCGATGACCGGCCAGGATGCCGTTCGTTCCGCCAAGGAATTTCACGATCGTCTGGCGTTGACCGGCACCGTGCTGACCAAGATGGATGGCGATGCCCGCGGTGGCGCTGCTCTTTCCATTCGCCATGTTACCTGTCAACCCATCAAGTTCATTGGCATGGGTGAAAAGCCAGACGCGTTCGAGCCGTTCCATCCAGACCGCATTGTCAGCCGCATTCTTGGAATGGGCGACATCATGACCCTGATCGAGAAAGCGGAAGAACATCTCGATCGGAAAAAGTCAGAAGAACTCGCGAAGAAGGCTCTGCTCGGCGATGGCTTTTCGCTCGAAGATTTTCGCGAGCAGCTGCGCCAGATCAAGAAAATGGGCTCGCTGCAAAGCATCATGAAGATGCTTCCCTCCGTCGGGCCATTTCAAGGGATGCAACAGGCCGCCGGCAGTGTCGATGAAAAACAATTTTCCCGCATTGAAGCCATCATCAACTCCATGACAGCAGCCGAGCGGAAAAATCACGAACTCATCTCCGGCAGCCGGCGCAAGCGTATCGCGCGCGGCTCCGGAACCAGCGTGCAGGAAGTGAATCAGATGCTGCGCCAATACGCGCAGATGCGCAAGATGTTCAAGTCCATGGGAAAGGGTGGCGCGGTGCAACGCCGCCTCATGGGATCGCTGGCCAACATGCGTGGCGGCCGCTAGAAAGCTCAAACCCTCGCCCATATGCGGACGGATTCGTGAAAGACTCGCATGCTCAAATTACAGGACCAACTCGACCACATCAGCGAACAGACGCGGAGCCTGGTGCAACCCGAGCGCCTGCGACCGAGTGAAGACGCCATTGCGGAATTGTTTTCCACTGGCATCGAGCAGCAGATTCTCCCAGTTGGCAATATCGCGCCGGAATTTTCTCTTCCCGACGCAAGTGGCCGCATGGTGCGTTCTGCGGATTTGCTGGCTCTCGGCCCGCTGGTCATCAACTTTTTCCGCGGACGCTGGTGCCCCTATTGCCTCACGGAATTGGAGGCCTGGCACAACCTCTATCCGGAATTGCGCAAACGTGGCGCGCTCCTGATCGCTATCTCGCCGCAGACCCTGCACCAAAATGATCTGTTGCTGCAGCAGCATCCATTTCCGTTTCCAGTGTTGAGCGATCCAGGCCTGGCAGTCGCGGAGCAATTCCGCATCGCCTATTCAGTTCCTGCGTTTCACCAGAAGCATTACCGCAGCATCCTGGTGAACATTCCATTTATCAACGACGATCCTTCGTGGCGTCTTTTGCTGCCGGCCACGTATCTCCTTCGCTCAGATGGAAGCATCGCATTTGCGCAGGCGCACGCAGATTTCCGTGTACGTCCCGAGCCTGAAGAAGTTCTGGCAGCGCTCGATCGCGACCTGATGCTCTAGAAATTCAAACCGAAATGCGGGTTCATGTTCGTCCCTGTGATTTTGATAGGAATCTCTGTCCCCGCACCTTGTTTGGAGAAAAACGGATCGAGCGGCATCAGCAACTTTCCTTTCCATCCGCCAACAATACTCGAGACAGACGCCTGCATGCGCGCATGCCCGGTAAAGTCGAACTCCCTGCCATCCAGCGTGTACACTCCCGCAAGTTGTATCTCGGCGCCGGGAACAGTGCAGACCAGCCGCGGCAACTTTAGCTTTCCATTTGCCAGGTCAAAATCCCCGTTCATGTTCGCTTGCACATCCTGTTGCCCCGGCAGCTGCACGCCTCGTTCGCTGTCCAGTTCCTTGGCCTCATCCGCCTTTCCGCGGCTGCGCAGGCTCAACTGATCCATCTTCTTCTGGATCTTGTCATTTGTGAATGAAATATTCGCCACCCTGAATTTTCCTTTCAGCTTCAGCTTCTGGTTCACAGGCTGATTTCCCGGAGGCAAATAGAACTTCGTCTTCAGCCGCACGTTTCCCGTCATCACCGGGGGGTCCGTCTTGACTCCCAACTGCAGCAGGTCCTCGATCCGTCCCTTATCAATGGTCACATCCAGATGTATGTCGTGCCCAGGCTTCCCTTGGGCCCGCACCACCTCGCCGGTTGCGGTCACATCCGTGTGCAGAAAATGGGCCTTTACCGGCTGCAGATAGGTGTTGCCGTTCGTTCCATTCACGATGGCGTGAAACTGCGTCGTCAGATCCACCTTGTGTCCACTCACGTCCACGCTGAAATCAGGTGTATCGGTGGTTCCATCGACGTTGATGGTATCCAGTTGCCCAGAATACCTTCCTTCGGAAGACAGCATTCCGGCGATTCCATGGGTTGTGCTCAAATCCGCATGGGTAAACGAATAGCTACCATTTACAGGTGAATTGGAGGGTTCATCCGCATCCCACGGCCCAAAATTTCCGCTGGTGGCAATGTTCCCCAGCGGTTTTGGATTGACCAGCTGTGCCACAAAATGCATCGGCTTGTTATTTCCCACCCGGGTCAGCGTCAGCGAGTGAATCTGAAACTGCAGTGGAACTTTGTTGGGCTTATCGGTCATGATCGTCAGCGTAGTTTGGTCGCAAACAATCTTGTCGATCAAGAGGGCAAACTTGACATGATCCTTTTTCGATTTCGGCATCGACGATCTCTGACCCTTGGGGGGGATCATGATCTGCAGCCCGTGGATTTCGACCCGCCCGATATGCATCGGAGACTGAAAGACATCCAGCAGCGGCGTGTGGAAACTGAATTGGCCAACTTGGATTTGCGGTGGCAAGCTGGGATCAAGATTGGAGCGAAGGCTCAAACTCTTGCCTTCTACGTTCAGCCCATGGAGGACAGAAACGTCGAATTCCCCCAGCTCTACCTGGCTGTTGAACCGTTGTGAAAGGTTTTGAATGACACGGGCTCGCAGCATCGGACCCGCATGCTGAATCGTGTACTGCGCGGCTATCAGCCCAGCGATCAGAATTCCAACACCGAAGGCCAGAATGACGAGAAGGATATTGCGACGGCGGTGCGCGTTCTTTCTTTTGGGCGCGCGCTGATCTATTTCCACAACTGCTCCGATGCAGAAAAACACCGCTGAGATTCATCGGTCATGTTTTTTAGCAATCGGAAGAATCCGTAAATCGTCGATTCGCACAGCATGAACACGCCCTCATCCCACTCGAACGGACGTCCAGGTCGACGACACAACCGTGGGTTTCATGAATTTGTCCCAGCGCAGAAATCACCGGAAAAGCATGCGATGGAACCGTCCCACTGCCATTTCCTCAGGCGCAACTCTCTCATTCCAGAGCAATATTTCTGAATGCTTCCACCTATTGCCAACCCGCTCGGAAATTTGAGAATCTAATCCCTAATTCACTTTATTAAGTCTGCGCTTTCAACTGTAGCCAGCCACCCATTGTTTCCCTGAAATTACTGCAACCCATGCCTTGTATCGGATCTCCGAATTTCGTTAGCAAAAGGAGAAAGCTCAATGACTCTTTTGCTGGTCCAGATGACCGTGGTCCTGCTTGTTACCCTGCTTTGCGGATGGTTAGCCCGCAAGGTAGGGCAAGCGCGCGTCGTTGGAGAGATCATTGGGGGTATCCTGATCGGGCCCTCCGTATTTGGCCGCTTCTCCCCGCATTGGTCGGCCTCTTTGTTCCCCCCAGCATCCCTTACTGGACTCGACATTCTGAGTACCGTCGGCCTCATTTTGTTCCTGTTCCTTATCGGCATGGAATTGGATTACGAGCAGCTCTATAAGCATCGTGCCACCGCTGTAATGGCCAGCGGAATGAGCATTGTGTTTCCATTCGCCATGGGAGCGCTTCTGGCGCACTCTCTGCGAATTCGATTTGCTCCACACGGTATCGGCAACATTCCCTTCGTCCTATTCTTATGTATTTCCATGAGCATCACGGCCTTCCCGGTCCTGGCCCGCATCCTCGAGGAGCGACGCATCCAGAGTACAGCGCTGGGAACAACTGCCATCTTATGCGCGGCAGTCGACGATGTGGTGGCGTGGACTCTGCTGGCGGTTGCCCTGGCACTGATCAGACATGGGGGCGGCTCCGCCTCGCTGCCTCTGAGGCTGGTCGGCCTGGCAGTCTATCTTTTCCTCATGGTCGGCGTCGTCCGGCCATTCGCGACATGGATCGCAAAGCGCATGCGCACAACCACCGATCTCTCCATCGAAATGCTGGGCATGGTTTTGGCCTTCACCCTGATTTCCGCAGCAGCCACCGAAGCCATCGGAGTTCATCCGCTGTTTGGTGCGTTTATGGCTGGCGTATGTTTCCCCCGGGTGGAGCGGTGGCAAACCGCTATGCGCGCAAAGTTGGATATGCTGATCTCCGTCCTGCTGCTTCCTTTGTTCTTTGCACAGACGGGCATGCGAACACGGCTTGACCTGTTCAATGGCAGTAGCGTCTGGTTCTGGTCAGCGATTGTGTTGGTAGCCGCAGTGTTCGGGAAAATGGGTGGAGCCGCACTGGCTGCGCGATGGAATGGCCAGACATGGAAAGATGCTGTTGCCTTAGGCACGCTGCTCAATACCCGTGGACTGGTTGAATTGATTGTGCTGAATATCGCCTACAACGTTGGCGCCTTCACTCCAACATTGTTCACCATGCTGGTCGTCATGGCACTGGTAACCACGATGATTACAACACCGCTGCTGGATGTGCTGGGAGTTGAGAACGCGGAGAAATCTTCAGAGAAAGTGGAGGCGGCTGCGTAGGAAATCCTGCAGCCGCGATCCGTCCAGCAACTAAGCCGGCGTCAACGCCTGCGCAGCCGGAGTGTCGACCAGCGCCGTGCCGATGTCTGCGGCGATCTTCTCTGCGGTAAATGCTTCCAGAACATCGCCAACCTTGATGTCGTTGAAGTTCTGAATGCTGATACCGCACTCCATGCCGTTGCGAACTTCGCTCACGTCATCCTTGAAGCGCTTGAGTGAAGCCAATCGCCCCTTGTAGACCTGCATGCCATCGCGCAGCACACGTACTTCCGAATCGCGCTTGAACATGCCATCCGTCACGCGGCAACCTGCCACCGCGCCGACCTTGGGAATCTTGAAGACATTGGCCACTTCGGCGCGGCCAAGGTAATTCTCCTTGATCGTTGCTTCCAGCAGTCCCAGCATGGCCTTGCGCATTTCATCCTGCAACTCGTAGATGATGGAATGCAGCCGAATGTCCACACCCTCTTGCGTGGCCAGTTCGGCAGCTTTCCGTTCCGGCCGCACGTTGAATCCGATCACAATCGCATCGGACGCCGAAGCCAGCAGGATATCGCTCTCCGTGATGGCGCCCACTCCAGAGTGAATGACCTTCACGCGCACCTTTTCGGTCGAAAGCCGCGGCAACGACTCCGCCAGAACTTCGACCGAACCCTGCACGTCGCCCTTCAGAATGATCGGCAGTTCCTTCATCCCAGCCTGCTTGATCTGCTCCGCGAGACCTTCCAGCGAAACGCGCGAAGATTTCGCCAGCTGCGATTCGCGCTCCTTCATCTTGCGATATTGCGCCACGTTCTTCGCCTTATCTCGATCTGCCACTACGGTGAACACGTCTCCAGCATCGGGAATGCTTTCCAGTCCGAGAATTTCAACCGGTGTGGAAGGCGTCGCTTCCGTCATCGCACGGCCCCGGTCGTCAAACATGGCGCGAACTTTGCCGAACGTGTTGCCCACAACGAACGTATCACCGAGCCGCAGCGTGCCGTTCTGAACCAGCACAGTAGATACCGCGCCGCGACCACGATCCAGCTTGGACTCGATCACGGTTCCCAGCGCAGGCCGATCCGGCGAGGCCCGCAAGGTACCCACATCCGCGACCAGGCAAATCATCTCCAGTAGCAAATCGAGATTGATCCGCTTCTTCGCAGAGACATCCACAAACACGGTGTTGCCGCCCCAGGATTCAGGCACCAGTCCGCGATCGCCAAGCTGTTGCTTCACGCGATCTGGCTGCGCATCTGGCTTGTCAATTTTGTTGACCGCAACAATGATCGGAACATTCGCGGCCTTGGCATGATCGATCGCTTCCAGCGTTTGCGGCATCACGCCGTCATCCGCTGCCACCACGATCACAACAATGTCCGTGACCTTGGCGCCCCGAGCACGCATACGCGTAAACGCTTCGTGACCCGGCGTATCGAGGAAGACAATCTCGCGCCCAAATGCCGGCGAATCTTCTTTGCTGATGCGAACCTTGTAAGCGCCGATGTGCTGCGTAATTCCGCCGGCCTCGCCCGCCGCCACTTCGGTTTCGCGAATCGCATCCAGAAGCGATGTCTTTCCATGATCGACGTGGCCCATGATGGTCACCACCGGAGGACGCGTCACTTCCAACTCGTTAGTCGTCTCCTGCGTCAGCAGGTTCTCCAGAGCTTCATTGGCCATCTCGTCTTCAAAGCTGATGACCTGGGCTTCCGCGCCGAACTGACGCGAGACTTCCTTAATCAACTCCGTATCGAGCGACTGATTCACAGTCACAAACACGCCGCGCTGCAACAGCGTCGCGATCAAATCCTTGGCCCGCAACTCCAGCTTCTCGGCCAGATCTTTTACGCTGACGCCATCTGTCACGGTGATGTTGCGAGTAATCGGAACCGGCCCAGTGGGAATCTGTGCTGCACCCAAACGAGGCGCAACCATTCCCTTCATTGGACCTTCCTTCGACTTTTCGTAGCGATTGTTTCCGCCACGCCGCTGGGCATGTCCACGGGATGGACGATCTGGAGCACCAGCTGGAGGAGCCATGCCAGGGGCTGCACCAACGCCGGGACGGGGAGCTCCAAAGCCAGGGCGCCCCGGCATTCCCGGACGCGCTCCCGGCGCACCCGTTGGATGCTGCCGAGTCGGATGCATGGGACGACGAACGCCTCCCGGACCCATCCCCGGTCCTGATGCGGGACGTGAGCCATATGGAGCGCCGCCAGGGCCACCCGATCCTTGTGGGCGAGGGCGTTCGAAAATCGGCTTGCCGCGCTGCATGCCGCCCAGCGTCTGGGCTGCACCTGCGGGGGCAGTGTAGATCGGTCGCGGACCTGTCTGCGGCATAATCACGCGCTTCGCCGGGGCAGCGGGTGCTGCAGGCACCGTGGTCGCCACTACCGGTTCCGAGGTCGTTACACTCGCTGCAGCAGGGGTCGAACTGCTAACGACCTGCGGCTCCGCCGTTGCCGCTGGTGCGGGTGGCGCCTCAACCGCTGCCGGAGGAGCTTGTGGAACTCGTACCGCCGGAGCAACGCTGGCGGCTGCGGGTGTTGCCGGCCTGGCCTCTTGCGCAGCGTTTTTCGCCGGCACTACAACTACCGCGGAGGCACCTGTCAATCCGGGTGACGGCGGCTTCACGATCACCGGACCCTGCGGCGCGCGTGATGCAATCGCCGGAGTTGGCGTCGGCGTTGCGGGAACAATCTGG
>JAZKAG010000011.1:0-6806 GCA_040389265.1 Acidobacteriota bacterium
AAGAAGAAAGCAGATGATGCTTCTTATATGGCTGTGAAAGGTGGAAAGAAAAGACCATTGTCCTGGACTTATAATGGATGCAATTCACAATGCGTTAGCAATAGCAGCAAAAGAACATTACATTACAGGTCTTTCAACCAATTTAAAAGAATGGGGAAATGCGAAGGGCAAGTTTACTGAAAAAGAACAAGAGCAATCAAAGAGCGCGTTGGCATAAAAAAATCTCATTTGAGAGTGCAACAGCAATTCTGAAGTGCAAGTACAGTTTACAATACAATCATGGAGACAAGCCTATATAGTGCGGCATGAGAGAATGAGAAAGTAAGGCCCAATCACAATCAGCATAAAAAACTGCAGCTGAAAAAGGACAGGGCAACTGGTTTTTCGTGCTAGTAACAGTAACGATCCTTATTACTTTAGTTTTTTCTTATTTCCTTCTTCGATTGTTTTTTTTTTCCTGTTTGAACTTTTCTTTTGGATTGGAATGGGGGTATAAAACAAAGAAGCAAATGAAGAAAGTAGAAACAACAACTCCAACCGGTTTTGTTTTTAGAGTATAACAAGTATGCTTTCTCTAGTGACTTCTTTCTCCTGACTTGAGAAATTCTCTTGGTTTCGTGTTAAGAGGGAATGGGAAGAAGAGAGTAATCCTATTAAAAGCATTTGCTTTCCGCCTATTTTTATCAGAAAATGACTTGATTTCCTAGGAGTACATAGTGAATTCGGCACTGTTGAGTTTGGCTGCAAATTCCGGCGAGACTGTCGCGAGGCGCTCCAGGTCGGGCTTTTGCGCGGCCAGCATTGTTGCGAAGGCTTGCATGCGGGCCTGCTTGGTTTCAAAGGCTGTCCACGCGTGGTCGTCGATCAGGCCGAGCTTGCGGCCGTAAGGAGTGAGCCGGCGATCGGCATTGTCGATGCGCAGGTGCAGGCGATACTCGGCGCGCGACGTGAACATGCGATAGGGCTCGTTGGTGCCCTTGCTGATCAGATCGTCAATCAGGATGCCGGTGTAGGCTTCGCTGCGGTCGAGCACGAACGCCGGCTCGTCCTTGACGTGCAGCGCGGCATTGATGCCGGCCATCAAGCCCTGGCAGGCAGCTTCTTCATAGCCGGAGGTGCCGTTGATCTGTCCGGCGAGGTAAAGGCCGGCGATGCTCTTGACCGCGAGCGCGTGATCCAGTTCAGTGGCGTCAATGGCGTCGTATTCGATGGCATAGCCAGGACGCAGCATCTCGGCGTTCTCCAGGCCGGGGATGGAACGTAGCACGGCGGCCTGGACATCCATGGGCAGGGAAGTGGACATGCCGTTGATGTAGACCTCGTGCGTGTGCAGCCCTTCGGGTTCGAGAAAGAGCTGGTGCTGTAACTTGTCTGGAAAGCGGACGACCTTATCTTCAATCGACGGGCAGTAGCGCGGGCCGGTCGCCTGAATCTGCCCGGAATACATGGGCGAGCGATGGACGTTGTCGCGAATGATGGCGAGCGTTTCCGGGGTGGTGAAAGCGATGTGGCAGGCGATCTGCGGCCGGGTGATGGATTCGGTGCGAAAGCTGAAGGGCGTCGGTTCCGCGTCGCCGGGCTGTTGTTCGAACTTTGACCAGTCGATGGTGCGGCCATCGATGCGCGGCGGAGTTCCGGTCTTGAGACGGCAATTGCGAAGGCCGAGACGCTTGAGGGATTCGCCCAGCAAAACTGCGGCAGGCTCGCCGCTGCGGCCGGCGGGGTAATGCTCTTCGCCGCAGTGGATGAGGCCGTTCAGGAACGTGCCGGTGGTGATGACGGTGGCGCCGGCGTAGACGATGCGTCCGTCGCGCAGCTTGACTCCACGGACGATGCGATGGGGCGCGCCGGCGGTGGCGTCGGGCAAATCTTCGAGCACAACGTCGACAACCTCTGACTGCTTGATAAAGAGATTGGGCTGGGATTCCAGAACTTCGCGCATCTTGACGCGATACTGTTGCTTGTCACACTGCGCTCTCGGCGACCAGACGGCAGGTCCGCGAGAGGTATTCAGCAAGCGAAATTGAATGCCGACGGCATCTGTGACCTCGCCCATCACGCCGCCCAGGGCGTCGACTTCGCGAACCAGGTGACCCTTGGCAATGCCGCCGACCGCGGGATTGCAGGACATCTGCGCGATCAGGTCGAGATTCAGC
Organism: Acidobacteriota bacterium; assembly: GCA_040389265.1. Lineage (GTDB taxonomy): Bacteria > Acidobacteriota > Terriglobia > Terriglobales > Acidobacteriaceae > JAKAAZ01. Next base: position 2,157 of record JAZKAG010000011.1, read on the forward strand.
GCGAACAGCGCCGTCCGAAGGCCCATGCGGGCGCCCGCCATGGCCGCTTCGCAGCCTGCATGGCCGGCTCCGACAATGACGAGATCGTATCGTTCCGTAAAAGCCATAGACCTATCGATTGTATCGTGCGGGCGTGGGTTCGAGTCCGCACGGATGGTGTAGAAACCCTAGCGCCTAAAGGCGGTTTCTAGTGGATTTGAATCCCCGAATTCAAGTCCGGGGCCTACCGGAGAGGCGGTTTTATGCGCGGAGACGGAAAATCTGCAACTAGCTGAGGGACGGTTGATTTGTGAGTCCAGGATTGCGGGCGCGGTCAAGCAAATCACGGACGGTTGCGTCGCTGACCTGGGAGAACTCGCGATACCACTCTCCCACGGCGTAAAAGTCTGGCGGGTTGGAGAGACAGACAACCGCGTCGGCTTCGTGTTGGAGCTGCCTGCAAACATTCGAAGGAGCGACGGGAATCGCGACAATCAGTTTTCGCGGATTTTTCTGGCGCAGCGCCGTTACCGCGACCCGCATGGAGGAGCCGGTGGCGATGCCGTCATCAACCAGGATCACTGTTTGTCCATTGATGTTGAGGGGAGCACGGTCTCCGCGATACTCATGTTCGCGGCGTTCGAGCTCTTTTGTTTCGCGATCTGTAATGGTTTCCACCTGCTCGGGCGGAAGGTGAAGGCTGCGAATGATCGCGGCATTCAGCAGACGGGCACCGCCGGTGGCGATGGCTCCGATGGCTAACTCCTCCTGTCCGGGGAAACCGAGTTTGCGGACAAGGAAGACATCGAGCGGAGCGTGCAGGACAGTCGCAACTTCAAAAGCAACCGGCACGCCGCCTCGCGGGAGCGCAAGCACAAGGAGAGGTTTTTCGTCTGCAAATTGAACCAGGCCCGCTCCCAGCATTCGGCCTGCCGCGGATCGATCGGGAAATACCATCCTGCGCCTTTCAGAGGATGGAACAAGCGTTTTTGCAAGGCCGATCCGTTGCGCTGGGAGAATGACGCTAACCGACGGGAATTCGCTACATCCTGCGAATTCCATTGCGCATACACTTTAAAATCAGCCTATGCCGACGTACTTTTCTCCGCAAGCTATTCAGTTTTTGCGCGGTCTGGCGCGCAACAATCGCCGCGACTGGTTCGACGCTCGCAAGCATGTATATGAGACGGAATTGAAAGTGCCGCTGCTGGCGTTGATTGAAGAAATCAATGGGGAATTCATGGATTTTGCGCCGGAACATATTCGACCGCCGCAGAAATGCATGTTCCGAATCTATCGGGATACGAGGTTTTCACCGGATAAAACTCCTTACAAAAAGCACATTTCCGCCTGGTGGGCGCGGCAGGGGCTGGAGAAGAAGTCCGGCGGCGGCTATTACTTTCATATTTCTGGAAAAGAGCTGGTGATCGCGGCCGGAGTTTATATGCCGGAGCGAGAGCAGTTGCTGGCCATTCGCAATCACCTGATGGAGCATCACGAGGAATTTCGGCGTTTATCGAAGGGGCGTAACCTGAAGCGGCTGATGGGAGATTTTGATGGGTTGCGCTTGACGCGGCCGCCGAAGGGCTTTCCCAAGGATCATCCGGCGATGGACCTGATTGCTTGCCGCCAGTGGGGAGTTTCGACGACATTGCCGGCAGAAACAGCCTTGCAGCCTAGCCTGCGGAAGGAAATTGTGTCGCGCTTTCGTGCGGCGGCTCCGCTGATTGAGTTCCTGAATCGACCGCTGACGGCGCAAGCGGCAAAGCCAGATCATCTAATTGATTTTTTGTAGATGAAGCTTTCCGTCCTGGCTCCGCGAGCGACTCCCCAGCGCGTCAATGCTGCGTCTGCTTCGCTTTAGCTGTTTCTTGCTGCTTGAAAGCTGTCATCAGCTCCCGAAGTTGTGGCATGACTGCGGCCAATCGTTGCTGCGCTATCGCGTTCGATTCTTTCATCAGAACTGGACTCTTTTCAACGACTGCCCGACCGGTCGGAGACCTGTAAAAAGTGAGGATGTCGTCGATCTGTTGTTCGGTATACGCGGCGGCATAGAGCTTGGCGTACTGGGGCTCAAGGTTGTCCCAACTTAGTGCGTCGAAAATAACTTTGTCGATCTTTGCAGAAAACGCGTCTACGCTTTGCTGCTGATCCGGGGTTAGCTTAAATCCCGTCATTTGCTGCATCATTCCCGAGTTTAGTTGCGTCTTGACCTGGTTCATTACCTGGGCGGTCATTTGATCCATCTTTGTCAGCTTGAAAAATTCGTGGACTTTGGCCAGCTTTGTGGCATCATCAGCGTGGCCAGTCTGTACGGCGCAAGAAAACAGGGACATGAGAAGCGCTAATTTAAGAACCATTTTTATCCAATCTGTGCCAAAGCTCTCGCAAGCGCACGTCAAATTCAGTTCCTGACCGCGATCGTCAGACGACTTGAATCGATCCATTTCACGAATCAACGTTCAGGCTTGCAGCGATTCTGACATCCGCGCATCCGTGTGTCACGCTTTTGTTGCCGAAAGGGGTTCCAGGCGTGAATATTTGTGTCGCAACTCCTTTATCTGCCGTGAAATGTAGAGCACGCAACTTTTTCTATGAAGTAACGTTCTTACGCGTAGAGGTTTTCAGGTGGGATTAGGACAGCCTGAGTCCGCCTCGGCGGTACAGCGATTGCCGCTGGTTCCTAAGGAGGAGTTTGAAGATGCGATATCTACGATACATCGCGCTACTCGGGATTTTTCTGATTCCTGCTGCGTACTCCCACGCCCAAGTGTCTTTCGGATTGAGCGTCGGCGGCCCAGGCTACGGATACGGAGATGACGGCGGCTATTACTATGCACAACCGGTCTGCCCGTACGGATACTACAACTACTATCCCTACACCTGTGCGCCGTACGGATACTATGGACCGCAATGGTTCAATAATGGCATTTTCCTGGGAATCGGCCCGTGGTACGGCTGGGGTTGGGGCCGCGGCGGCGGATACTGGGGCCACTATTGGGGCGGGCACGGCTGGGGTTATCGCGGTGGACACGGATATCACGGCGGCTACGGGTACCGTGGCGGCTACGGTTATCACGGTGGATATGGCCGCGGCGGGTATGGATACCGTGGCGGGTATGGACACGGCGGCGGGTATGGACATGGCGGATACGGTGCCCGAGCCTATTCGGGTGGTGGTTATCGCGGTGGCGGAGGTTTCCACGGCGGAGGAGGCGGCTTCCATGGTGGTGGAGGAGGCTTCCACGGCGGTGGTGGTGGCGGTGGATTCCACGGCGGTGGCGGTGGATTCCACGGCGGAGGCGGTGGAGGATTCCATGGCGGTGGTGGTGGTGGATTCCACGGTGGTGGCGGCGGTCATGGCGGTGGCGGACATCGATAGTCCACGAGCGGCATGAACCCGGGATTTCAATCTATAGAATGGCGGCTGTCAGCAAAGTGCTGGCGGCCGCTTCGTTTTGCGGGGAGCCGGCTGCAGATTCATGGGATTCGATGCGCGGTGAGGATGGTCTGGTAGTTGGGTGGATTGGCTGCGTAAGCCCGCGGGGCGAAATCGTATAATCAGCGGATGAAGCGAGCACCGCTGGTCGGCGTGGTGATGGGTAGCCGAAGCGATTACGAAATCCTTCAACCTGCCATTGAAATTCTGCAGGAATTTTCTGTTCCGCACGAGGCGCGTGTTGTCTCCGCCCATCGCACACCAGACTGGTTATTCGAATACGCAACGACGGCGGAAGGGCGCGGACTGCGGATCCTGATTGCGGGCGCGGGTGGCGCGGCTCACCTGCCCGGGATGCTGGCGGCCAAGACGCATCTTCCTGTGCTGGGGGTGCCGATTCCGGCGACTATGCTGGCGGGTGTGGATTCGCTGCTTTCCATTGTGCAAATGCCCAAGGGCGTTCCAGTGGGGACGCTGGCCATTGGCAAGCCGGGGGCTGCGAATGCGGCGTTGCTGGCGATTTCGATTCTTGCGCTGCAGGATCAATCGCTGCGCGATCGCCTGGTTGCATGGCGGGACGTGCGCAAACAGGAAGTGCTGGCACAGACTCTTCCGGCATCGGAGCCGGTCGCTTGATGTCGAGTTCAACACAGGCGGTTATTCTTCCCGGAGCAACGATTGGTATTTTAGGTGGCGGGCAGCTGGGCCGCATGATGGCGATGGCGGCGCGCTCCCTGGGGTATCGCATCCAGGTGCTCGATCCTGACCCTTCCTGTCCGGCGCGCTTTGTTGTGGATGCATGTTTTGAGGCGACGTGGAATGACGCGCGCGCGGCGGGAGATCTGGCGCGGGGCAGCGACGTGGTGACGCTGGAAATTGAGCAGATATCTGTCGCCGCGCTGGAGGCGGCGGAGCGCCATGCGCCGGTTCGCCCCAGTTCTGCAATGCTGGCGATCATTCAGGATCGCATTCTGCAAAAAGAATGGTTGGTGCAGCACGGGCTGCCGGTGGGAGACTATCGCGCCGTAAGCGAGGCTGCGGAATTTGATGCGGCAGTGAGGGACCTGGGAGGGCGCTGCTTTGTGAAGAGCGCGCACGGCGGGTATGACGGTCGCAGTCAGGAAAAATTAGGATTTTCGCAGCCCGCAGACGCAGCAGCGATTGAGGCGGCGTGGAAGTCGCTCGGCGAGCGGCCGGTGGTGGTAGAGCGGGCGGTCGATCTTGCCATGGAA
>JAZKAG010000011.1:6816-7762 GCA_040389265.1 Acidobacteriota bacterium
GGAAATTTCGGTGATGGTGGCGCGCTCGCCTCGCGGAGAAATGAAGGCATATCCTGCAGCGGTCAATCATCACGAGCAGCAGATCCTGGTGTGGAGCGCAATGCCGGCGAATATTCCCGAGGCGACGGCTGCCCGGGCGCAGGAACTGGCGCTTTCAATTGCGGAACAGTTCAAGTTGGAAGGGTTGCTGGCGGTTGAAATGTTTATTAGCAAGGGCGGCGAGTTGCTGGTGAATGAACTGGCTCCGCGGCCGCATAACAGCTATCACTCGAGCGAACGCGCGTGCGTGACCAGCCAGTTTGAGCAGGCGATACGCGCGGTGTGCAATTTGCCGCTGGGAGATGTGGATGTGGTCCAGCCGGCAGCCATCGTCAATCTGCTGGGGGATGTGTGGCTGCATGCGAGTGCGGAGACCGGTCCGCGCTTCGACCAGGCGCTGGCGGTGCCTGGGGTGCGGCTGCATCTGTACGAAAAACACGTTCCGCGCGCCGGCCGAAAAATGGGGCATTTGTCTGCTGTCGGCAAGACTGCGGAAGAAGCGGTGCGGCATGTTGTGGATGCAAAGAGCCGATTGTAAGCGTCACAGTTACAATTTGCGCTTCGAGCCTAGAAAAAGGCAGACCACGCGGTCTGCCTTTCTTGTTGGATGAAAATTTCGCTTAGCCGATGTCGCCGTCCCAGTTTTCCAGGGTCTTCTTTAGCTCGGCCATAAATTTACCGGCATCGGCACCGTCGATGATGCGGTGATCGAATCCCAGGGTGAGCCGCATAATGTGGCGAACCGCAATGCTGTCGTTGCCGTCGGCATCGGTGACGACCGTCGGCTCTTTGAACAGGCCGCCAACGCCGAGGATTGCCGTCTCCGGCTGGTTGATGACGGGAGTGCCGAACTGCTCGCCGAAGATGCCGGGATTGGTGATGGTGAAGGTGCCTTCCGCGACTTCAT
>JAZKAG010000011.1:7772-8424 GCA_040389265.1 Acidobacteriota bacterium
ATCAATCTGTCTCGCCACCCAAAGACGCATACGGGCGTGACGGGCGGCAGGTTCTTCGCCAGCATAGCCCCACTCATCGTTCATGTAAACGATTTCGCGGGCTAGTGCTGGGGCGATATTGAAGGCTTCCGCGACTTCATCCGGCTTGAGTTTCTTGCCGCGAGCCCGAGCAGCGAGATCGGCGATGGCGCGAGCGATGCCAAGGAAGCTGCGTTCTTCAGCATTCTTGATAACGGGAACGATGAGGCCCCAGTCGAGTGCGACGGCGACGCCGATGTTGATGTGTTTGTGATAGCGAATCGCATTGCCTTCCATGGAGGCATTCACAATGGGCAGCTTGCGGAGGCAAGTGACAACGGCACTGGTAATGAACGGCATGTACGTCAGCTTGACGCCGTTGCGCTGCTCGTACTTCGATTTTTCACGCTCGCGAAGCTTGACGATGCGCGTCATGTCAATCTTGAACACGCTGTGCACGTGGGCGCTGGTGTGCTTCGATTCCACCATGCGTTGCGCGATGATGGAGCGCATTTTGCTGAGCGGAACCAGGTCGCCGGGAATCGAAACTTCTTGCGGGGCTGAGGCAGCGATCGACGATGCGACGGAAGACGCAGGCTGCGAGGTGGTGGGTGCAGCTGCAGGAGCGTTGCCG
>JAZKAG010000011.1:8434-11689 GCA_040389265.1 Acidobacteriota bacterium
TTGGTGATGCGCCCGCCCGCTCCGGTACCGGGAATCTGCGAGAGGTCGAGGTTATTTTCTTTGGCGATGCGGCGCACCAAGGGCGAGGAACGTTGGCGTTCGCCTGTGGTTGCTGCCTGCGTTTGAGCGGCGGGAGTGGGCACAGGGGTTGCGGAGGGCTGCGGTGTTGGGGCTGGTTTCTTTTCGGTCGCGGCAGGAGCAGCGGCGGCGGGTGCAGCAGGCGTGGGTGCCGGTGCAGCGGCGCCGGCGCTGCCACCGATAACCGCGACAATGGTGTTGATCTCGACGGTGCTACCTTCGGGGACTTTGATGTCTGTCAGTACGCCGGCGGCGGGCGAGGGAATTTCGGCGTCAACCTTGTCCGTAGAAATTTCGAACAGAGGTTCATCGCGGGCGACGGTGTCGCCAACTTTTTTCAGCCACTTGGTGATGGTGCCTTCGAAGATGGATTCGCCCATCTGCGGCATGACGACGTCGGTGCCGCCTGCGGTCTGCGTTGGTGCCGACGCGCTGGGTGCAGTGGGCACAGGCTCTGATTTGGTTGCTGCGGGCGCGGGGACGGGCTCGTTCGACTTTTCGGGCGCGGTCGCCACGGCTTCCTGTTTGGCTTCTTTCTTCGCATCGACGGTGGTTGCGGAAGCTGACGCTGCGGCGTTCCCGTCTTCTGCAATGACAGCAACTACGGTATTGATTTCAACCGTTGCGCCCTCGGCAATTTTGATTTCGGTGAGCACACCGGCGGCTGGCGAGGGAATCTCAGCGTCGACCTTGTCGGTCGAAATCTCGAACAAGGGCTCATCGCGCTGGACGGTTTCGCCGGCCTTCTTCAGCCACTTGGTGATGGTCCCCTCGAAGATTGACTCGCCCATCTGCGGCATCACTACGTTGGTTGGCATGGATTCCTTCCTGCTTTCATTTCGCTGGCTTCAAATCAATTTGTACGGCGTGTGGCTCCGGTGTTGCGAGGGCGTGACGCGGTGTCCGGCGATGGCCCGAAGTGTTAAGGATGAACTGGGATGGAATTGCTGCTTTCCTTGTCGCCAGGGGATGATTTTGCTGCCGAAGTGCACCAAACCCACCATTCTATATGACAAGATGCGGAACAGCGATGCCGCGGCTACGGTCGCCGGTTGCGGTTTTGCGGGCGGACGGAAACCCTTTTGCGAAAACCTTGAGCGGACAATCATTGGGTTGCACGCAGGCCTTCGGATAGTTCCGCGATGGAGTCTGTCCACAGGACCTGCTTGCCGAAAACGCGGCCGAAATTACGGGCAACGGCATGAACTGCCTGCTCCAAGGTGGGCAGGGTGGCGTAGTGTTGGTCGATCTCCTCTTCGAGGCTGGTGACGGCGCAGTCTGTGATTCCGCAAGGAACGATCAGGCGAAAATCGCGCAGATCCGTGGTGACGTTCCAGGCGAATCCGTGGGAAGTGATGGCTTGAGAAATGTGAACTCCGATGGCAGCGATTTTTTTCTCGGGGATGCTGCCGCCAGCCATTGTCCACACTCCGGTGCGACCGGCGATGCGCTGGGTGAGCACGCCATATTCGGCACAGGTGCGGATGAGGGCTTCTTCCAGCCAGCGCACATACTCGACGGCGCCCAGGTGGGGACCTTTCTTGCCGGGAAATTCGCCACGCAGATCGAGAATGGGATAGCCGACGATTTGGCCGGGACCATGGTAGGTGACGTCGCCGCCGCGATCGATTTCGTGGACGGAGATGCCGCGCCGGGCAAGTTCTTCGTCGCTAGAGAGGATGTTGGAGCGATGGGCATTTCGTCCCAGCGTGAGGACCGGCGGATGCTCGAGTAGCAGCAAGACGTCGCCGATTCGTTGCAGCTTGCGAAGGGCGACGAGTTGCTGCTGCAGGGCGAGGGCCTCCGCGTAATCGATGCGACCGAGGTAGAGGAGATGCAGCAGGTTTGCCATCAGATGGTGCTCGCGGAGATGAGGTGCGCGCGAAATTTGAGGCGGACGTAATCGGCAGTCCAGTTGCCATCTTTGTCGCGAAGAGCGGGCGCGAGATGTTCGAGAGTTTCGCTGAGGATGATGTCGCGCAGATTTTCGGGGACGCGCTCGAACATGCCGCGGCGGAACATGATCAGCCAGGCGCGCATGCCGGTGGGCAGGGGAGTGGGTCGGGGAACCAGTTCGATGGCGTCGACCGCGAAGCCGGCAGATTCGAGCAGACCACGATACTCCGCAACGGTCGGGAAGTAATTGTCTTCGACCATCCATTCTGCGAGGCTGTGATGGGAGAGCGCGGCATGCAGGGCGACGCGGATGGTGGCGATATTTCCGTGGCCACCCATTTCTGCCACGAAGCGACCGCCGGGCTTGAGCGCTTGTGCGACGCCACGCAGAAGGGCGGGCTGATCATGTATCCAATGGAGGGCGGCGTTCGAAAACACGGCGTCGAATCGGCGGCGAAACTCTAATTGGGTTGCGTCGACAACTTGGGCTGAGAGGCCGCGAGTACGCGCCGCTTCGACCATTTCAGGAGATGCATCGACGCCGAGAACATTGGCACCGCGCTCGGCAATTTGGGCGGTCAGGACGCCGTCGCCGCAGCCGAGGTCGAGAATTTCTTCTCCGGGTTGGGGATCGAGCCACCCCAGGATATTCGCGCCGAGGTCCGTGACATAGCGGCCGTGGGCGGCGTACTCACTCGGGTTCCAGGTTTGTGAGACGGTGGTGGGCGCGCTGTGTTTCGGTGAGGTCATAGCGATTCGATAATGAAGAAAGAAGGGCCCGACGTATTGGCGGACCCTGATTGTTTTGAGCTGCGACTATGCGTTGATAGCCATGTTTTCGACGCTGCCAAAACCGTCCAGCATCGCTTCGGCCAGGGTTGGGTGCGCGTGGATGGTGAACATCATTTCCTCCACGGTCGCCTCCAGTTCCATGGCGGTGACGGCTTCGGCAATCAGTTCGGTCGCCTGCGGGCCGATGATATGGACGCCGAGAATTTCGCCATATTTTGCGTCGGCGACAATCTTCACGAAGCCCTCGTGCGAGTCGACGATGGAGGCCTTGGAGTTGGCGGTAAATGGAAATTTGCCTACTTTGACCTGCAGGCCTTTTTCTTTGGCGGCGGCTTCGGTGAGGCCGACGCTGCCAATTTGCGGCTCGCAGTAGGTGCAGGCGGGGACGCGCTCGCGCTTGACCGGGCGCGCATATTTGCCGGCGATCCTGGCAGCGACGACCATGCCGCACATCGCGCCGACGTGGGCGAGCTGCGGCAGCCCGGCAAC
>JAZKAG010000011.1:11699-21850 GCA_040389265.1 Acidobacteriota bacterium
CCTGGGTCTGCATCCATTCGTTCACAGTGATGAAGCCGCGATCGGGCTTGATTTTAGTCTTGTCCAGGCCAACATCGGCGGTGCGCGGGGCGCGGCCTACGGCGACCAGCACCTTGTCGACTTCTTTGACCATCTGCTTGCCATCGGAGGCGGTGATGGCGACTTTGACGCTGGTCTTGGTCTTTTCCAGCTTCTCGAACTTGGCGCTGACGAAGGACTCGATGCCGCGCTTGCGGAAGACGCGCGCCAGCTCTTTGCTGACGTCTTCATCTTCATTGGGGACCAGCCGCGGCAGCGCTTCGACGATGGTGATGTCGGTGCCGAAGCTTTTGAAGATCGATCCGAACTCGACGCCGACGGCGCCGGAGCCGATGACGACCATGGACTTGGGAATCTCTTTCAGCGTAAGAATTTCCATGTTGGTGAGCACCTGGGAGTCTGCCTGCAGACCGGGCAACATTTTGGCGTCAGAACCGGTGGCGAGGATGACATTTTTTGCCTGGATGGAGGTGCGCTCACTGGTGGCTCCACCCCCCGCCGCAGCGCTTTGCACGTCGACGGAGTGCACCCCGTCTTTGGCGGGGCCGGAGAGGCGCCCATGGCCTGCGAAGACGGTGACCTTGTTTTTCTTCATGAGGAAGACGAGACCCTTGGCATGCTTGTCGATGATGCCCTGCTTGCGCTTCTGGATGGTGTCCCAGTTGAGCTTGCCTTCGCCGAGGCCTTCGATGCCGTACTCCACGGCATGCTTCAGGTGGTCGTAGACTTCGGCGTTGAACAGCAACGACTTGGTGGGGATGCAGCCCCAGTGCAGGCAGGTGCCGCCGAGCTTGCTTTCCTTTTCAATCAGCGCGACTTTCAGGCCATACTGGCCGGCGCGAATGGCCGCCGTGTAACCGGCCGGTCCGCCGCCGATAATGGCGACGTCATAGATTGTGTCAGCCAAGGGAATGCTCCGATCCGTTTGTTGATGGAAGTTGGGGTTATTGGATGCTTGAGAACGCGTGTTGGAACCAAACAGTCAATTTTACGGGAAGGGGTAGATTCGCGCGAATAGGACGGAAGTTGATTCCGTAAATAAAATCACAGCGCCGAAATATTCACTCTTTTCTCCTCGCTTTCTGCCACGTTTTAATAACGCCGGCGTTGCATCGAAAGGTTGTAGACTCGGAATGTCAGATCCGGGCAAAGAGAAGGAACATGAAATTCTGGAAAGCGTTTCTTCTGACAGTTCTCGCGTTTGCAATCGTTGGAGGCAGCTGTGTAGCTCTATTGATGTGGCATGGTTTCCGTGCTGCCACCGAACCTTCTGCATTCGAGACAGTTTTGGCGCGGGCTGTACGGAATTTGGCAATTCCCGAGCGCGAAGGCGGCAAGAAGAATCCCCTGGCGGCCACTGCAGAGAACATGCATGATGCACGGGAACTCTACGTGACCCGCTGCGCGATTTGTCATGGTATCGATGGCAGTGGGAAGACTCAAATCGGGCTAAACCTCTACCCAAGGGTGCCGGATTTGCGTCTGGCTGAAACGCAAAATCTAACCGATGGTGAAATTCACTACATCATCGAAAATGGAGTGCAACTGACCGGAATGCCTGCCTGGGGCAATCCACACCGCCAACCGAACACTAATAGTTGGAGGCTGGCCCTATACATCCGAAGTCTGAGGCCACTGACAAAGCAAGAGGAAACCCAGCAGGCCAGCATCGTTGCTTCTGCACATTACGTTGGCTCGCAGCCATGCGAGAAATGCCATGGTGGTATTTATTCGCGCTGGAGGAAAACGCCTATGGCCAACGTGGTGCGCGATCCGCGCACACATCCCGACGCCATCCTCGCAGATTTTTCTCACGCACCCTCCTATGTAGATTTTAAGCCGTCGCAAATCGCATTCGTCTACGGCAGCATCTGGAAGCAGAACTATTTCACGCGGGTCGGCAATGAGTATTATCCGCTGCCTGCAAAGTGGGACATCGTGCACAAGAAGTGGGTGCCGTATCTGGCGAAGAAAGGTGAAGACTGGTGGGCGCAGCATTACCCTCCACGCAACATGGACCATCCAACAGGGCCCACCTGCAACGGCTGTCACGCGGTCAACTACAACATCGAAACCCACACCGTGACCGAGTGGAATGTAGGCTGCGAGCGCTGTCACGGGCCGGGCAGCGAGCATGTCGCGCATCCATCTCGTGGCAACATCCTGAATGCGGCAAACATGGATTATGTCGCGGCCAACGACACCTGCATCCAGTGCCACTCGCAAGGACAACCCCTGACTAATCCGATTCAAGGCCAGTATTACGACTGGCCGGTCGGCTACCAAGTTGGCCTGAAGCTACAGGACTTCTGGAAGTTGCAAGACCACACATTGGGAGAACAGACCTTTTACTATTTCCCCGACGGCACAGCGCACAAGAACCGGATGCAGGGCAACGACTTTGCGCAGAGTGTGATGTACCGGCACCGAATCACCTGCGCCAGCTGTCATGATGTTCATGGTACGAATAATTATGCGGAACTGAGAAAGCCAGCCAATGTGATTTGTCTGGACTGCCACGGCCCCTTGTCACCGAACGGCCCCCGTGCCGCGACCCTTGAAGAACACACCCACCATAAAGCCGGTACTCCGGGAAGCGAGTGCGTCGCCTGTCACATGCCGAAGATCGAAATGGCGGGAGTTCCCGGTGCGTTTGTGCATGCACACACGTTTCATTTCATTACTCCGAACATGACGGACAAATACAAAATTCCCAATCCATGTACTTCATGTCACACAGACAAGTCCACCGCCTGGGCAACCGAGGCACTGCGTCATTGGCCCGAGCGCTCTCCATGGCGGATGGAGTAAAGGTAGGTTGAAGCGCGGATACCGCCGTATCTGTTTGATCTTGCGCGGCGCCTTGCGGAAGTGGCAGCGGGTCGCCTAGGCTGCGATCGACGAATGGCGGACGATGGAGCCCTTGAAGCCGTAGTAACAGATGTAGACGTAGCAGAGAGCGGGGAGAAAGAAGGCGTGGTGGATGCCGATGTGATCCGCCACGAAGCCCTGCAGCAGCGGAATGAGTGCCGCGCCCAGGATTCCCATCACCAGCAGGCTTGAGCCAAGGTTGGTGAGCGGTCCCAACTGTGCGAGGCCCAGGGCGAAAATGTTCGGCCACATGATGGAGTTGAAGAGCCCGACCAGAATGATGCTCCACATGGCGACGTGGCCGAAGGTCAACATGGATGTGACGACCAGGCAGCAGGCGACGATGGCGGCGACGCCCAGGACGGGACCGGCGCGCAGTTTTTGCGTGATGCCGGCGCCACAGAAACGACCAATCATCGCGCCGCCCCAGTAGAACGCAACATACAAAGCAGCGGTCTTCTGCGGCATGTTGCCGATATTTGGCTGATTCAAATAGTTGATGAGGAAACTTCCAATCGAGACTTCAGCGCCGACGTAAACGAAGATTGCGATCACGCCGAGAATCAGGTGGCGTTGCGTCCAAATGCTGGGGAGTGGCGTCGTCGAGGCTGCATTGTCTTGGTGCGTGCGAATCACGGGCAATTTATAGAGCGCCATCGCGCCGGCGAACGCGATTAGAATGATCGCGATCAAGGTGTAGGGAAGTTTGACGACGGAGGCTTCGGCCACGCGGTATGTGTGCAGTGCAGCGGGTGAGAGCCGGCTGAGTTGATCGGCGGCCAGCGGAACGGTGGCGAGGATAAACAGACTTCCGACGTAGGGCGCGACGGTGGTCCCCAGCGAGTTGAAGGCTTGCGCCAAGTTCAAGCGGCTGGATGCGGTCTCGGGACGTCCGAGAACAATTACATAGGGATTGGCGGCGACTTGCAGCAGCGTCATTCCGGCCGCGACAATCCCCAGCGCCACCAGAAACAATGGGAAGGAAGGCACCATAGCCGCCGGAAGAAAGCATAGAGCTCCAACCGCCATGACCAACAGGCCCGCGACCATCGTCCACTTATAGCCGATCCAGTCAATGACCTTGCCGGAGGGAAGAGCGAAGATGAAATAGCCGGCGAAGAAGAAGGTCTGTACCAGCATCACCTCGGCATAGTTGAGCGTGAACAAGTGTTTGAGGTGGGGGATCAGAATGTCATTGAGGCAGGTGATGAAGCCCCAGAGGAAGAAGAGCGTAATCACCATAGGCAGCGCGGTTTTGCTGCCTACCGCCGATTCGACCAGAAGCTGATTCGTGCTTTCTCCGCCTGCCATTGCCATGGTTGGTGCGATGCCCCCGCTGTCTGTTGGCCTGTGCGGTCGAATGGCCTCTCTTAAGGTATCTGCAAACGACAACGTTGGGCAAAAGCGTAGGATTGCAGGCATCGTGAAATCGGAGGCGAGGCAAGAGATGCAGAACAGACGAGAATTTTTAAGAGCGGCAGGTCTGACGGCAGGGACAGCTTTGGTATTACGGCGATTTGCCGAGGCAAAGGCGAGCGGGCGGGAATCAGGCAACCTCAGCGGAGCGGCTTCTTTGCGCGCGCATGGAAAGGCACACGGAATCGATGTGGGTTGCGCGGTCAGTGCGTCGGCGCTGGCGGGCAATCCCGCGTATGCGGCGCTGATCGCGCAGCAGTGCTCGATTGTGGTCGCCGAAATTGCGATGAAGTGGGGACCGATCAGCCCTGCGCCAGGGAAATACGATTTTCACGAAGCGGATGCGTTGATGGAGTTTGCGGCGAAGAACGGGCAGCAGGTGCGTGGACATAATTTGATTTGGCATGAAGGTTTACCGAAGTGGTTTCCCGGGCCGATTACAAAAGCCAATGCGCGGCAGGCGATGATCGACCACATCCAGACGGAGATGGGGCATTTTGCGGGGCGAATCCAAGCCTGGGACGTGGTGAATGAAGGGATCAATCCAAAGGATGGGCTGCCGCATGGATTGCGCAAGACGCCGTGGCTGGAACTGGTTGGGGACGATTACATTGACCTGGCCTATACAACGGCGCGCAAGGCGGATCCGAAGGCGTTGTTGACCTATAACGATTACGACATTGAATATCCCGAACAGGAAAAGAAACGGGACGCCGTGCTGGCGATGGTGCGCCGCATGAAAGCGACAGGAGTGCCGATCGATGCGGTGGGCGTGCAAAGTCATCTGAAGGCGGACCTGGCGCCTCCGGGAAAAGAGCTGCAAAGTTTTGTGCGCGAAATGGCGAAGATGAATCTGCAGGTATTTGTGACGGAGCTGGATGTGGCGGATAGAAAAGTTCCCGGCACGGTTCATGAACGCGATGCTGTCGTTGCGAAAGTCTACCGCGACTACCTGACGACGATGCTGGCCGAGCCGAATGTAAAGGCGGTGCTGACGTGGGGCATCACTAACCGTTACACATGGCTGAATGGACAGAAGGAAGATAAGCGGGCTGATGGAAAACCGCTGCGGCCGCTGCCATTTGATGAGAACCTGCAGCCGACAGCGGTCTTTTATGCGGAGCGTGATGCGATCGACAGTCGCGTTAGCTAAGTTGCTTACTGTTGGGCGGGCGGAAGATTATCGGCCATCTGCCACTGATTGCCATTCATCACGAGCGTGGTCTGCGCGGGTTGACTGCCGGCGAGAGCGGAATTCAACTTCGGAAAAGCTGTCTGCATCTCCTGCGACTTCGCCCAGTCGGCGACACCGGTAAGCTGAAAATGGTAGTTGACCTCCGCGGTCTTCGTGCCGGAGGAATTGACCGAGGAAGTGAAGTTGTCGATGGAGGTGACCTCACGATGGCCGTAGCAGAAATTTCCATAGCCGGGCTGGGTCGGGTCCTGGGTCCAGGCGGAGCGGCCCTTGGCGGACACATCGTAGTTGTTCACTTGTTTTGAGCCGATCAGGAACTGCTTCTTCTCCGCGGTGGTTCGTGTGAGCAGGCCGGCATCGGTGAGCGCATCGTAGCCTTGCGTCTTGGCGTCGTCGGAAGTTGCAGCCTGGACGGGAAACTTCTTTGCATCCGTCCACAGGCAAGCGGGGTGCGCCTGGTAGTAGTTGTCGATCGCGGTCTTGAAGTTGGCTTTGTTGGTGTCTGTTTTATTGCAGCCCGCGATGAGCAGAATTGTTCCACAAACAACGGTCGTAAAGATTTTCTTTCGTTCGATCACGAGGATTGCCCTTTCCATACCGCTTGGATGCAGAATGATGGTCGGGCATGTGGATGCATCGTTCGAATTGCAAAAATAGAATCCACGGTAGCAACAGGAAGGCCGTCGAAATTGACTCGGCGGCCTTTCGATGACGAATTGGCAGGCGGCCCTCGTGGGCAGGATCTTCGTCTACAACACCGCCAGGCGCGACTTGATGCCGCCGTGCATACCGTTCCAACGCCGAAGCCGATTTTCGACTTCACCACACCAAGCCGCTGACGGGAGTTTTCCCCGATGCGGTCGAACCGCCAACCGCAACACCGGCGTCAACACCAGCATCAGAAAAGAAGAATCGGAGAACGTTTCAGGTCGGGGTTTTTGATGGTGTGCAGGCAGGATGGATTGAGTCTTGGTTGCGAGGACTGAAGAGGGACGTCGCTAAATCAGCGGCTGGCCTGTCATCGCCTGGAGCACGTTCAGGGGAGCATGTTCCGGCGCAACCATGGCCTGCGGCGAAACCAGGTAGGTTTGTTCCAGCGCGTACTGTCCTGCCAGGACGGCATGCGGCACCATGTCCGTATAGACCATCCAGCTGGATCCCGGAGGAAAGGACCACGCCTCGCGCTCGCCTTGCGACTGGTAGGTTGCATTCTCCTTCAGGAAATTATGAAAGCGCATCATGAAATCGTCGTAGGGAGAGCGCTTCAACGCCGGCAACACTCGGCCTAGCCCAAGATTGCAGGCGGCGGCCGCAGTTACGCGAGTGAGTGTGCTTTGCTCGCGTGGCAACGCAATCTGTCGAGGTGCAAATTGGGGCGCCAGGGCACCGAACGGCTCGCCGGTAATCCAGTCGCGCGTTTTGATGGGATGAAGGTTATTGAAGAATCTCAAAATTCGCGCGCCGTGGGTGGGACGAGTTGGGAATGCATCCGTGTGCATCAGGTCGTTGCGGCGGCGTAGCGGGAGGTCTCGGCCTTGTTCCTCCTGGGGGCGGAAACTACCATAATCCAACTGCCAGCGAGATTCATAGGGCGAAAGAAATGCCTTGAGAAATTCTGTGACGTGGCGGGAATACTCCCGAAGGATGCGATGCAGTCGTTGGCTCGCGGCAGGATCGGCACCCTTCATATCCGCGCCGGAAACCTGATCGCGTTGCGGCTTGTAGGCCAGATTCTTGTGAAGGCCGCTGCTGGTTTGCTCCAGAGTCAGCAGGAAGCGGAGATCGGCCTCGGGCAATGCGATTGGGGTTTGCGGAAAGAAAAGGATATTGCCTTCTTCCAATTGCCGACACCACGCCAACGCTTGTTCAGGGGAAGGTGGCTGGTGCAGATAGGCTTCCGGCTGTATGGTCAACATGCCCATAATGGAGGTTCGATCAGGTGCGGGTGCTTACTGCACGTCCGACATTTTTCGCCGAACCCATAGCGTCAATAGATAGGCCAGGCTGAGGGCCATGGCAAGCAGACCAACAGGGGCGGCGATGTAACGATAGCTTATGTCGAGGTTAAGCATCGAAGTCTTTGTCGCCGCGTCATAAATCATCATGCCGACGATGGCGAGAAAAAATGTGACAAAAAAGACGATGAAGCCGCACGCTCCGCCCATCAAAAGAGTGCTAAGCAGTCCCAATTTTCCTATTGGAATTTTGAAGATCGTGACGTCCTGAGTCCCCGAACCCTGGGGAGCGTTGGCTGCGACATTTTGTGCGTTCGTCATCCTTTGATTTCCTTCGCCATCACTGTATCGACTGTTGTCATGCCGATCAGGTGCATGCTGCTGTCGGGTTTGAGCGTCGACTTCTCTCCGCAGATCTGCGATCCCAAAGCGCCTGCCGTTGAGTCTCTGGAGGTATCGGTAACCGTCGAACTGCTCTAGAATACAGCTTCATGCAGGAAATCGCCCAGATCGAAGTGAAGCCCGCGATGGAAGTGGCACGTGCGGTTCCCACGATACAAGGTTCGAACGGCATCCATTATGCAAGTTTTGGAGAAACGCAACTGGCTGCTGCGGATTTGCAGCGAATGGTGGAAGCGGTGCCGACCGGGATAGCCGGCGCCCTGCAACGCAAGCGCTATTATTTTGTCCCGCTGACGTTGAGCGAGCCGCTGGACGCAGAGCTGAACGAGCCGGCATTCTTCGAGATTGACTCGAGCAAGTTGATGATCGCTGCGGATTTCTCGACCGAACTGAGCGACATGGCAATCTGCCATCGCAACGCCAAGGTAGACGGCGCGGATTGCATCTTTATTTCGACTCAATTGATGCAGGACCGCTTCGCGCTTTCTTTCGAGTTTTACATCAACGCCGGCCATCATTTTGTGGATGCCGTTGGCGTTCCAGAAAGCTTTATGCAGCTGGTATGGACGCAGGCGGAAGCGAATGTTCGCGGCGAAACCAGCCAAGATGCATGGGAGCAGCGATCCAAGGCGCTGGGCTCCAATACGATGCAAAGCGCTGCACGGGAAACAACACGGCGCCGTCCGAAGTTCTGGACGGCCAGACTGGCGAAGGAGATGGCGATTGAACCGCGCGCGATCGATGAAAAAGCGCGCATGCAGTATCTGGAGGCGGCATTCTCTGACGCGGTCGCTATTTACCTGCTGTCGCTGACGGTTGATTTTGACTATAGCGAATTGCGCGAGCGCGAATATCCGCTGCTGACCGCGCCGGCTCTGGCAGAGCGGCTGAAGCACGTCGCCAAATTGTTTCCGCCTTCGGCAGCCCACGAGTTCTCAATCCACTACCGCCGCAATCGCTAGCGCAGTTGTCTGGAACTTCTGAAACGAATTCGACAATGCGAAGCTGACCCTTCACAAGTTAGAATCGGCGCATGATTGCACACTTGCGCGGACGGTTGCTTTCGAAGACTCCGCAAACAGCGGTGGTGGAAGCTGGCGGAGTCGGCTATGAGGCGACCATCAGCATTCCAACCTTCACCGCGTTGCCGGCGGAGGGAAATGAAGTTTCGCTCCTCATCTACACCCATGTTCGCGAGGATGCGCTGGCGCTGTTTGGATTTACAACGGCGACCGAAAAGCGGCTGTTTGAAAAGCTGCTTTCGATCAGTGGAATTGGACCGAAGCTGGCCGTCACGGTATTGAGCGGCTTGCCGCCCGAACGCTTGATAGCCGCGATCCATGGGCAGGATCATGCCACCCTGACCCGCATTCCGGGAGTTGGCAAGAAGACCGCGGAGCGAATTGTGCTCGAGTTGAAAGACAAATTGCAGGAGCTTGCGCCTGCAGGTGGGACCAGCGTAGCGACACCTGTCTCCGAGGACGTTCTATCGGCGCTGGTCAATCTGGGCTATCCGCGCGCATCGGCACAAAAAGGCGTGGAAGCCGCCATCGGTCGCGAACCCGAGGCCGGCAAGGACTTCGAAAAACTATTCCGGGCCGCCATGACTGCGATGAAATAAGCCGCATGGTTGTATCTAAATTTTATTTTCCCGGGCTGATTACGCGACGGAAGCTGTCGGCTCGGCTTCGCCTCGCTCGATCAATTCCTGGCAATTGATGCAATAGGGGGTCCAGGGAAGTGCCTCGATGCGTTTGGCGCCGATAGGCTGGTAGCAACGGACGCAATCTCCAAAGCTTCCATCGGCAAGGCGCGCCAATGCTTGTCGAACCAGGCGCAATTGCGAACTACGTACTGTGCCCTGGGTGAAGAGTAACTCTTTCTGATATCCGGCGACTGCCTGGTCGGCAACGTCCCGCGTATCATCAGTGTTGCTGGAAAGCGCCTGTTCCACGGTGTTGGCGACGGCCTGCTCCAGTTCCTGCTGTCGCTGCCGTAGCCGTTGCTCAAAATACTGGCGCTTATCTTGTGGATTTGCGCTGGGGGTATGTGCCATTTTGTGTTAACTCCGTCTTCCGTTCCTCAGCCTGCTAACCATTGTTTGACGCGCGATGGCGCCGAATGGTTGAGAATATTTGTTTATTTTCGGGAACTCGTCCAAGGATCCAGCTTGACGGTTCACGATTGAGTCGCGCAAGCCTGAATCGTGACGCTGTGCGCCGGTGTTTCCTCCGGTCTCGATTTAGATGCAGAAAGCGCACAACTTGATCCGG
>JAZKAG010000012.1:0-2581 GCA_040389265.1 Acidobacteriota bacterium
CCGATATGACCGAGCTGCGAGACCGCCACTGGTTCTATCTGAGACACCGCAGACCTTTCGTGATTGCCTGGAGCGCTGCCGCCCTGCCGTTGGGCTATCTCATTCTGTTTCGTGTGCCACCTCCGGTGCGGACAGACGATGTAGTTTTGTGTCTGATTGGCATTGGATATTTTCTATTAATCCATCATCGGTGCGACTCCGATCGCTTCTCTAAAGAACTATTCGTCGGATTTCTATTTTCAATCGCCACCGCGGTGCCCACCTGGACCCGGCTTCACCATGAACGAGGTTTGTTGTTGGCCGCAATGCTCACATTTGGAGCCGCGTGCTGGCTGAATTGCGTTGCCATCCAAACCTGGGAGGATGCGGAGGCCAGCCGCGAAAACGTGGAGCACCCATTCGCGGACCCCGCACAAAGTGAATTCGGCACTCGCGAACACACATTACATCGCCGCGCTTTGACACAGTTCTTGGGAAATCACTTGACCGCTTTCGCCATTGCCATCGCGATCCTGGCGTTTTCGCTCGCCAGCTTGCCGGCTGCGAGAAGTGCGTGGCCTCTTTTCATTGCGGTGGGAGCTAGCGCCCTGGTCTTCGTCGCCCTGATTCATCGCAACCTGCGTGTCAGCGCCTTATCGCTACGCGTGCTCGCCGATGGTGCGTTGCTCACTCCCTTGGTGTTTTTCCTCTACCTGCGATAACTGCGTTTTCATCCTCATCCCACTCCAATGGATCCCGACACACCGAATTTCGATTCCGTAGCCCGCGCCTATCGCTGGATGGAGTACGCCAGCTTCGGTCCGATGCTGGAGCGCTGCCGGTTCCACTTTCTTCCGCAATCTTCCGCCGCTCGCCATGCACTGGTTCTCGGCGATGGCGACGGGCGGTTCACCGCGCGACTTCTGGCATCGAACCCCACCGTCCAGGTGGACGCAGTGGATGCCAGTCCGGCGATGCTGGACATCCTGCGTCAGCGAGCGCGAAATAATTGCCAGAATGCGGAGACTCGCCTGTCGACCACCCAAGCGGATATTCGTCATTTCACCCCACCTGGAAACGATTACGACCTCGTCGTCTCCCACTTTTTTCTCGATTGCCTGACGGATGAAGAAGTACATGCCCTGGTCGCGCGAATTTGCCCAAGCATGACGCCGGACGCGATTTGGCTGGTCTCGGAGTTCGCCGTGCCACCCAGGGGGTGGAAACGCGTCGCAGCACGAACCTTGATTCGTTGTCTGTATTTCGCGTTTTCTGTTCTCACCGGGCTGCGGATTCGCCATATTCCTGACTATGCCAAATCCTTGAATGACAATGGATTTCATCCGGTCGACAGGGTTGCGTTCTTGGGGGGATTATTGGCGGCGGAGTTATGGAAACCTCCGTCGGGCTAGCCTTTTGCCTTCCTGTCAGCTCCCCACTGCTACAATTTCGCTTGTTCCAGACCTCGGCTTCCGCGGCCTCGACTTATGACGCAGTTTTACTTTCGGCATCCAAGCTTTAGTGTCGCCGAAACGGTTAGTAATTCTCCAGGGAGAATTGGGGAGCTTTGACTCACTCCCTTCATCAATACGCGAGCGGCCGAAATTGCACTCTTAGGACGGTGTATGAATTTGTATTTATTGCGTCACGGTAGTGCCGGTCAACGAAAAATGAACCCCGTGCTCGACCACAAGCGCCCGCTCGATAAAGAAGGCAAACAACAGTGCATTCTGTTGGGACGCGCATTGAATTCCATGAACATCCAGTTCGATTCCGTAATCTCCAGCCCGTTGAAGCGTGCCCTGCAAACCGCCGCGCTGGTTGGAACGGAAACCGGCTACGAAAAGAAAATTCAGCTTTCGCAGGCGATGTCGCCGGATGGAACGTGGAGCGATTTTCAAAGACTCCTCGATAGTGTTGCGGAACAGGAAGAAGTTCTTCTCGTCGGTCACAATCCGAATCTACCCATGTACCTGAACCGGCTGCTATCACCCTCCGCGACCAACCCGATCGCACGCGTGCGCAAGGGAGCGATTGCCGCCCTCACCGTTCAACGAGGATCCACCAGGCTGCAATGGCTGCTGGATCCGCGGCTGCTGCGCTCCATTCAATCCAAAGATACGAAGAGATCGCGGGCAAAAACCTCGCGAAAATAATCCGCCTCTTTCCGCAAAGCCCAAAGTTCCAGATCCGCTCCTTTACGCCCCGGGATCAGCGTGATGGAAACTTTCTTCGGAGTGACGCGGGTGCGGAACCGCGCCAGCGTGGTCGACTGGTTCTGATGAAGTGCCACCGCCATTCTCAGCAACATCGCCGCCTGCCTCACCCTGGCATGTTGTTCCACGGGAATGTAGCGCAACACTCGGTCTCCGGGGCCCGGCCGCGATTTTCCCAGGTAGCGAGCGATGGCGGAAACAATCAGCCTCTGCTCCGGCGTAAATCCGTACAACTCCGAATTGGCGATGATGTATTGCGTGTGTCGGTGATGCCCCTGGTAGTTCATGAATTTGCCCACCGGGTGCATCATGGCCGCAGCTTGCAGCCACAATTTATATTCTGGCGGCAAGTGATGGACATTCTTCAAATCGTCAAACAACTGGGT
>JAZKAG010000013.1:0-26050 GCA_040389265.1 Acidobacteriota bacterium
TCCAGCATCCAGGAATGGGTGACAACGAAAACTTCACTTCCATGATCCCACTGGGCCACGGCACTGTAATCCAGGCTAAGAGAATCGCAGACAGTTTTTAGCGCTGCCTCGATGTTGGTATCAAAACTGGTTCCGCTGGATTTAATAAACCGCAGCGACAAACCAGTAATCAATCTCTCGAAGTCACTTTGCTGCTCCCGGCTCGCAATCGGGTTGCTCTTCATAATCCCCTACTTTTTTCTCATCTCAGCTGGTCGATCTGGAACAAATGACATTCCAATCCGGAAATGTATCCTGGCCGGTTGGGGGGCAGGCAGGAAGGGATCAGTGAATCCGAGGGAGTGGAGTTGAATATACACCGTCCATGGGCTTCCGGATATGAATTTTTCTCCCAAATATGGGAGGAACTCCGAAATCTTGGGCACCGCTGGAGACACTCTTTCTGCCAAATTCAGAAAAAAGTCCTGAATGACAAGCTTATGGCTGTAAGTGGTCGGCAACGAGTTTGGACTTAGCCTTGCCTATAGTACGAGGTACAGACTGCTTTGCTTCGAGGGGAAGACGGTGTTGTGACCATGAACAATGGAATCGCAATTATTGAAGTCGTCGACATCAGGACTTCTCCATCAAGGCGCGATGAGCTGCGTCGGGCGCTCTCGTCCTTGTCCGGTCCGACCGAGGCTGAGCCAGGCTGCGCGAGTTGCCAATTGTTTCAGCCACTCAGTGATCCCAACGTCCTTCGAGTCGAGTCTTACTGGAAAACGCAAGCTGATTTTTTTCGTCACCTCCGGTCGGATGCATACAAGAAATTTTTGGTCTTGATGGAACTGGGTTGCGAGCCTCCCAATGTGGGGTTCTATACGGTTTCTGAATTAAGGGGGCTGGGACTTGTGAAAGTGGCCCGAGAATTATCGGAGTAAACATTCGGGATACAGGTGAATGGTCGAATTCCGACTGGTCCTACGCAACCCAAATCTGATCCCTTTAGGGGGAGTCCTCATTCCGAGCCACGTTTCGCGCCAGATCTGCGATGAGCGTCTTGTAAGATGAGGAGTCTTGAAGGGTCGGTCAGATGAAGGTTCCAATTCGTCGCCTATTTTTGCTCTTCGTGCAGGCCCCGGGAGCTTGGCTAATTTTTCAGCAACCTGCAAGCGCCGTAAAGCCCCCGGAACGTCGCGACGTGGTAGTGATGAAAAATGGGGACCGAATTACCGGCAAAATCAAAAGACTGGATCATGGCCAACTCTATATAGAGCCCCCATATGTCGTCTCGCCCATACCGGTAGATTGGCTGCAGGTGGAGCGAATTGAGACCACGGCAAGATTCCAGATGGAAATGTCCGGCGGCAAGCGGTATGTTGGCACAATTCAGAAGATACCCACAAAAGAAAGCCCAACGCAGGATTTCCTTATAGCGAACGGATCAGTTGTGACTCGCGTTGCCGCCACAGACGTTGTTGCGTTCCGATCGCAGAAGAGTAGTTTCTGGCGGCAGCTGAAGGGATCAGTCAACCTGGGAGCGAGCTACGTCAGCGGCAGCACAGCAACGTCGGTGAACTTGGACGCCGATACCTCCTACAGCTCAACAAAATATCAGATCGGGGCGGCGGTAAGCTCCAATTACAGTACTCAGTCGGGAGCGAATAGTTCCAATCGTCAGGATCTGTCGAGTACATCTTCGCTGTACCTGTCGCGCCATGCGTTTGTCGGCAGTTTCCTCGATTTTCTTACCAGTGATCAACAAAGCCTCGATCTTCGCCAAACTTATGGCGGTGGGTATGGGCGCTACTTCATCCGTACGAACGCCACTCAGTTTTCCTGGCTCGGAGGATTGGTATTTGTCAAGGAAGCCTATAGTCCACAATCTGGAATGAACCCAAACGGCCAGAATCTCGAAGGGCTACTCGAGCTGAACTATGACTGGTTCCGCTTTAATACGTCGGAGATTTCGACGAGCTTTCAGTTATTTCCCGGAATCTCCGACGCGGGCCGGCTCCGTTCCAACCTGAACGCAGCGTATTCCATCAATTTCACTCACGACATCGTCCTGCGATTAAACCTGTTCGATACCTTCGATAATCGCCCACCGGAGAACGCGCTGAAGAACCAGTTCGGCATCAGCACAACGTTTGGACTAACGTTCTAGTCTTAAGCGCTGGGTATCAAGGTCGAGGTGTTTCTCTCGATGCGCTCTTATTTCAATTTGATGACAGCGCCAATCAGTATCCCACTGGTGACGTTGTCGTAGACGAAGGTGGACTGTGGACGGTAATCCACGGACAGGTATCGCCATCCAGCCTGCAGATTGATATTTCGCTTCACTTTGTATCCTAGAAACGCTCCGAACTGATAATCCAGGTTAGAGCCTCCAGCACCTGCATCTCCGAGCAGGGTCACGTTCATCTTGGGCGATAAAGCGGCCTGAATCCTTGCACCGGAAACAACATCCACCCAATTTGCGGATTGATACACCGGTGCAACGAAGGTGCCGGGCACAAAGGTTAAAGTTGTCCCCAGGTGAAAATAGCGGATGCCGACATTTCCGTCGACCTTGATCATTCTGCCGTCCACCAACCGATAAGCAGCTTTGGGCGTGAGCATGTCCTGATTCAGTTTGACTTTGATGGCGGTTGGGCCGATTTCAAACGGGAGCGATTTATCGTCGGAAAGCTTTATCCACATGAAGTCGACGGGAGCCGAGAACCTTTTGTACCGGGGTTCAGCGGCGACCATCAGGCCAAAGTTCAGGTAACTGAAAATATCGCCGAAGCTGGCATGGACGCCCGCTTCATATCCCCGGGCGCCCACGGTCCCATGCATTCCTGCAAACCACAGGTAAGGTGCCACCGCGAAGTGCCAGACATCGTTATTTGGGTCAGTCGCTGTCGACGTCGTGGCTTGAGCGGGGGCTGCGGAGGAGGAAGATTCCGCATTCAAGGCCAAGGGCTGAGGCTTGAGACCATCCACCGCTCGAGCGGTGGGCGAGAACAAGACTGCCAGAAGCGCCGGTAAGGAAAACATCCAAAGAAGCTTTCGATGATTAGACAATACATCCTCCTTAAGAGCGCGCCTTTTCAAACTGTAAGTTGCTATCTAACGGTTCAAGTGCAAGCTGCGTGCCATTCACCTTCGGGGGGAAGCCGGTCACCCGCTGGGCTCACGGCTACTTTGGATATTCGTGGGTTCGCGGATGTACAGCGAGCTGAATCAGTGAGCGCTGACTGCTTCCAACACCTTGAGGGGGTCAGTCGGGTTTCCTCACGGCAGTTCGATCTGCGTCAGGATCTCTAACGATTGCCGGCCTGGAATAGTAGCGCCGCTCCGAAATGTGGAGGAGACTCCAAAATCCCGGAGTTTTACGGTCCCGAATCAGATTGATTTCAGAGGCTCGAAAGGGGTCGAGCTATGGAGGCGGACGGCGTCTGGAATTCGCCAGGGTTGGTACTGTACTGCAGGCGGATACTTGAGGTTAGTTCGCAACTCGATTGGTTCCTTCACTGGAGAGGGGTCGCGCTTCTCAGCATCGGCTTTCTGTCATTGCCCTTCGATAAGTTGTCCTAAGTGAAATTTAGGGTGTCGCTACGTTCCAGGTGCCCATCCCTGGCAGAGATGGATAATTGGCCCTGGGCATGCTGAGATTTAGTTTGTTTTCCATTGGCGTTGCTTGTGTACGCAACGTATATTGTTGGGGCACTGTAGAATTTCTCGTTTCACAACGTATTCTCGCGGAGTTCAGACGCCGTTGACGGCTAAGGGTAGACAGCCAGAATCCAACGAGCAAACGCACACCGCCCAGATTTGGCGACTACTGGGCGCAACCAGAAAAGGAACGGTGATCTATGTCGAAGCAACAAACATTTGGACGTTTTGTTGTTGTGTCTCTCGGCGTCGCGATGCTCGCGCTACTGTATCAACCAGTCGCCAAAGCCGACGGCTCGAAAGAAGAAGCTCGGGTCACAGACGCGGGTCATGTGATCAAGGACCTGACTCAGAGCTCCAATGGCATTCCTATGGGCATCTTGAAGAAGTCGGAATGCGTCATCGTATTGCCGGCCGTTAAGAAGGTCGGCTTTATCGTCGGCGCATCGTACGGGCGCGGAGTGATGACGTGCCGAACGGGCTCCAACTTCACCGGACCATGGAGCGCACCAACCATGATGCAATCCACCGGCGGCAGCTTTGGGCTGCAGGCAGGTGGGCAATCGACGGACTTTGTCATCCTGGTGGTGAATGATGCAGGGGCACGGGCTCTATTGAAGGGCAAGGTCAAGTTGGGTGCGGACGCCAGTGTTGCCGCTGGCCCGGTCGGTCGCGCGGCAGAAGCTTCGACCAACGCTGTGATGAGTGCGGAAATGCTTTCCTACTCCCGTTCGCAGGGCGTCTTCGCCGGTGTTTCCTTATCCGGCGCAACCTTGGGACCTGATGGCGGCGCGAATGAGAATCTCTACGGCAAAAAGATCAGTGCCACGGAGATCATTCAGAAGCATGCCGTTCCTGTACCCGCTTCAGCCCATGAACTGCTAGCTGTTTTAACCGCGAAATCGCCTGGCAATCATTCCAAAGCAAAGTAACTTCCGGAGCGATAGCAGGCGAATACCGGTTATGAATATCGCATCCTTGAGTCTGACTTCTCAAGGGGAATCTTTCGCCTCGGTGCGATGTTCTGTTGTTGGTTGACTCCCCCCACCCAACGCTATGTTCAACTCGTCCATCGACCCGTCGGGAGGATTGAAATGATGTCAGAAATTTCGTTGCCAATGTCAAGGGGAAGGTCTAGCATCCGGCGCACCGTGGGATCGATTGGGCTTTCTTTCACAACTTTATTTATTTCGGTCGTGCTGCTTCCGTCCTTAGCCCGCGCACAAGCTCCTGTTTTTGAAGTCACACCGGAATCCAGCCAGGTCAAATTCCATGTTCAGTCCTCCATGGATTTAACTGGCAAGTTTGACCAATGGAAATCCTCTATGACCTTCACCTCTCCAGACGTGAACACGGGCGTTCTTGACATCGAAATCCAGGCAGCGAGCGTAGACACCGGAAGTGGCATGAAGAATGGCAAGCTGAAGGACAAGGATTTCTTCGATGTCAAAGAGTATCCGACGATCTCCTTCAAGTCGACGGCAATCACGCAGACTGGCTCGAACACCTTTGACATTCCAGGCACCTTCACGATACGTGGCGTCTCGAAACCGGAGACCCTGCACCTGACAGTTTCTGGGATTGGGACGGGTTCGGCAAAAATCGTCGGAACCATGGCTTTCGACCGCAAAGATTATGGAATGAACAAAAATATCCCATTTATGAAGATAGCCAATCGTGTCGAAGTCTCCGTTGATATCAACGTAAAGCGCGTCAGTGGTCCGCCGGTGAAGCTGAATAAGTAAACAAACTCGCGCAACCCGGCGAGGCAATCATCAGCACCGCTTACTCAGGCAACTAATATCCTATCCTTCCTTTGCGGACGCGGCTCTTGTCAGCGTGTCTGCAAAGATCGAGAGATATTCACCAGATTCTCTGGAGTCACGTGGATCAAGCCGTTACGCGGGCTGTCGATTTCTGCAATTAAGTAAAGTGCGGTCGTGATGACGAAGGGTAACACCAGAAAGATTAGTGGTCGCGAGCGCAGATGATGTCCGCCAAAACCAAGTAGCAGGCTAGAACAGATGGCGATGATTGCCATCAATATCCACGCTGGGGTAGGGATACGATTCCACCACGATCCTTGCGCGCGTTCCTGCGAATTGATAACGTCATTCATTCCTGACAAGACAAGTCTCGCTGTGGCCGTGGACCCAGTTGCAGCCGAACCCTTGACCGATTCCCATAAGTCCGTTTGCAGCCGCGAGGTTTCATCATTGATTCGAGGGATTCTCCGGCTGTCTTCCATCTCGTAGAACGAGATGCGCTGCTGAAGATACCTCCGCAGTAAAGTTTGCACTCTGGTCGCGTCCGCCGGCGGCAGCAGTTCAGCCCGCACATATTCGGTGCTGATCGCGTTGGCTTCGGCCTCCTCATATCCTTTCCTCTGGTCATAGCGGCTGATTGCCATGGAAAAGCTGAATCCGAGGATGAGGCTTAGCAAAGTTAATGTGGCCGTCAGGATGATGTTGAAATCCTGTCGATCGTCGCGGTCAAGTTTCTTGAGTCTGCTGAGCAGCGAGCCAATCAACATGGAAAGCCACAGTGCAGCAAAGAGGAAAAACGAGAGAAGCAGCGGGTGATCGAAATTCTTCATGCGCTAGATCGCTTTCGAAGGCCCCAAACGCGGTCGCGTCGGTGTATCACCGTGGCAGCGGCGGTTCCCAGGTTCTTTCATCGGGGTGCATTACGGTTCCTAACTTAAGGTTGCTGCAAGCCATCTGCCACCCGCCATAGCCGAACTTGACGCTGCGGAGCAGTCAGCATCGACGCAATGAGCGAGCCAGGGTGGCTGCGTCCTGGGACAACATGGTACCGCGGCAGATTACGACATGTTGGAGGGGACTCCGAAATTTCGGGCGGCGGTCTATGCCTTCAACCGACTATGCCCGCAAACATAGCATTCTGAGAGCCTTCGCGCAAACAGGGATGTGCGTCGATTCTGGCGATTGGTTTGCATACTACATCCCCACATGGGAGAACCTCCGATGTGATCGGATACTCCCACAGATTTGCAATGGGAGGGAATATGGACATTCGTCTCAACGTTTCCCGGATTGCTGTTAAGACCGTCGTGCTGTTGGGCGCGCTGCTGCTCGGCGCCTTACCTGGACTTGCCAGGGATAGCAAGTACGAAACTATCGATGCCACCGCGTTCGGGACCGGGAATCAATTGGGCCAGAATATCGGCGTCACCTTGATGATTTACGAGTTCTCGACCCCCGCGGACAGAGCCATTCTGGAAGCCGCGTTTCAGAAAGGGCAAAACCAGGGCCTGGTGAATGCGCTAAATAAAATGCGCACGGTTGGCCGTGTCGAAATCACCGGCACTCTCGGCAATGACTGCGCGTATATCGCGGTCACGCCGACGGCAACTGGTCGCCACATCGTTTTTGTCACCAACCGCCAGATCCGCTTTGCGGAAGCCTGGACTGACAGCCAGACCCAGTCTTACGACTTATCCGCGGGCATCCTTGACATCAACGACCAGGACAAAAGCAAGAGCACGGGTGTGGTCTATCCGCTGGCGCAACTGGTGGTCAACAAACAGGGGCAGCTGCAATGGGATCTGAATCAGAATCCGTGGCGACTCTCCGATCTGATCGACTGGAAGGGATCCGGCAACAATTAAGGCGATGGTGGGTCGCCATCCGCATCTCAAGGCTTTCCGCCAGCCGCGGTCTTCCTGCGTGATTGGCCATGGAACACTTGCGCGGGGCGAGAGCGGTTACAACATGTTGGAGGAACTCCGAGATTTCGTGCGACCGCCTTCACCGCCATCGTGCTGAAACGGTCGGGCTGTGCTCATTTCGGGTGAAATCCGTAGGTCGAGAGTGTGTTTCGTCTGGTCCATGGTTTGCAACTCGGAATGCAGGGAACCGTTCAACAACCAGTGCATGCCAATCATCTTGTCCGCATGAACCGGCGAACGCCCCGCCACCATTGAGGAAGACGCCAATGAGCCCTGAGGAAACGCAGCAAAAAGACCGGGGAACGGTTCTGGCGGAAAACCGGACCGACCTTGCCATTCAACGCACCGTGATGGCCTCGGAGCGATCGCTGATGGCGTGGGTGCGAACATCGCTGTCGATGATTGGATTTGGATTCACCATTTTCAAATTTTTCCAATACCTGCCTGAAGAAATCGCGACGGGGAATGTTCGACGCCCTCAAGCTCCACGCAACCTGGGCCTAACGTTAATTGCACTGGGAACACTGGCATTGGTGGGGGCAGCCTGGCAGCATCGCAGATTCCTGAACGAGATCGGCGCCACGCAGTCACGACATATTTATTCCATCTCATTCGTGGTGGCCATGCTCGTCATTGCGATTGGGGTCGTCACGTTCTACGGCGTGCTATTGCGGCATGGACCTTTTTAGCCAAGACATTCTGGCGCGTACCCGATCTGAGGAGATCCTTCCATGACCTTACCCAGCTTTCCTAATATCGATCTGTTCTCGGCCGGAATCAACGCCCTGAATGGGGTGCTCGTCGCCCGCAATCCGTCGCACGACCGGGGCTACACATTGGCGGGCTTGCTCATTATGGCTTTCTTTGGAGGAATTGGCGGCGGCGTGTCGCGCGACGTTCTACTCAACGACATTCCTTCGCCGCTAAAAGACTGGAACTACCTGTTCGTCTGCATCCTGATGGGCTTGCTGGGGATCGCTATCTATCAGTTCCTGGAATCGCGGGAAGAGAGGTTCCGCACCCGCACGCTGGCCTTCTTCAAGTCGTTCACGCTGCCTTGGTTCGCCATCCTTGGCGCACACAAGGCACTCGATCACGGGCTTGGCGTTTTTGCCGCCATCGTTGTCGGATTGATCTCGACCGTTGCCGGCGGAGTGTTCATCGACCTATTCTCGGGCGTCACACCGGAAGTCGTCCGGCCGTGTGAGCAAGGGGTGACCACCGCCGTGATTGCAAGTAGCGTGTACACGTTGTTGGCCTGGCACTTTATGAACAGGGCAGGATTTTTTCCCATCACTCTGATCGCGGTGGCGGTCGCGTTCTTATTCCGCGTGATTGCTGTTCGCGAGCATTGGCGATCCATCATTCCCGCCGACGCGCCGCCACCGGCCGTAAAGGCGTAGGGGATTTTGCAAGGCCTCTTTCTAGAATGCCTCCAGGATTCCCAGGCCGAAGGTGTGGCCGTTGACGCCTTGCCCGTAGTCGGCGCGCATGTTGACATGATATTTCTTGCTGATTTGAAATCTGACACCGGCACCGATGCTCGGCAAAAAGTGGTCGCTCTGCAACAACTGCGTGTCTCCCGCCCGGACTCCGCCGACTCCGCCGAATGCCACTAATCCGAAACGCATTGGCAAGACAAGGCGATACTCCAACTGGGTTGCCGCCATATATCGATCGAAGTATTGGCCAGCGGTGTACCCCCGCAACTCATTACCGCTGCCATAGATGCAATTCCCGTAAAACGGGGGAGTGCCACCCGTCGCGCAAAGATACGCGTCGTATGCAAGCACCTGATTCTGACTCAGGCTCCAGTATTTGTCGAATTCGGTCTTATACGACTGGAAGGTATATTTGCTGCCCAGCGCCTCAGAAAAGAAATCTGAAGTGAAACTGAACTTCGTCCCGGAGACCGGATAAAAACGATTGGGAACGGTGTCCCGAGTGGCCTTGGCTCCAATCGCAACCAGGTTGGTATGCAGCCCAACATCCGGTGGGATCGGAAAATTAGGGAACTGATCCTTCTGCACCGTGATAAAGGAATGTCCGTCAATAAATCGAGGACCGGCAAGGAAGTCCCACGCGATGCGACGAAGAAATTCGACCATGTAACCGTCTCCGGTTTGTTCCAGCCCCAGTTTTTTCCCCTGCAAAAGACCTTCACCGTAGATGTTGTAGTCGAGATTTCCATGCACATAGCCCGCCGTCAGTTCGTAGGTGTCCTCTTTCATGAAGAGTTGGCCGATCAGCGCCAAGCCCCGGCTACCGTTGTTCGTAATCAGGCCAGCTGCACCGATGACGGATGGAGGTGACTTCTTGTCTTTCAGGCTGAGCGGAAAGATGTATCCCACCACCGGCACCAGGCCAGTGCCGATCGCTGGACTGGAAATTGGAATGGGCGCGGCTGCGATCGATCCGCGCGGAAGGATTTTCTTTTTTTTCTTCTTTGATTTCTCGGACGATTTTGTCGGGGTAGATGACGTGGACCCCTGTACCGGCTCCGTCACCTTCGGGGTGTCCGCGATTTTGGCGGATGCCTGACCCATCGCGGTTGCACCGAAAGAGAGGCTCATCGCAGCAATTGCCAACAACCCCACAAAGCACCGGATGGAGTTCGACATACACGGCTGCTTCAGCGTTCGAAATGTGTGTGACAATCCCATGGGCAACCGCAACGCTCGGCAGATCAGCTGGCCGCGATTTCTGGCTTGGATTTTTTCAGTTTCTCTCTAATGCGCCATTTCACGAATCGATTGACGGGTCCACGGAGAATAAAGTACGGGATGATCGCCAGCAGGATGGCAACAATCAATGTCTCGCCCGGATAGAACCAATGAAATTCCATCAGCTGGTAGATGACGTCGAGGAGAACGGCCAGCAGAAACACACGACTCACGCGTTTCCAGCCTTGGCGCAGCAGTTGCTTGCGACCCGGAGCGGTGGATACCAACTCCCACAAATACGCCGGCCTGCTCGCCCGTCCATCTTTGACCCCATCGATTGTCGCCAATATCGCGGCCATCAAGGGCTGCATGATGAAACGAAAATGCATCGGACCGTCGAGCCGCGCGAACAGCTGTGTAATCACTCTCTCCCAATTGACCATCGGCCTATCCTTTCTTGTTTCTGGCAAGTTGCCACGGCCAGCAGCCCTCAATTTCAACCGTAATCGACCAGCTCAGAAAGGTTCGAATCACGATCAATAAGCCAAGGGAGATGATCTGCTCCCGGCTTGGTTCGACTGTTACAGTGCTGATGATGTCCGCGGCCACCAGAAAATCGAGCCCGAGTTGTAGTCCTCTTCCAATGAAAATCTGCATCTGGTCGAACGCATCCGGGCGCTCCGCCCGATAGTGCCGGACCGCACGAATGACCGCATAGATAAACGCAATACCAATGACGGCCACGCCGACGAGTTCGAGTCCGCGAGCGACCCAGTCCACGATCTGCATCCTCAAGTTATGCGTCATCGGCGTTGATCGGCAGCACTGCTCCCCGCGTTTTCAGTCCACAGAAGGCAACGCATGATCAATCCATTGCCGGCTGGGACCTGCATCAGAGCTGCCAAAACATGAAAAGAAGCAAGCAGCCAGCCAAACCTCATTCGCGCCGAAGCCGCTGTATTCGCGCGAGATGGGCGTGGATGCAGAAGAAATTGCCGGATGCTCTGCCGGCCAAGTTGGAGTTCGCCCAAAATGTTGGAGGAGATGTGCCATAGGAAAAGGCGGAGGGAATCGATGCGCAGGCCGCACTGGCTTCTGATCCAGTGGCTCCAGGGAAGCACAACAATCAGGACGGGGGGTAGGTGGGCGAGATTTCCGTGAGTCAACGGAAGTAGCTTCTGCATGATAGGCTTCCTGATGCATGTCTATGCCTACGTTTGATCTTGGTGCCTCGGCGTACGCCGAGATGTTGAAAGACGGTTTTCATCCCAACTTTCCGCCGGGCAGCGATGCCCAGGTGGCAGCGATTCGCGCAGCGGCAAATGCGCGCTCGGAGTCAAACGAGCCGCTCGATGCGAACCTGCGCGATCTGCGCGGGCTGTGCTGGTCTTCGATTGACAACGACACCTCGCGGGATCTGGACCAGGCGGAGTGGGCGGAGCGGCTGACATCCGAGGGCTCGAATTCCAATTCCGGTGGGATTCGCGTGCGGGTTGCCATTGCGAATGTGGCGGCGGCGGTGGCGAAGGATTCGCCGATCGACCGACACGCGGCCGACCAGACAAAGACGGTGTATACAGCGACACGGAATTTTCCAATGCTGCCAAACCAGCTTTCGACCGACCTGACATCCTTGAACCAAAACGAAGATCGCGCCGCGGTGGTGACGGAGTATATTGTCGATGCGCAGGGCGGTTTGAGTGGGCAGAGTATCTATCGGGCGATGGTGCATAACCGCGCGCAACTCGCGTACAGCCGTGTGGGGCCCTGGCTTGAGGGCAAGAACCCGTTGGACGTTAAGATTGCTGGGTCAGTTGAGTTGCAGGCGCAACTGCGGCTGCAGGACGAGGCGGCGCAAGCCATGCGGGCGCGCCGGATCGCCGATGGAGCTTTGGAATTCCACCGGATTGAGGCCGACCCGCTGGTGGTCGACGGGCAGATCAAGGCAATTCACGAAGCGCCGCACAATCGAGCCACGGAGTTGATTGAGGAATTTATGATTGGCGCCAATGAAACGATGGCACGAACGCTGCACGATGCGGGACGGAGTTGCATTCGAAGAATCGTGCGGACGCCGGAGCGGTGGGACAGAATTGTGGAACTAGCGGGCCAATACGGAACAAAGCTGCCCTCGGAGGCGGATTCCGGTGCGCTGAACCTGTTTCTGCAGGCGCAGCGGAAGGTTGACCCTGTCCGGTATCCGGATTTATCGCTGGCAGTCATCAAGTTGATGGGGCCAGGGGAATATGTGGTGATTGCTGGCGACGACAAGCAGCCATTGGGGCATTTCGGCCTGGCGGCACGAGACTATACGCACTCCACCGCACCCAACCGGCGTTTTGCGGACCTGGTGACGCAAAGGCTGATCGAAGCGATGATGGACGGACAGCCCGCTCCTTACAGCGATGCTGAATTACGTTTGATTGCCGAGCATTGCAATGTGCAGGAGAAAGCCAGTCATAAGGTCGAACGCACCATGCAGAAGCGGGTGGGAGCAGTAGCGCTGGCTGGCGAGATTGGGCGGACATTTCGCGGCGTGGTCACGGGGGCCAGCGTGAAGGGAACCTATGTGCGCGTTTTCGATCCTCCAGTGGAGGGCCGTGTCATCCAGGGCGAGGAAGGCCTGGACGTTGGAGACACTGTGGATGTGAAGCTGCTGCATACGAACCCGCAGATGGCGTTCATTGACTTTGGTCGGGCTTCGGCGAAGACTTAGCGGCGCATATTATCTTCTCCTCTGGGTAAGGGTGTTCAATTCGCTACGCCAAAATATCGATGATCTCTGACTTGGGTCTGGTCAACCGGCCACCGCTGGGCGAGACTGTAAGAAGTCATGACCCTGACCGGCGCCGAACGCTCCGCAAGCGAAGATGTCACCGCGCTGCCATCGAAAGGTGTGCGCTCGTCACAACCCGCGAATGCGCATAACGCCAGCTTCATGCAGGGCGCCATCAGCATTTTCATCTTGTTCAACATGATCGCAATTCTGAGTTGGGCGATCCCGTTGAACATCACTCCTCTGCCGCAGATCAAGGAGATTGTTCGGCCGTATTTGCTGTGGGCCGGGCTATTTCAGACATGGGATTTTTTTGCCCCCAATCCCAGGCCAGTCAACTCCTACGTTCAAGGTGTTGCTGTTACTCAGGATCATCAGATGCGCGTGTTTAACTTTCCGCGGATGGAGCAGCTCAGCTATGCCAAACGATATCGCGAGGAACGGTATCGAAAGTTCGCGGAAGTTCTCTGTGATTCTCGTTATGGTGCCCTATGGCCGGATGTGGCTCGGCATGTCGCGAGGTTGCTGAAAAACCAGGCGGATCTTCCACAGATGGTGATCCTGATGAAGTTTCAGGCGCCGATAAAATACGGTGTGACACCATCGCAGCAACCCACTCTCAAGCCTGAATTCTTCTACGAATACTACGTCAGCAGCGAGGATCTTCGATGAATCTGGCGAGATGGCGCGAGGCATGGGAGCGGTTTTTCTTCTCGCCGCAGGATCCGACGCCGATGGCGATATTCCGGATTTTGTACGGAATCTGCGTCACCATGACGCTAGTCCTGCTTCACTCAGAATGGCTGGATTGGTTCGGCGTTCACAGTTGGGTGACGCTGCAGACCATGCGTACTGTCGAGCCGGGTCTGCGTCTCAATCTGTTTACCGTAATGCCCCAGAGCGACGCGTGGATCACTGCGTTTTTCTGGGTATCTCTGGGCTTTGCGGTGCTACTCACGGTTGGCCTGTGGACGCGCCTGAGTAGCATCGCAGTTTTCATGTGCCTCGCTTCTATCCAACAACGAAATCTCTACATCCTGCATGGCGGAGATGTGTTTTTGCGGGTGACGGGATTTTTCCTGATGTTCGCCCCGGCGGGAGCCGCGTTGTCGATCGATCGACTCATCCGTGTTCACAGGAGGCTGGAGGGCGTAGAGATTGAACCCAGAGCACCCTGGGCGCAGCGCATGATCCAATTTGAACTGGCACTGCTCTATTTTGCTTCGTTCCTGTGGAAGATAAAAGGCGCGCCGTGGCTGAATGGGACCGCACTGTTTTACGTATTCCACATTCACGATATTCAGCGATTTCCCTTGCCTGTCTGGATGCAGCAGCCTTGGATTTTGAAACTCGCAACCTGGTATACGCTGGCGCTTGAATTCAGCCTGGGCGTACTGATCTGGTTTCGCCCATTCCGCTATCCGCTCCTCCTGCTCGGGCTACTGTTCCATTTATGCATTGAATATTCGCTGAACATTCCGATGTTTGAGTGGGATGTTCTGACCGCCTACGTGTTGTTTATCGATCCGGCGGATGTAAAGCGAATGGGTCGAGCCGCTCACGAGTTTTTCTTGCGAAGCAGTCGCCGCGCATCTGCAGCGTAGACAGAAGACAGCAGAATTCTCAATCGGAATCATCGCAGAGGCTGTTGCCATGACCCGATTTAAGACTTCTGCGAAGTTCCAGCCTGACGGACCATTTCCACCAGCACCTTGCGTGTTTCCCCCGGAGTGGCGACTTCTCGCGGAAAGTTGATGCGGGCGCCCTTCATTCCGTCATCAGTCCTGAGGCGCAGCGAGAATCCTAGCCTATCCACGGATGTCATCTTCGCTTCCGAGGCGACAAGGTTGGCATGAATGCGCGCCAGCAGAATCATAGAGTCCGTGTGGTCGGCGTTCATGTGGTTTAGGATCGCGGCTGAGGATTCTGCCAAAGGATCTGGCGAGGCGTTCTCATATTCCTTCGCCTCAACCCAGCCCATCACGCCGAAGCCACCAACGTAATACACATCGATGGGCTGAAGCCGAAAGAAATTGAAGTCGGCGAAATCGACCCAGTACTGGCTGTTTGGATGGCGTGCCAGATATTGTTCTCGCGCGCTGGCCAGGTCTGCTTGCGGGACTGGTTCGACATTGCCCAAAAGCGTAGCTCGCGCAGCGCCAAGTGGATCGCCGTCGGCACCCGTTTGCTCGACAAACAGGCTCGCTCTCGGATCGGACTTCAGATTCTGGGTGTGCATCGCCATGTTGCTGATCAAAAAAATTGGACGCCCGGCAGCGTCCAGCGCGTACGACATCAGGGAACCGAAAGGAAATCCGGCATGCTTGCGAGAGAGCGTCGAAAGCGTCGCGATTGCTGTGAGCGAGAGCAACGTGCGCACGCGTTCGGCGTAGCCCGGCTCGGGGAGTTGCGACCCGGCAGACGCGGTAGATGCGTGTTGGCGCGGGGTTGCGCTTTCGGCTGCAGACATAGAATTCCTCTGCTCTCAGGGTACGCCGAGCTGTTGCGGGCTAGCACGCTTTGGGTTTGTTGGAAGGTATTTGCTCGCTAATTCGGGAAATACCGTTACTTTCTTATGACCATAGTTACCTTTTAGTGACCTCTATCACGGTCGCTCAAGGCCTTCGGTAAATAGGCTAACCCCAGTCTCGTCATTCAGGTTGGCAGCAACATGCAGCATCGATTCCAACGTTGGCCAGAACCTCGTTGTCGACTCGAGTGGCCAGGCAAGCAGAGCAGCCGTTGCAGCTTACAAGACAAATCGCCCCGCCCTCTCTTCGGAAGTAGCCATTAAGCCTTTCGAATGTGCATTTAATTGCTTGGTGATCCTCGAGACGGCGGTACATAAGCCGGCGCGGAACGCCTTACCCGACGTGTGTTTGCCAGACTCGACGGCCCGAACCCATTGAATATGGAGATTCTATGCCAACCCAATGCATGCAAAGCGCGATCAGCGTGCCAACCACTTCCTGCGTGGAAGTTACGGCCCACTCGGCTGACATGGCGCCGACTTTCACTTTTTTCCGCAGAGTAGCATTCCTTGCCCTTTTTTGCCTGATCGCAATGTGTACCTTTGGACAAACGGTCACGGTGACGGTGGGATCGAATGGCGTCGCGACCATTGTCTATACACCTCCGGCCAACACGACCGCACCTCCAGTGGTGGTCACGAGCACGCCGCCAGCGGTGACGATCGCCGCGAGTCCGACAGCGGTTGCCCCGGGTGGCACGACCACCATTAGCTATACCTTGAGCAACGCGACCAGCGCGACATTCGCCATCGGCTCGGTCAGCGGAGCGGTTACAGCTACTTCAAATAGTGTGGCTGTGAC
Source organism: Acidobacteriota bacterium (assembly GCA_040389265.1). Taxonomy (GTDB): domain Bacteria; phylum Acidobacteriota; class Terriglobia; order Terriglobales; family Acidobacteriaceae; genus JAKAAZ01. Next base: position 16,102 of record JAZKAG010000013.1, read on the forward strand.
TCCGGCGGCGACGACCACCTACACCATTACCGGCACAAATAGCATGGGAAGCGTCAGCAAGAGCGTCACTGTGAGCGTAGCACCAGCGGGCGTCGCGCTGACCTCCTGTGGAGACATCACAGCGGCAGGTTCGTACTTCCTGGCGAACGATGTTTCCAGCGCCGGAACCTGCTTCGGTATCGACGCGAACAATATCACGTTGAACCTGAATAACCATACGATCACCTACGGCACAGGCGGCGGCAACGCTCCCACGCCCGCGATCGAGGGCCATGATTGCTGGTCGACCTCCAACCCCGTGGACAGCGGTCCCTGCGGTTCTGCGCATGGTGGCCTGGTGGTGTATGGCGGTAAAATCGTCCAGTCTTCAAGTTCTGCGGCCTTCAGTCCGGTGTTCAGCTTCGGGCAAGGGACATTCAGTTCCGCACCGTATATCCATGACATTGTCGCCACATTCCAGAACGCGGGCGCACAGTTCTATTACTCCAACTACATCGTGACTGGCGCGAAAATCATCAACAACACCATTTATGACAACGTGACCAGCATTAATAAAACCGGCCAAAGTGATCTGTCGGCACGGGCTGCATTTCAAGGACAGGCGATCTACATCAACCAGAACAACAACAATCCCGGGGTTGGCGACCAGATTGAAAACAACACCATTGTAGGATCACCGCAGGGTGGCGTTCGGACCGTCAATCAAAACAGCGTCATCAGCGGCAACGACATCAGCATGAACGCGACCTATTCCAACGATTTCTGCGCGGATGTTCCAGCCGACTCGACAACGGTGACAAACAACAATTGCCATCCCAAGAGCGGCCGCGGATTCCATGTGAATGCTAACAAGGTTCTGGTGACCAACAACAAGATCAATGTGATTGAGTTGAGCCAGAATGCGGAATATAAAGGCTGCGAGGGCGGCGGCACCTATGGCGTGCAGGTGGAGTTCGACAGCAGTTTCCTGCCATCGGCACCCACCGGCGTGCAGGTTACGGGCAACACGATTACAGCAACTTCCGTGGCGTGCAAGGCCATTGGTCTTCGTGTCACCGGAATGACACCGGCAGGCAATGCCGTATTCAGCGGCAACACCATCACCACTACGAGCACAGGTACCGCGCAGGATTTCGGCATCAGCACGGATGGCAGCAACAATCAAGGTGTCTCCTTCACGAGCAATACATTCAGTGATAAGTACGCCTATGCCGATGGCGAGTGGGATGGATTCAGTAACACTCTGATTGGACATAACACATGGCTCGGGACGCCAAGTTACACCTTCGTCGCAGTCGATGGCGGCTGTGACCCAAGTCAAACCGATGCGGGCGCTGTATGTCCGGCGAACGTCACCTTCACCGACTCACTTCCAAACACTGTAGTGTGCGGAAGCTACTCGGAAGCCGCCGTGTCCATCAACGGTCAGGTAACGCAATGTAAGGCGAAACAGTAGGAAGCGCAAGCGCAAATAAAGAAGGGCAATCAGGCTGGATTTTTCCGGCCTGATTGCCTTTTGTTGGATAGCCACTCGTCGTGAAAACTTTGCGCATCGGCGAGATCTCCAATCATCATCGCGTCATGGCATAGTGCACTTGCTCTTCGATGGCGGCAATCTGCATCGAAGGTTGATGCGCCCGTTGCAGGGCGTTATTCACCTTGGCTAGTTCGTTCGTTTTGAAGTGCTGCCAGGCAGCGATCTGAGCGTCCGCGGCAATCTTCATCTGGTTGAAAATGGTGATCGCTTGCGACGGCGCAGGCCGATCTCCGCTCTCGACGATACGCAAGGCGACGCCCAGACCTGTGTTCGCATCCGCCAACCCGACTCGCTTGATCGGGGCCGTGGAAATTTCATCCTCACCATTTTTTATGGACTCTAATTTTGTGAGCGCGCTGCTCAGTTCTTGCTGCAGGTCCGCAGGATTATGCTCTTTTGCCTGCAATGCGTTCAATTGATTTTCGACGCTTTCCAACTCCGCCATGGCTTTGCGGCTGGCCAGGGTTTCAAGGTAGATCGATTGGCCAAGAGCGAACTGCTGAGTGATGAGCTGCGTCGTAGCCGCACTGCGAGGGTCCATGATGACCTGCACGGGCCGTTCCATTGAGCCTCCATCGACCGTGAGCCGCAGGGCGTAGGTGCCGGGAGGAACGCGAGGTCCCGGCGGGATGCTGGCCGCGTCAATATCCTGGCCTTCAACATCGGTTCCGGAGCTGCCCGAAGAAAGATCCCAAATAAACCGATGCTCGCCGGAATTTGTCTTCGACGATCGCGCCATCCGGAGGGTTGTTCGCCTGCGGTTCCTCAGGTGGAAGCGGCGTCCCCAGGAAGGCATCATTGTCCACGCGCACGGTTCTCGGCGGAGCGAATAAATATGGCTTGCTTGCATTGACCGCGGCGGCCTGGCGCAACGGCGCAATATCATCCAGAATCCAGAAGGAACGGCCGTGGGTGGCGATAATTAAATCGCTGCCGTGAATTGTCATATCGCGCACAGACGTGATTGGAAGGTTCTGCTGCAATGACTGCCAATGATCGCCGGCGTCGAAGGAAACATAGATGCCGAACTCGGTGCTGGCAAAGAGGAGATTGCGCTGCTTCGGATCTTCGCGCACCGCACGCAGAAAGTGTGTCGGCGCAATTCCGTCGACGGAGAACTTCCAGTTTTTTCCGTAGTCGTGGGTAATGTAGAGGTACGGTTTCCGATCGCCCAGGCGATGCCGGTCGACAGCCGCATAGGCGGTCGCGGGATCGAAATGCGAGGCTTCGATCAGCGAAATCTTACTCCATGGAGTTAAGTCCGGCGGCGTGACATCCCGCCAGGATTTGCCGCCATCGGTCGTTAGATGAATTCGTCCAGTGTCGCTCCCAGCCCAGATTTCATCCGCCTTGAGCGGCGACGGTGCAATGGTGTAGACAACTCCATACCCGCGTTGCTCGGCATTGGCTGTGGTCAGGTTGCCATCGTCGCTTGCACCTTGCACCGCTCCAGTTAGGTCGGGGCTAATCTGCTGCCAGTGCAGTCCACCATCTATAGTTTTCAAGACACATTGCGTTCCCAGATACAGAGAATGCTTGTCGACGGGTGAAAAAACCAGCACTGGCGTCCAGGGATCGCGAAACTTTCGCTTGTTCGCGGCGTCGTAAAAATCACCGAGCGGCCACGGGGTGATGGTTTGGCCGAATGAGGTTCGTCGATCGAATCGCTCTACGTCTCCATAGGTGTCGCTGGCGTAGATGATGTTTTCATCGTTGGGATCGATGGCAAGATAGCCGCTCTCACTGCCACCTGGTAGAAACCAATCGCGTGTGTCGATGTGTCCATGATCGCTGCGACTGGCGGTGGCGATGGAACCGCTGTCCTGCTGCGCTCCGTACACATAGTAGGGAAAACTATCGTCGGTGGTGACATGGTACATCTGGGCAGTCGGCTGGTTGTACCAGGTGCTCCACGTTCTGCCGCGATCCAGGCTGAGCGACGCGCCTTGATCGACGCCCAGCATCAAATCATTGGAATTCTTCGGGTCAATCCATATCTGGTGATAATCGTCTCCGCCCGGTGCGCCGCGCACAATCTCAATCGTCCTGCCGCCGTCATTCGTTCGATAGAGAGCGACGTTGGGAATGTACAGAACGTCCGCGTTGTTGGGATCAATGGCGAGCGAACTGAAATACCAGGCGCGGCTGGTCAGGCGATCGTCATTGTTGACCAGCATCCACGTATCGCCACCGTCGTCTGACCGGTAGAGACCCGAGTGGCCGGGGCAAACGACGGTTGCATAAACGCGCGTGCCGTCCGCACTCGCCGCGATTCCAGTTCGCCCCCAATTGCCGTCCGGCAAACCGTGACCGGCGAGTTGCGTCCAAGTGGCCCCTCCGTCGGTGGTGCGATACAAACCATCGCCGGTTCCTTCCACGGGAGGGTAGGTACTCCACGGAGGACGATGGGCATTCCATGTCGCGGCGAATAGGATATTCGGCTTGGCGCGTGCCATGGCGAGATCTGCGATGCCAACGTCAGCGCCCTTGTCGAGTACATGCAGCCAGTGCTGACCACCGTCCGTGGATTTGTAGACCCCTCGCTCTTCGCTCGACCCATACGCATTGCCGAGGACGCCGACGTATACCGTGTTGGCATCGTCCGGATCAACTAGAACGCGACTGATCTGTTGCGAGTCGGCGAGCCCGACGTGTTTCCACGTCGACCCACCATCGTCGCTGCGGTAGACGCCATCGCCAGATGCGAGATCGGAACGAATGTCAGATTCTCCAGTGCCGGCATACACCACCTTTGGATCTGAATCTGCCACCGCGATGGAACCGATGGAGGCTACCGGAGCGTGGTCGAAGGTCGGTTGCCACACCGTGCCGGCATCGGTAGTTTTCCAGACGCCTCCGTCGACACCGCCAAAGAAGAACTCGCGATGGCTTCCTGGGACGCCGCTCACGGCAACAACCCGGCCTGCGCGAAACGGACCGATCAGTCGCCACTCCAGTCCGTTGAAAAGGGTGGGTGGCACCGACTGTGCCGCGACGGAGATCGCAGATGCCAAAGGGAAGAGAAGTGCGGCACAAATGACAAGCGAGGGGACGAGCGGGCGCGAAACGGGGGGAGAGGTGTTCATCACTTCTCAAATTGTGACGGTCAAGTGGCCACGGGATCAAGCAGGAACGAAAAAATGCAGCCAAACTCGAACCTGATGTCGCAAAATCTGTAATCGCAACGCCGGAGATAAGAGGGATCGGATATTCTGACGAATTGGCAGCTGGTGCATGCCAGTTAGCGACTCGGAAACTCGTCCGGGTTGGATACGTCGGCATTTAGCAACTGCACATGAGACTCTCGCGATGCCTCAAAGGGATGGAAATGACACATAGAGATTCAGCCGCTCGCTTTTTGTTGTCTGTTTTATTGCTTACCGGATTGTTGTTGTCCGGCGCGACTTGTTGGGCTGCGAAACACGATAGCTCAATGCCGGATATGCATTGGCGCATGATCGGTCCATTTCGCGGAGGTCGCACTCGTGCCGCCGCAGGCGTACCCGATCAGCCCAACGTTTTTTATGTGGGTCAGGTGGATGGTGGTGTCTGGAAATCGACCGATTATGGCCGCACCTGGAATCCAATATTTGACGGGCAGGACACGCAATCGATCGGCGCCATCGCGGTGGCACCTTCCGATAGCAATGTTGTCTACGTAGCCAGCGGCGAGGGCTTGCATCGGCCGGACCTCTCCGTCGGCGATGGCATCTATCGATCCTCTGACGCTGGAAAAACCTGGACGCATATGGGGCTGCGCGATGGTCAACAAATACCTGCGATTGCTATCGACCCAGGGAACACGAACAGGATTTTCGCCGCAGTGCTTGGACATCCGTACGGACCGAATGCGGAGCGTGGAATCTTTCGCTCGACCGACGGCGGCAGATCGTGGGAAAAGGTTTTATATAAGGATGAAAATACCGGCGGCTCTGATGTTGTAATCGATCCGAAGAATCCGCAGGTGGTGTACGCGTCGCTATGGGATGAGCGGCTCGGCCCCTGGGAAGATGACAACGAATACGCGACGACCAACGGTGGCCTCTTCAAGTCGACCGACGGAGGTACCACGTGGAAGCAGCTAACCAACGGTCTACCCAAGGACCTGGTGCAGATCAATGTTGCCATCGCAGCGAGCGATCCACAGCGGCTGTATGCGACGTTATCGACCAAGGAAGAAAGCAGCGGATACGCCACCGATCAAGGCTTGGGGGTTTACCGCTCCGACGACGGTGGAATGAGCTGGCGGAAGATCACGGATGATCCGCGTCCTGCGATGAAGATTGGCGGCGGTGATCTACCCGTGCCCGTGGTCGACCCGCAAAACCCCGACATTGTGTACAGCGCCAGCATCGTGACCTGCCGTTCAGAGGACGGTGGCAAAACCTGGATCAGCCTACGTGGAGCGCCCGGTGGCGATGATTATCAGAACATGTGGATCAATCCACGCAATGCAAGAATCATGTTGCTGGTCAGCGATCAGGGCGCTCTTGTCAGCGTGAATGGCGGCGAAAGTTGGAGTTCCTGGTACAACCAACCGACGGCTCAGCTATACCATGTTGCGGCGACCTACAACTTTCCTTACCAGGTGTGCGCCGGGCAGCAGGAGAGCGGTTCCGTCTGCACGTTAGCGCGCGGCAACGATGGCGAGATCACTTTCCGCGACTGGCATCCCGCAGGAATTATTGAATATGGGTATGCCGCGCCCGACCCATTGCATCCCGACATCGTATATGGCGCCGGACGAACCGAAGTTTCGCGGTACGACATGGTTACGGGCCAGGTGCAGAATGTAACTCCTTTGCCGATGAAGAAGAAAGGTTTTCGTGCAGACCGAACCGAGCCAATTGAATTTTCACCCGTGGATTCGCATACCCTGTACTACGCGGCGAACCATCTTTTTGTGACCACCGACGGCGGTCAATCGTGGAAGATGATCAGTCCCGACCTGAGCCGGGAAAAGACAGGAGCGCTTTCCACCGTGCCTTCGCTGACACCGGAGCAGCAGGACGAGCGCCGCGGTGTGATCTATTCACTCGCCGCTTCGTACAAAACCACGCAGACAATCTGGGCTGGAACCGACGATGGGCTGGTTTGGATCACGCGAGACGGGGGAGCGAACTGGAAAAACATCACGCCGCCCGTGGTTGCATCGTGGAGCAAGATTGCACAGATCGATGCGTCGCGGTTTGATGATGATTCCGCCTACGTCGCTGTAAACCGGTTTCGCGTGGATGACCTGCATCCCTATGCCTATCGCACGCACGATGGAGGAAAAACCTGGACATCGATCAGCGCCGGCCTTCCTGAAGATGCGCCGATGAACGCGGTGCGAGCTGACCCTGTGCGAGCCGGGTTGCTGTACGCCTCGACAGAAAAATCCGTGTGGGTATCCTTCGACGATGGCGATCATTGGCGACCGCTGAACTACAACCTGCCGCACACCTCGATGCGAGATTTGCTGGTGAAGGATGATGATCTGATTGTGGCCACGCACGGTCGTTCTTTCTGGATTCTCGATGATGTGAGCCCGCTGCGCCAGCTGGCAGCGAGTGCAGGGCAAGTGCAATCGATACTGTTGCCAGCGGCACAGGCATGGCGTGTGCGGCGCGATACCAATACCGACACTCCGCTACCTGCCGACGAGCCTGCGGGCGAAAATCCGCCGGATGGTGCGATTCTCGATTACAACCTGCCGCAGCTAGCCCACACTGTCACACTCGAAATTTTGGACAACAGTGCGAATGTCTTGCGCAAATACAGCAGCGACGATCCAATGGTTCCGGCGCCGAAAGAATTGCGTACCGGGTTGATCCCTGCCTATTGGCCGAAGATGCATGGCCCTTTGCCAACCACCGCTGGAATGCATCGCTGGGTGTGGGACCTTCGCTCGACCGCTCCCACCGCCACCAGTTATTCCTACCCCATTGCTGCGGTGCCACATCGCACTCCGTTGGTGCCCCAAGGTCCCCTGGTGGTGCCGGGAACGTACACGGTTCGCTTAACCGTCGATGGAAAGAGTGAGACGCAGTCTTTGCGCGTAAAGATGGACCCGCGGGTTCACATGTCGCAGGCAGCATTGGAAGCGCTGCACACCGCACAGATGACCATGGCCAATTCACTCAGTGAAGTCGCGAAGGCCGATCTGCAGGCGCACTCGGTCATAGAGCAGGTGGCTTCTGTGCAAGATCCGGCGCTCAGCCAACAATTCGCGTCATCCACTACAGCGCTAAAAACCCTCGTAGAGGGCACAAAGCCTGGTGCCGCGAAAGCGATGCCGGGCATCGATGAAGTGACGACCGAGGCAACATCGCTGTACGGCGAACTGGAGCAGGCGGATGCGGATCCAACGGCTCCGTTGCTGACGGCGGCGGCTCGCGTGCAAATGGAAGGGAAAGAAGTGCTGCCTGGATGGGAGAAATTCAAGCAGACGCAATTGCCGCAGATGAATCAGCAGATTCGGAGTGCTCATCATCCCGAAATCAATCTTGATCGAAAGCCAACGAACATGCCCCAGACGGGAGACGAGGAGTAAGGAGGATCGTTTCAATTTCGCACCGAAACCCAAGTTTTTCGATTGCCTGGCGCAACTTGAGCGCGGTTGACGCGTCCATACGATGAAGGCGACGCTTGTCCCCGGCTCGATGGAAGTCGGGTCGGGAGTGTCATCCGGCCGAAATCTTCAACGAGGTCAGCCATGAAATCCCACGGTTTATCCGCAACGCACCCGGGCAGTCATATTATGCGTGTCGTTGCTTCAGTTTGGCTTGGGATCGCGATGGCTGGTGGCGCGGCGTCTGCATGCGCACAGTCAGGCCTGCCGCTCGGCCCTCAGGCGGATCCCGGCAGTGCCATGTCTGGCGGTGACATGAGCCACATGGCCGGCCACATGTATCTCACATCCTTGCGCCCGATGCAGGTGGGCGATCAGCAGAAAGCCGACGCCGTGGTCGCAGCCGCCAAAAAGGCGATGGAACCATATCGCGACTATCACAAGGCACTCGCCGACGGATACCAGATTTTTCTTCCCAATGTTCCGCAAGCGATCTATCACTTTTCCAGGCGCGATTATGCGATAGCGGCGAGATGGCAATTCAATCCGACATTCCCGACCTCTTTGCTCTATACAAAAACACGCGACGGAGGCTACAAGCTTGTTGGAGCAATGTACACGGATCGAGTCGACGCCACCCTGGACGAGTTGAATGATCGGATACCATTAAGCATCGCGCGGTGGCATCAACACATCAATTTCTGCAAGGCACCGCGTCCCGAGAAAGCTGCCTACCTGGGGCCTTATGCCAAGTTCGGTCTGCGCGGCTCCATCACCACAGAATCGGCCTGCGACGCTGCCGGCGGAATTTTCTACCCGCACGTCTTCGGATGGATGGTTCACGTCTATCCGTACGAGAAAAATCCCAAGGAAATTTGGTCGGTTGACGACGACCACGGGCACGATAATATGGACCACTCCGCGATGCCCGGCATGCAGATGCCCTGACGCGCTCTGCCGGGATTTCTTTGTTGTGCACTTTGGCGCTCCCCTATAATCCCAACATGCCTGCAAGGAATGACGTTGGCCTGCATAGTTCTGGCAATGTTCCCGCCCCTGCCAAACGCGGGGCCATCGCATCATGAGTCGCATGCGAAGATTCTGGCAGCGCGTCACGGACGGTATGGAGCTCTCGCAACTTTGGAGCCAATTCCGAACGGAAGCCCGCTCGAGCTATCGTCTCTATTCGCACGACGTGGACGCCAGCCGCACTCCTGGCACCGGCCGGGGGAAGCATTTTCTAAATATCGGAGTCCAATTTTTCTGGGCCATCATGGAAAAACTGAGTCCTGCACGCCGCGTGCTGCTTCTGATCGCATTGTTGCTGCTGGCGGTCAATGGCGGTATTTCCTGGCAAAACCCGCGGGGTCAATTGAAAATCTTTGAGTTGGATGGCGCCGAGTGGGCCGCATTGGTTTTATTACTGCTGGTGATTCTGGAAGTGGCAGATCGGGTGGTAATGAAGCGGGATCTGCAAATCGCCAAAGAGATTCAAGAGTGGTTGCTGCCAGCCAATCCCCCCGTAATTCCTGGATTGGAGGTAGCCTTCGCCACGCGCGCCGCGCCTTCTGTTCCGCCGTAATGTTCTTCGCCCGCCTCCATCCGGTCTGCCGGATGAAACGTTTCTGATCGCTGTTGCCGATGTCGCAGGCAAGAGCATTCCCGCGGGCCTGTTGATGGCAACCTTTCAGGCGAGCCTGAAGACACTTGCCGGAACCGCCGCCTCGTTGACAGAGTTAGTCGGGCGATTGAATGCCTATGCCTGCAGCAACAGCCAGAATGGACGGCGATTCACTACGACATTTATCGCCGAGTATGATGCAGCCGCTCAAACCCTCATCTATGTGAACGCCGGTCAC
>JAZKAG010000013.1:26060-35719 GCA_040389265.1 Acidobacteriota bacterium
CGCAATACAGGAGCCCTGGAGAGGTTGAACGATGGAGGAATCCCGCTCGGAATTCTTGCGGACGCTCCCTACCAATCCGGAACCGTCGCATTGCAAAGCGGCGACTGGTTAGTGATTTTTACCGATGGCGTGACAGAAGCTGAAAACAACGCCGGGGAGGAGTATGGCGAAGCTCGTTTGCTGAATATCCTGTATGCAAACTCGACATTGACGCCGACCCTCATGATGCAAACCGTGATGCGTGATTTGGATCGATTTGTCGGCGACGCCCCGCAGCACGATGACGTGACGCTGGTTCTATTGAAGGCGATTTGAATCTAAATCAGGAATTGCTGTCAGACTTAAGCGTCAGCGCCGCTGATTCGCAAACTCGTAGCAACTCCGGCTCGGCAATCAGCATCCTCATACTGCCTATCCGAACGTCAGGCACCGGGATGAAAACTGCAACAGCGGAAACCTACACTGGTTTGATGCTGACGGAATCCTACGATACCTTTGGCAAGCGGGAAACCCAGGTGCCGAATAGGCGACAAATCTGTCAAAGGAAAAATTACATGACGATGCTAAAGAAAGGCAGTGCGATTGCGATCGCGCTGGTATCTCTGACCGCGATGGCAGGAGCGACAGATATCACCCTTCACCTGAAGGGTTCGAAAGCGATGTCTCGCTCCACCGTGCAGTATCAATGCGATGATGTGGGCGTGAAAATGGGTCTGCCCACGGGTGCCTTTTCTGTCGAATATCTCAATGGAGCGGGAAACAGCTTGGCGATTCTTCCGATGAATGGAGAGTCGATCGTGTTCGCGAATGTCTTTTCCGGATCCGGAGCGCGATATGCCGCCAAGCAATACATCTGGTGGGATGCCGCAGGCCGTTCGGTTAGTCTTTCGTCTGACTCTCTGGCCGGAAAGATGCGATCCGAATGTCATCGCATCAGTTCCAAATAACTGGCGTCCAAAACTTGCTTAACGAATCGCCACTGCATGCATATAGTGCAGCCAGTTTTGCGGAAACCATCCGGGTTGCTGCGGATGGTTTTGGTGGTCAGAAATTTCGCACTCCATATGAATAGGATTGGGAATGGGAGACGCGAACATGAAATCGAGCCAGTCGCTGTCGCCTTCCCCACCGTCTCCATGCCGTGATTCGCGCACTTTCGCCAGCCACTGATCGACCAGCTTGCCCTCTAAATTCCGCTCCATTTCCTGCTGCGCGGAGAGCACCTTGGTCATGGCAGAGGCCGGCGCCATTTCCCCGGTCAGGAATTGAAATGACAGCAGTGAAGGCAGCGCAAAAGTCCGCTGCAACAGCATGTCTCGCGCGGCGTCGATCAAGGTGCGGTCGACCTTTGCGGTTTCGACCGTGTCCGTCGGAATGGTTGTTTCCACTTCGGGTGCGGGCAATGCGTCCTGCAGAAGTTCCGGATAACGAAGCGGCTGGATATCCGCCAGAATTCGTTCCAGCGCCGCGGCAAAAATTGGATGGTGCGGCAGATCCTGCTTGGCTTTCGCCGATCCACTTAAGGCCAGATGCATCTGCTCCGCGGGTTCTGCAGCAGGTTTGAACAGCAAGTAACATGCAGCGGCAGAAACCGTCATCAGCAAAACACTCAACCCGGAGTATGCAGCCTTCGCCTTTCCATTCGGCGGTGCGCCTCCAGGAGCCAGCAGCCCAAGCCGCTTGGGTTTGGCGGTTTCGCGCTTTAAGTATTTCAGGCAGTCCAGCCAACTCTCCACATCGGGACTGTGGGAGGCGAGCGCGTCCAGCAACTCAGGAACATAGTCGCGGACATAACGCCCCACCATCTCCAATCCTTCCGGCGAGAATGGATCCAGGTCTGCCTGATGGTCGAAGTCGGGAATTTTTTCGCGCACAAGATTGGCGAGGGTGGGCCCGCTGAGCGGCTGGCCGGTAAAACATTGCGCAATCAGTTCTCGTGCGGCCAGGAATAGCGCACACTTTCCAGCTTCCAAATGTCCCTTCAACCGGTATGCTTCAATACCAATTGCCCAGCCACTCCGATTTTGAGCGATTTCCGAAATCATCGGCAACGAGGCTTCGGTATCGGACTTGAGGAGCAGAACCGTCAGCCGCTCCAGGATTGCCGAAGTATCTTCAGGCTCTAAATTGCTGCCGCGCCAAAAAGGTAGTACGTGGAACAGCGTGATGGATTCATTGCCGCCAAAGTCGGCAAAGAGTTTCTGCTGGCTCTCCTGCAGGTTCTCAATCTTCTGCTGTTCCAGCAACACCGCCCAGAAAATGCGGTTCAAAAATGGCGTAGCCTCCAACGAGACCTCCAACTGGCGGCGCGCGGTACGGATCCAATCCTGATCCTCCGACAAGCAGACAATCAGCGTGCGGAATTCCTGCAGTCGGTAGTTTTTTGGCACATAGCCGCCGCGGATCAATTCTGAAAGCAACTTGGCCGAGCGCAGTTCATGCACCGCGACCGGAATGGTGTGCTGCATCTCCTCCGCTTCATTGATGTGTGCGAAATAGAAGGCACGCCGCTCGTCTTCGCTGATCCAGCGAACGACCTGCTCTTTGAGTTGCTCCGCCCCTGAACCGCAGAGCAAGACTAATGTAGGCTGTAGGATCAAGTTATTCTCCAGCCCGCATAAATTGCGGTACACCGAGCGATCGCAGGTACGACATCATTTCCACCCGCACTTCCGAAAGCTGCCGCTCATACTCGCCAAGATCGCGGTATTCGTTACGCGGATAAAAGCGTTCCACCTGGTCGTGAATGAATTGCGCCCAGCCCTGATTGCCGCCCAACTCCAGAATCATCTTGTCACGCTTCCGCTCAATGATTTCTTGAAAGTCAGGATCGACCATGCGCATGCGAGCATGCAGGTGACGTTCCACCGGATCGGCAATCTGCGTCCTCAGCGGCTTGCCGTTGAATTCGAGATCTTGCCCGAAATCGCGCAGCAGCCCCAGGATGGTCGCAAGCCCAAACCACTTGCACTGCTCCTCGGTTTCGTCATCGCCGGCAATGCTCCGCCGTTTGTGGGTCGGCAGGTCAAGGAACATTTTCTCTACCGGATCTTTGCGCTTGGCTTCATAGGCCTGGCGCATCAACTGCACTTCATGAATGTCCGCCAGCCCGAAACGCCCAATAACCCGCATGAACGACAGCACTGAATCGTCGACGGAATCGCTGATATTGCAGAGTGGAGACGACTCCGATCCCTTCCATTCATCGAAGACCTGTTGCAGTTGCTTGCGAAGCTCCGGATCGCGCGGCGCAAATAAATTGTTGGTTGTCGCCTGGTGTCTGCGAGGTCCATTCTGCAGATTCAAATTCGACCACGCCTGCATCATGCCATTGTGCAGCAGCCCGTCATCCAGTAATTGCGAGCGGGTAATTTGCTCGGAGACATATTGCGATGTCTCCTGATACAGCTTGTCAATATAGTTGTCGCCTTGAAATTTCCAGGCGTCATCCACGACATCCTGCAGCGAAAACTTCGCGCGATATCGCTGCAACAGTCCAATGCGGTCGAGCTGGTATTGGTCCTGGGGAATGTTGGCCGCGCCGATGCCCGTGTTTGAAAAGTTCACGGTGCGAGAGGTTGCGCGGCGGTTCGACAGAAATTGCTCAGCTTTGCCCTGCAGTTCCTTCGCGATAAATTCTCCGTTGGCAATCAGTGCTCCAAGGGCGGCTGCTTCATCGCTAAATCGCGTGCGCAGTTTGCCAACCATGGATCGCACCTGCCCCCGCAATTCGCTGGCGATTTGCAATTGCGCAGCCTGCGGCAGTTCATGGCGAAAGCCAGCCATGCGCTCGCTTGCTGACTTGCCCCCGAGGAACCTCTCTTCGCGGTACGTCTTCAGCACTTCAGCTTCCGTCAGCGTGGCAGGAACCACCGCAACTGTATCGAGTACCTGCTGCAACTGGATCAGGACCGTCTTGCAGATTTCAAACTGACTTGCCAGGACGCCTCGATCGAGCGCCGTTTGCCGCTTGCGTTCCCCAAGAATTTCCCGCTCGATGGATTCGACGATGGAGGTGACTTCGGCCATGGCTTGCTGCACGACCCGCGGCCGTATATTCATCCAGATCTCGTATTCCTTGGTGATGTTGTCGGTGGTCTGTCGCTGACCTCCGCCTTCACCATGGAGGAACACTTCCGAATGCATCAGGCTCTCAAGCTGACGCAGAGCGCCCAGGGATTCAAGGTTACGCAATTCAGAAATTCGAGTGCCGCTGAGTACATCTTTCGCTCGCGCATCGTATCCGGACTGGATGGGCGCGAAAATATCCTCCAGCAATTCGCGGCCAATGTGCAGCACATATTTTTCTACGAAGCGCGCTTTCGGCAAGGGAATGGAAAACGATCCAAACGACGCGTAGCTGAGGCGCGCGTTGGTGACGTGGTAATCGACAATGTGCTCTTGGATCTGTGGAATCGCCACCGCGGAGAAAAGGAACTCCGCCGTGCGCTGATACAAATCCTCCGACGAAGAAAGCTGTCTGCCGATTTCATCCGTACCACCCAGCATGAAGCACATGTCGAACGGGCTGGGGCAGATGGGAATTTCCCCCGAAACCTGATCGGCCGGCGACGCCAATGTGGTCTGCGAAAAAGAATCCGCCATGTAGTAGTTCAATTCCTGCAGGGCCGCATAGCCATTCGCTTCCAGGGTCGCATATTGCGCGCTCTGGCCTAATTGGCGAAATGTCGATGGCAGAAACAACATGCCGAATCGAACTGTCTCGTAGTTGTGCCGGGTGAACAGATGGTTCACCAGGAACGCGATGTCCAAAAACATACCGGTACCGGTGCCGCCGCAAACTGAGCTGATGATGAAGACGCGGGTCTGCGCTCCATCTACCACATTTGCGAACTCACCGCTGACTTCCGCGTGATTCAGCGTATGCATGGCGCGTTCAATGTGGGCTGCAATGTCCTGCCCGCGCCAGAAATAGGCGACGTGACCTACCAGTCTGCGCATGCCCGCGCCGGTAGCGACGGAAAATGCCGGGAGATCATCGGGCAGCCAGCGGAACTGGTTCCGCTTGCGAAACTGCATCACGTTGGCTGACGTGATGACCGGGTTGCCAAGGTGAAGGAACTCGTGATTCTCAAGGAACGGATCTGAGCTATCAGTTCGCTGGTTGGTGGTGTCGATGCCCAGGATCTGAATATACTTCTGTTCCTTGTCGTAATACTTGCCGTAGTGAGTCTTGAACTTTCGCAGCAAGTCTATTCCGGTTCCGCCAAGGCCAATGAGCAATGTTCGGTGAAGCATGGCACACCTTCTGTTCGAGAATCTAGCTGTAAAGCACGTTGATCTGTATTGTCCCGTCTTCCGTAGAGAAGACTGGAACGTGAATGGACCTTAGATCGATCTCCGTCGACTTGTGGACCTGGGGCGCGGGGGCGTGAGCCTCGCGTGGGCGGGCCACGATGGTCCATCGCCCTCGCCTGCGGGTACTTTGTAGGGATAGTAATTCTCGCGATTGAGGGCCTGCGATCACAGCCCGACTCGTTCCGGCGCTGTTGCCAGTCTGCCCTTCGGAAACGTGCAGCATGCGGGTGCGCAGTTGCTCCGGCAACCGCAAACGTAACACCTGAGTGCCATTCTGCCGCACAATCAGATCCGCCTGAAGCGGACGCGGCCAGAAGCTCCATACCGCGCTGCCCACCGCGCACAGCAAGAGCAGTATCGCGGCTGCCCATGGCCATTTGTTTTCGAGTAATTCGCCAACTGTCATCTGGCGCGTGACCACCCGCAATGCGCCGCGGCGGGTCGCTTCCGTCTTGCCGTCATTCCAGGTGGCGGTGTAGTCGATCACATGGACCTGGCCCGGGTCGCCTTCCAGCATGATCTTGAATTGCGAATTCTGGCCCGCTGAAAGTTGCAGGCCTGCCGGCATGCGATCGCGAGGGCCATCTGCCGATGCTTGCGGGGCGAACTGGAGGTCTACCGCTCCCACGGGCAGCAGCGATCGAATGGTGAGGTTCTTCTGAAACCAATCGCGAGGCAAGGGATCGAACACGCCTGCCGAGAGCTGTTGCGGAATCGCGACCGGCATCATCACTGCTGTCAGGTCGCCGAGGTACGTTTCCACCTGGCCGTACGGAGAATCTAGATACGCCCGGGCCCTGAACGCTCCTGCACCACGAGCCTGCAATTCGCCGGTAAACTGACTGGGGTCGGCCTGCTGGCGCAGCGGCACAACCTCACTGTCACGGCCGGCAAGTTCCAGATGCGCGCTCGCACTTTGCAAAAAGAAAGCACTCTTCACAGGGCCACGCGAGCTGGTCAGCGACAGCGTGATGGGACGAGGCGCATCCGTCAACAAAGCAGAAGGAAATTCGCCATCCGCCGACAACCGCAGCGGTTCCTGAACGCACAAGAACGCGAGACCGTGTCCGGACCAAGAAAGCTTTGTATTTCTCGCGGCAGCCTCTTGCTCAGCTACGGCTACATGCGGAGAGCGATACAGCATGTGTCCCTGTAATTGCAGCGTGTCCGCGTGCTCTCCGGTGAACACCACGACGACTCGGTCCGGCGTTCCGGTCCATGTCAAATCTTGCGCGGAGGAACTGCGAATGTATACCGGCAGTGCCGCCGTCCGCGCCGCGACCCGCAAAAATGCTTCTGGAAGATCCGAGGCCGATGCGGCCTGGATGGAGAATCCATTCGACGTGCGTGCCAGCCGATCCAGAAAGTCGAGATCCAGATCGTCCCCGAGGCCAATGGTGTAGACCTTCAGGCGCCAGGCGTTCTCGGTCGCCATCGACAAAGCTCGCGAACGGTCCTCGTCAGCGAGTTGATTGACAGGATCGCTGCGCCCATCGGTCAGCAGCACCAGGGAAATGTCGTTATCCTGAAAGAACGAGGCGGGCTGCCCAACCAGATAGTCTTCCACCGAGCTGAGAACCGGCGCGAAGGACGTGTGGGCGTCTGAAGATCCAATCTTATCGAAGAGAGAAAAGTCGAACCGGTTGCGCGCGATGGGCTTCTGCAGCCAACGGGCGCTATCGCCGAAACCGATCACACCCACCAGGTCGTTTGGATTTTCGGTTGCAGCCAGCAACCCGGCGGCTTCCACTCGCAATCTGTCAGGGTCGCTTCGCAGCATACTCCCAGATTGGTCGAGTGCAATAATGATGGTCCGTTGCTTTTGTGTGGCCCAGGCAGGGGACACAAGCAAGAACGGCATCAAAACAAGCGCGACAAAAGATAACTCGATCGTACGGCTTCGCATGGGGGATTTGAAGGTCCGTTGAACAAGAGTTCGGGTTCAGTTAAAAGGTTCGTTGAGTATAGCAGTTCGGAAGATGATGTCAACCAGACAAAGGAGTTCGAATCGCATGATGCAGAAAGCAGAAAGCCTGTCAGCCGCCGCTGCCGGAGACGTGCAATTGGGGGACCTTTCCGTCCACCGCATGGGGTTTGGCGCTATGCGCTTGACCGGCAAAGGGATCTGGGGTCCGCCGGAGGATCGCAATGCTGCTATGGCGACCTTACGCCGCGCGGTGGAGCTGGGCGTCAATTTCATCGACACCGCCGACTCCTACGGCCCAGGTATCTCTGAGGAGTTGATTGCAGAGGCTTTATCTCCATATCCGAAAGGCATGGTGGTGGCGACCAAAGGTGGGTGGGAGCGCGTCGGTCCTGGCCAATGGATCCATAATGCCGGCCCTAAACATCTGCAGGAAGCTGTCGAGGGCAGCTTAGAGCGCCTGCGTCTAGACCACATCGACGTTTATTATCTGCACATTCCAGACGCGGCAGTTTCGTTCGACGCCTCTGTAGGCGCGCTGGCGCGGCTCCGGGAGCAGGGCAAGATCCGCCACGTCGCGCTTTCAAACGTTACTTTAGAGCATTTGCAGCGCGCCCAAAAAATAGTTCCCATCGTCGCCGTGCAAAACCGTTATGGCTTTGCCGATCGCGAATGGGACTACCTGCTCCATCATTGCGAAGCCCAGGGGATTACCTTCGTACCCTGGGCCCCGCTCGGACAGAACCGCCAAGCCAACCAAATCCTGCAAGAAGTTGCAACCAAGCTGGACGCGACTCCGCTGCAGGTAGCGCTGGCATGGTTGCTGCGTCGTTCTCCAGTTATCGCTCCCATTCCAGGAACTTCTTCGGTCGCGCATCTGGAAGAAAATATTGCAGCCGCGAGCCTGACGCTGCCGGAGGAGGATTTCAAAAAGCTCTCCGACATCACCCCCCCACCTGCCAACTACCGCGAGTAACTGTATTCTTCCAACGCAAACGGTCAGAAAAAGTTGATGAGGATGCAAGATTGCGCATGATCACTATGCACACGGGACAGAGATGAAAGCTCAGGGGTCAATGACGATTGCGAAGAACTCTGTCGCAAACCTTCTGCGCTTTGCCGTCAGTGTGCTGACCGCCGCGCTGCTACCGCCCTTTCTTACACGGCAGCTCTCTCACGATATGTATGCCGCGTGGGTGCTCATCCTGCAACTCGGCGCGTACGCCGCGATTTTTGAGCTCGGGCTGCAGGCCGCCATCAGCAAATACGTAGCGCAGCATCACGCGACTGAGGACCACGCAGGCACCAGCAGTGTGGTCAGCACCGCCACCGCTCTTCTGACTGTCAGCGCGGCACTCGCCCTGACCGCAGTTTGCGTGCTCGCCTGGCAGGTACCCCGCCTGTTCGCACAGTTGACGCCTTCACTGGTCCACCAGGTGCGGCTCGGCATACTGCTGATTGGCGGAGCCACGGCGCTGGCTCTTCCCACTACCGCGCTGGCCAGCAGTTTTCAAGGAGTACAACGCTACAACGTCCCCATGATCATTGGCGGGGGTTCGCAAGTCCTCTCCACCATCGCAATCATCATTGCAGTCTTCTTACACAGCAGCCTGGTTGTTATGGGCACCTGCGTGGCTGTCATTACGCTCGCTGCCGGACTGGTACAGGTCGCAGCCTGGCGTCGCTACCTGACCCACATTCGGATTACCGTCTCCGGTGTGACTCGTCGCATGACTCGCACCATCTTCAACTATTGCGCCGCGATGAGCGTTTCGTCCTTCGCCATGCTGCTCATCAGCGGCCTCGATACCGTCATCGTCGGCCACTTCGACTTTAAACAAACCGGTTTCTATGCTGTGGCCGCCTCGTTGACAAACTTCGTGATCATGACCGCGGGCAATGTTTTCAGCCCGCTGCTGCCTGCCTCGTCGGAACTCGCGGCCCTCGGCGACCACGCAGCTGTCGCCTCCCTGACGTTGCGCTCCACCCGGTTCTGCGCCGTGCTCCTGGTGTTGACCAGTCTGCCGCTTCTGCTCTACGGCCAACCCATTTTGTCGTTGTGGGTCGGCGCCGATTATGCCCGCAACAGCATTCTGTTCCTGGAAGTTCTCACCATCGCCAACATGGTGCGGCTCTCCATGCTTCCTTACGCGGCGATTATCGCCGGCAATGGACTGCAGATCTATGGTTCAGTGGCCGCAGTGGTTGAAGCCACAGTAAATCTGACGGTCAGCATCCTGCTATCGGCTCGCATCGGTGCGGTTGGGGCTGCCATCGGCACACTGGTCGGGGCTTTCTTCAGCGTTGGCCTGCATTTGTGGTACAGCATGCCCCACACGTCGACTGCAATTCCGTTAACACGGATTCAACTCGTGTTGAGCGGCTTCGCTCGCCCCCTGACCTGCGCCCTTCCGCT
>JAZKAG010000013.1:35729-36099 GCA_040389265.1 Acidobacteriota bacterium
TCATTTTCCTGCTTGTCTGCCGAGGTAATCCTGAGGCCCATGGCCCGCTGCCCGTTTTCCTGATCGCGTTACTAACGGTGATCTTGATTTGGCTCGCCGGGCTGGCTGATTCCGATCGGAAGCTATTTCGCGAAGCACTGCACAATTGGCGGCTCAATCGAATTTTGGGAACTTAGCTCACGGCTAGATCCAGAAATTCGACCCACACGGTGTCCCGGACTGTGCGCTTTTCCACGCCCTGTTTTGCCGGGGCAACTCCCGTTATCATCATCAACATGTATCCGCCCCTGCAGCGTTTGGCTCAAAAGCTTGTTTTGCGCTACCGAATCGTCTCGTGGTGTGTCGAGATGGTGCGAGCTCGGGCGGTATC
>JAZKAG010000013.1:36109-46577 GCA_040389265.1 Acidobacteriota bacterium
CGAAGGGCTTTTCGCAAGGGCTTGGGCTGTTCGAGAATGGTAAGTGGATCCACGATCAACGATATCCAGCAGCGTCCTCCGGTCGACTCCGCTCGTATTTCGATTCTCACCGGGAAGGGAACGGAATTCACAAGTGGGATCACTACTTCGAAATGTATGAACGCCACCTCGCCAAGTTCGTGAACCGCGACGTCAATATCTGTGAAATAGGCGTTTATAGCGGTGGCAGCCTTGAGATGTGGAGGAACTATTTTGGCGATGCGTGCCAAGTGTATGGCGTCGATATTGAACCTGTGTGCAAGAGCTATGAAAACGAGCATGTAAAGCTATTCATCGGCGACCAGGCAGATCGCGGCGTCTGGAGGGCTTTCCGAGAAGAAGTACCCGCTCTCGATATCGTCATCGACGACGGCGGCCACAGCGCGGAACAGCAGATCGTTACGTTGGAGGAAACTCTGCCGTATCTCACGCCCGGTGGCGTCTTCATTTGCGAGGACATTCATGGGATGATGAACGAATTTGCGCACTATGTGAGCGGCTTTGCGCTGGGCTTGAACGCGGATCGCAATTTCCACGCCAGTGAAGACCCGGATCGATCCATCACCGTGACCGCAAACTCGCTGCAGTCAGCGGTGCGCTCCGTCAGCTTTTACCCATTTGCCGTTGTCATCGAACGCAACGACACGCCGGTAGCAGAGCTCGCTGCAATAAAACGAGGGAGCAGCTGGCAGCCATTTTTTGATGTTCCGAACGATAGGGCCGTCGGCCGATAGGGCTCTGTGGTTCCCTGATGAGCTCAACTAGACACACCGCTGCAGGACAACCACGGTCGCCTCTTCGTCAATTTCCTTGAAGCCGATTTCCTCCAGCCTGGCCAGCAGTTCCGAGTTCTTCGCGTCCCCAATCATACGTGCGTGCGTCTCCAGAATGATGATCTCCGCCCGCTGTATCGCGTCTGCTTCGTTCTGCACCAGGTCGTATTCGTGCCCCTCGATATCGCAAATCAGGGTGAAGGAGTCGATGTCCCTTTGCCGAACAATCTCTCCCAGAGAGATGGTGTTCACTGTGACCGCATCGGCGCCGTGGTTTTCGCGTAGTGAATTTGAAGGCATGTCAAACGATGGGCAGAATGTAACTGTCGGCTGACCATATGCGATGGCGGCATTCAACAGTTCAAAATTGCAGCGGTTCAAGCTTCGATTTTTCTCGATGAACGAAATGACTCGTGGGTTGGCTTCCACCACCACATGCAGTGTTCCCCTGTCTAACTTTCGATTGGTGATGCAAGCCACCACCCCAAAGCAACCTCCCAGCTCCACCACCGGGAGGTTCGGACGAACATACTGGCGTACTGCCCGACGTTCAAACTCCTCGTACTCTCTTCGGACCAGGGCACGTGTCACAGCTGGATTGGGAAGAGCCCGCAGGACAAATGTGCATCCGTTCAGTTTGATGTATTTCTGCCTTACCGCCAGCCACTCTCGAACCGCCAGCAATAAGCCGCCGATTCCCTGGTTCCGCAAAATACGCGACGCGGAGCGGAAGAGCCGCCTGAACGTGGAGACCATGGTGCAAGGATACACATGTGAAGTTGCGGATTCATTGACGATGCGGCCAGACATGCGATGGATCAACGCGAAGGCTGCGCATTCGAGTCGAAACCGCTGCGTGATATCCTCTCGTGAGACGTGGCAAATCCTCTCCACTGCTTCCACCCGAAAGTGTTCCGGCATTTCGTATGACAGCTTCAGTCTATGGCCTTGTCATTGCCTACAATCCTTCGCCAGAGATTCTGCAGAACGTCACCGTCTTGAGCCTGCAAGTCGATCATGTTGTGGTGGTCGATAACACCCCTGGCAGCGAACCGCAAACCGTGATCGACGAGCTGCAGCAGCGAGATGGATGTACCGTCATCCGCAATGGAAAAAATCTTGGAATTGCCGAAGCGCTCAACATCGGAATTCGCTTCGCAATCTCGCAAGGCGGCGAATGGATTTTCACCTTCGACCAGGACAGCCAGATCACCCCAGGCTACGTGCAGAAGATGCTGACCGCCCACGCCGAGGCCTCGAAATCTTCGCCAGTCGGCATGGTGTTTCCCGTCTACCAGGATGCGCGCCTGGGTCACATATATGCCCAGCCGAAGTCCGCGAACGGCGATGTTCTCGTCGGCATGACCTCCGGTGCCTTGCTTCACCGGGACGTCTTCAACTCGATTGGTCCCATGGAGACGGAGTTCGTGATCGACCAGGTGGACCACGAGTATTGTCTGCGCATGCGCAGCCTTGGCTTACGGTTGATCGGTTGCCCGCAAGCCGTTCTGATCCATTCCCTTGGCCGGATCACCTTCCACAATTTTCTCGGCCGTCGTTATAAGGCAAGCAACCACAGCGCGAAGCGTCGCTACTACATCACCCGCAACCGCCTGATCCTGATGAAGCGCTACTTTCATAAGGACCCCGAATGGGTCAGGTACGATTCAGGCATGATCCACGAGACACTAAGCTCATGGTTCTTCGAGCGCCAGAAATTTATGAAGCTGATCTACATTGCGCGAGCCATCTTCGATGCAGCCTTCGAACGCCTCGGCCAACGGGTACGGCTATAACGTCCTGGTGGCGTCAACAAGTACAATGGACTTTAACGCCATAACTTTCGGGGAATGTGAAGGATGGAACAGAAATCGCTCCAGCAGACTCGCCAGGAGCACACAGGAAAGCTATCCGACAAATGGGAGTTATACGTAGCTGAGTATGAGCGCCTGCTGTCGCCGTATCGTGGCCTGCCTGTCAAGTTGCTCGAAATTGGAATCCAGAATGGCGGGTCGCTCGATATCTGGTCAAAATATTTTCCCCAAGCCCGGAAATTCGTCGGTTGTGACATCAACCCAAAATGCAATCTTTTGCGATACGATGACCCCCGCATCGCCGTGGTGGTCGGAGACGCGAATTCTGACGCAGTGCAGACTAAGGTGCTGAGCCACTCTCAAACCTTTGATATAGCCATCGACGATGGTTCCCACCGGTCGAGTGACATCGTGAAATCCTTTTGCAGATATTTTCCTCATCTGGCAGACGGAGGAATCTTCATTGCCGAAGATCTGCACTGCAGTTACTGGCGGGAGTATGAAGGAGGGCTGCTCTATCGATATTCTTCCATCGAGTTCTTCAAGCGGCTGGTCGACGTCGTATCCCATGAGCATTGGGGTAACGGCAAACCGCGTACTGATGTTTTGATGCCTATCTTTTCGAAATATAAGGTTGCTCTTGATGAGTCGGCGTTACAGCATATTCATTCAGTGGAGTTTATTAATTCCATCTGCGTCATACGCAAAGCCCCTCCCCAGCAGAATAAATTGGGGATCCGAGTCATCGTCGGCTCAGAAGAGGATGTCGTTGCCGGCCTCTCGAACCTTAACTCGGTAGAATCCAAAGCCCTGCCTCAGAAGCGCCGTAGGTTGTTTACCAAATAATCTTGCCAATCGCGCACTCCAACAGGCGACGGGCGCACGTTGACTCTGCATCCTAGACTTCAGTAGCTAGGCGGCTCGGCGTATCCTCCATGCCTCAGACCAGACTCTCCATCTCTGTTGCCCTATGTACCTATAATGGCGGAAAGTACCTTCCGGAACAGTTGGCCAGCATCGCCGCGCAGACTCGACTCCCCGAGGAAATGGTTGTCTGCGACGACGGCTCGACGGATGCCACGCCCCGAGTCATCGAAGAATTCGCGCGTACCGCACCATTTCCAGTCCGCTCCATTAGCAACCCTAAAAATTTAGGTTCTACCAAGAATTTCGAAAAAGCCATCAGCCTCTGCAGGGGCGATTCGATTGCGTTGTGCGATCAAGACGACGTCTGGATGCCGGAAAAGCTGGCTCGCCAAGCCGAAATGATGGAGCGTGATCCTGACCTTGGCGGCGTATTCTCCGATGCCGAGCTTGTGGATGAAAATTCCCAACCGTTGGGAATCAGACTGTGGAATGGAATTAACTTTACGCCGGATGAGCAACAGAAATTCAAGCAGGGCGAAGAGGTGCCAATACTGCTCAAGCGCAACGTGGTCACCGGTGCCACATTAATGATGAGAGCCAACCTGCGGCCCTTGATCACGCCGATCCCCGCTGCCTGGGTGCACGATGGCTGGATCGCGTGGATGTCCGCTTTGTATTCCCGGATTCGAATGATGGAAGCGCCGCTCGTCCGATATAGAATTCATGCAAGTCAGCAGGTGGGGCTTGGAACCCTGGAAGCGAACCTGCCGCCCACTTTCTGGGAACGGCTGCAAAAGGGTAAACGCGAGGAACCTGAAAAATACCTTGCTCGTGCGACGGAACTGAAACACCTGGAACAATGGCTAGCGAAAAGGAAAGATGCGCGCAGCGCAGCTATTTTGCCGTCCCTGCGTCGCACCATTCGCTTCTATGAAGATCGCGGACGCCAATATGAGAGTCGCAGTGCGCACCTCGCCACGATCCTGCGAAATGCACACAACTATCCGCGGTACGAGAATGGAAATGGACTCAAGTGCCTAGTGAGAGAGATGATCATCGCCTGCCTCTGATAATCTCGCCCCATGACAGCTTTGGTCTGTGGGGTTGTTGTCACCTATAATCCATCGCCCGGAAATTTTGAAGAATATCGATATCCTGGCGCCCCAGTGCCCACGTTCTTGGTGTGGACAACACCCCCAACAGCAGCCCGCAAAACATCATCGACCAGCTTGAGCGTCAAGGCAGATGCACCCTCATCCGCAATCGCTTTGTTGCTGTTTGGGCAGGATCGGATGCTGAAAATAAAATACATGCTGCGCGGGCTGTGGGATGGCATCTTTGAGCAGCTTGGTCGGCGAGGCATCATTCCCGGAGCATCCTAAGAAGGCAGGCATGGATTACGCTACCCAAGTTTTTCGAGCAACTTTTTAGCCGCATTGGCGTCTGCATAGATTGAGATATCGCTCGCATAAGGAGATCTGCGTGACGGCGAAGAACTCTGATTCCTGTGTTCCGTATCGGGGCTGGACAGGCGGACCGGGTCGCGGCCTGGCAATCTGTGCCGCGTTGTCAGCTGCGACTTTCATTAGTTTGGGAGCCATGGCGCAGACAGCGCCTTCGACCGCCCCCGCTCCGCCGCCCGCCTCCAACGCGCCGGTTGCGAACTCCGCTGCAAACCCAGACCAGCGCGCCGACAGCGCCATTGCCGAGGAGGTCAACTCAAAATTGATGGCGTCCAACACCCTGCGCCCATTGGATCTGGGGATCTGGGTGCATGATGGTACGGCCACGCTGACGGGCACCGTCCCGACGCAGGAGCTGCGCGAGCAGGCAGAAGACATGGTGAAGTCCGTCTCCGGCGTGAAGAATATTGATGACAAGATCACCATTGGAGCGGAGCCTGCCGTCGCACCGGGATTCTCCGGGCAAAATGGTGCAGTTCAGGGTGAGGTTCACCCCGGCGACGCGCAAGGGCCACCCCCACCCCCTCCGGCAGGGAATTACGGCGAGCATCATCCTGGCGACATGGTGACGGTTGATCCGGGAACGCCAGCCTACGTAATGGTGATGCAGCCGATCGACAGCAAACATACAAAGGTCGGCACTCCATTCCACGGCATCCTGGTGCAGAACATCGTCGTGAAGAACGGGTTGATCGCGATTCCACGCGGCGCCGACATCACCGGAACCGTTGTCGATGCGCGTGGCCCGGGAAAGCTGAAAGGGCATCCTCATCTGGCGTTGCAGTTGAACGGGGTCGACGTCTCCAGCACCATGTACCCGGTGACCAGCCAAATGTGGGTTCGCGGCGGACCAGGGAAGGGTGGACAATCCGCGGCAAACATTGCCGGCAGTGCAGGCGTAGGCGCCATCATCGGCGGAGCGGTCGGCGGAGGCGGAACGGCGTTGCTGGGTGGATTGCTCGGCGGCATCGGCGGCGCGGGACTTTCCTCGCTGTCCTCCGGCCCGCAGCTCTATATTCCTGCGGAGTCGGTTCTGACGTTTTATTTGAATGCGCCAGTCACGGTGCACGTACCCACCCGGGGAGAAATTGAGCAACTCGCTTCGCGCGTTCCTCCGTCGGCCTACGGTCGGCCGGGCTATGGCCGCGGCTATCCGCCGCCCCCAGGGTATTACCCTCCGCGACCGGTGTACTATCCGCCGCCGGGCGGACCTCCGGGGGGATACCCGTATTGAATCAGCTTCATATCGCGCAGTTCCCGTGCTGCTGTCTTCAGGGGAAGCGGTCGTGCATTTATACTGAAAGTAACCATGTCCCCCGTGAAATTCAGGGGCTGAGTCAATCCCGTCCGGAGCAGTCCTCCGGTTGTAAGGTCGTTGCCCGCTCATGATTCGTTTTCTTCAGCAAGACAGCCGCTTGGTCAAGGGCATTTTTATTGCGCTGATTTCCATCACAGCCATTTTGATGGTGATCACTCTTGTCCCCGGCATCTTTCAGGACGCCGCTTCTACCGGCGATACCTATGCCATCGTCCACAGCGACAGGATCTTTGGACGCATGCTGGGCGACTCTACTGACGTGCACCTGACCCAAGTGCAGCAGGTGGCGCAGCGCATGCAGCAGCAGAATCACTATCCCGACTTCGTATTGCCGTTTCTGATGCAGCGTGCCGGGCAGGCCCTGGTGCAGCGGGCGGTGCTGGTTCAGGAAGCCGCCCGCATGGGTTTGACCGCAACCGATCAGGATGTTCAGAACGAATTGATGCACGGACCGTTCGCGCCCGCGCTCTTCCCCGGCGGCAAATTTATCGGCGAAGACCGCTACGACGATTTTGTCCAGAACAACTTCAACATGTCGCGCGCCGACTTTGAGCAGCAGTTGAAAGAAGAAATCCTGATCAATCGCCTGGAGGCATTTATCACCGGCGGATTAACGGTGCCCAACTCGGCAGTTCGCTCCGAGTATCTGAAGCAGGCGACCAAAGTGAAGTTCCAGTACGCTGTGCTGTCGGATGCCGAATTGCGCAAGCAGATTACTCCGTCCGATGCCGAGCTGAAAACTTTCTTTCAGCAGAATGCGGCACGCTACCGCACTGCCATTCCTGAGACGCGCAAGGTTCAGTATGCTGCGTTCTCGCTGAACCAGGTTCCAGGCGGAGTGCCGCAGGTCAGCGGCGCCGATGTGCAGGAATATTACAACACCCATCAGCAGCAGTTTCAGGTGCCGGAAGAAGTTCGAGTGCGCCACATTCTGATCAAGGTTCCAACCAATGCCAACGCGCAGACCGTTGCCGCTGCCAAGGCCAAGGCAGAAGACATTCTGAAGCAGTTGAAGGCGGGCGGCAACTTCGCTGAGCTGGCGAAGAAAGACTCCGACGATCCTGGCAGCAAGGCCCAGGGTGGGGAACTGGGGTTCATCCAACACGGCGCCACCGTGCCTGCGTTTGATCAAGCCGCATTTTCGCTGCAGGCCGGCCAGATGTCTTCGGTCATCCGCACCCAGTTCGGTTTTCATATTTTGCAGGTGGAAGAAAAGCAGCCGGCTCATCTTAAGCCTGTTGATGAAGTTCACGATTTGATTCTGGCGAACCTGACCCAGCAGGCGCAGGCCAAGGCCGCTCAGGAATATGCCGCTAAATTACAAGCCGAAGCCGCCCAGGTTGGACTGCAAAAAATGGCAGAGCAAAATCATCTCCAGGTGGTCACCACGGATCCGTTGCAGCAGAGCGGCGTGGTCCCCGGCCTGGCCGATGGCACGCAACTATTGAAAGGCGCGTTCGCAACCAAGCCAGGCGCCGTCCCGCAGAGTGCCTCGACCGGAGAAGGCTACGCAATCTATACGGTTCTGAACGTTGTGCCTGCGCATGCGCCCACTTTCGACGCATACAAGGCGCATATCCTGTCAGATTTTCGCGACCAGCAAATCGCCTCGCTAATGCATAACCGCACGCAGCAGTTAGCGGTTAAGGCGCATGAAGACGGCTTGGAAAAGGCAGCGAAGGAAGTAGGTGCGACCGTGTTGACCAGCGATCTGGTCGATGGCAGTGGCCAGGTTCCTCAGTTGGGCGATATGGCTACGCAAGGCGCAGTCGCTTTTACCCTGCAACCCGGCCAACTCAGCGGCCCCATCTACACCGAGCGCAGCGGCGTAGTGATGAAGCTGCTGGATAAGCAGGCGCCGACCGAGGCCCAGATCCAGCAGAACATGGACGCAACCCGCGACAAGCTGGTGCAGCAGCGGCGGGAGACCGCGTTTGCGGTGTTTGCCAGTTCACTTGAGCAGCGTTTTATTCAACGCGGCTTGATCCATTACAACAAGAAGGCGCTCGCCGGAACCCAATCGGGCATGTAGTGTGTGCTTGTAAAGATAATTTTTCGCAAATGCGGAGGGTGTAAATTGCCCTCCGCTTGCGTCTTATAGGTAGGCGAGTTTTCGAGAAGGCATTGTGGGCCTTTCGACGCCCTACTACGGAGAGCAATGCTGACCGAACGCGCTTCCGGCGTCCTACTACACCTGTCTTCTCTGCCTTCCCGCGGCGGCATCGGCGATCTGGGGCCCGCCGCTTACGCGTTTGCAGATTTTCTTGCGGCTGCCAAGCAACAATACTGGCAGGTTCTGCCGCTCAGCCCCACTGGATTTGGCAATTCCCCTTATTCCGCACTGTCTGCCTTCGCCGGAAATCCTTTATTCATCAGCATTGAAAAACTGGTCGAAGATGGCTGGCTTGACGGCGATTGCCTGGCAAGTCTTCATGGGTCCGAAGGACCTGCCGACTTCGAACTGGCGGCGACTTGCAAGCGTCCATTGCTGGAGCAGGCAGCTTCCAGGTTCCTCGATAACGCTTCACCGCGGGTTCGGGAGCGCTTCGATCTTTTCTGTGCCGATAACAAGCAGTGGCTGGAAGGTTACGCCAGCTTTACTATCCTGCGCTCTATGTTCAACGGCGCTATCTGGTCCGCTTGGCCGGCCGACTATGTCCATCGTGTTCCCGAGGCGATGGAGCGCTTTCAGGTTGAGCACGACCGCGAGCGAAACGTGCAGAAAGTTATCCAGTTCTTTTTTCAGGAACAATGGATGCAACTGCGTGCCTACTGTGCCGAGCGAAAGATTCGCTTCATCGGCGACATGGCAATCTTCGTCAACTACGACAGTGCAGCGGTCTGGATGCGCCCAGAAATTTTCGAGCTGGACGAACATAAGAATTCGTTGAATGTGGCCGGCGTTCCACCGGACTATTTCAGTCCCACCGGACAGCGATGGGGCAATCCGCTTTATCGCTGGGATGTGTTGTCCAGTTCCAATTTCGACTGGTGGGTGGCGCGGTTTCGCCGGGCGTTGGCGCTGTGCGACTTGCTGCGGCTCGATCATTTTCGCGGCTTTGAATCCTACTGGGCAATTCCTTCTGAAGATCCGACGGCAATTCGCGGCCGCTGGATGAAGGCGCTGGGCACGGAGTTGTTTTCGCATGTCTATAAGGAACTGGGCGACTTGCCCCTAATTGCGGAAGACCTGGGTGTCATCACTCCAGAAGTTGAGCGCATGCGAAAGAGCTTTGGTATGCCGGGTATGCGAGTCATGCAGTTTGGTTTCACCGACCGCGGTGCCCATCTCCATCTTCCCCATCGCTGCGAAGAAAATATGGTGATCTATACCGGCACCCATGACAACAACACCACCCTGGGCTGGTGGCATCAGACCAGCGAAGCGGAGCGCGCCGCCATTGCCGCTTATCTTCATCCTGGCGATGATGGAATTGTAGCGCCGCAGCTTCTGTTGCTCGTCTGTGCCTGTTCCCCATGCAGGATGTGCTGCAACTAGACCAGGACGCGCGCATGAATACCCCGGCACAGCCGGAAGGGAATTGGAGCTGGCGTTATCGCCAGGACGCGTTGCAGCCGTGGATCATGGAAAAGCTGGCGACGCTGACGGAAGTTTCGGATCGCGATGGCTGGATTGATCCTGAGACGGCCACGATCGCAGAGGCGCTCGCCGAACCGGTGGTCAGCCATCCCGAGTGATTGGCCTGCTCTCCGGTTCGCACGCGTCCATTTCGCGTCGAGCCCCGGGTGCGGCTTACAATAACATCATTCAAACATTTTCGAGGAGAACCGATGCCCCTAACTGGAGAAGCCATCCGCATGATGAATTACGCCGACGATATCGGCACCACGCTGCGTCGACTGCTGGTGGTGCTGCCCTCGTTGCCGCCGGAAGAACGAACCCGGGTTCGCGAGTACATGTTGAAAGTTCAGCCCACAGTGGCCGACGTGCTTGCTGCGCTGGAAGACAAGAAATAGTTGCGAGCGGTGGATCGACCTAGTGTGCCACCGCCGTAGGCGGTGTATACGGATGCTTCAGATACTCGCTGGCCAGCGTGACAGCGCCGGCAGTATTGTCGTGGGTCTCAATGGCCTCGCGATATTCGTTCACGGCGCGATCGCGCTGCCCTGAGGCATCAAAGATTTTTCCCAACTGCAAATCGCTCCATCCCTCAATCCACTTGGGAACGCCAT
>JAZKAG010000014.1:0-17098 GCA_040389265.1 Acidobacteriota bacterium
AGTTGAAGTCGTGCTGGTGGTGGTCCCCGTCGTGCTCGTGGTTGCCGTCGTGCTGGTCGTTCCAGTGGTTCCCGTTGTCCCGGTGGTTGCCGTCGTGCTGGTTGTCCCGGTGGTGCCCGTGGTCGCGGTGGTGCTAGTTGTGCCTGTAGTGGACGTCGTCGACGTGGTACTGGTCGTCGTACTGGTGCAATCGTTGTTCACCTGACATTCAGGCACAAAAAATCCTCGGCATCCGGCGACGCCAAGAAGAACAGACACGACACAGATAGAAATGATTCGCCGACGTGCGGTGCGGAACAATGGCTTGAGGTGCATTCGGGGAAGGTCCACGTCTCTCCTTGTGCCTGTCGTGGACGCTGCCCCGCTGCATTACGCCTGCAACACCGGCTCCTCGATCGAACTGTGCTCCACATCCAGCACCGTACCGATGGCGTGAACAATCGAGGCAATACGGACGGAGGCAATCATGATTTCTTCCGTGATTCCCTTCTGCCGTAACACGTTCTCATGAGCGTCGATACACTTGCCGCAACCGTTTACCGCGGATGCGGCCAGACACCACAATTCAAAGTCCACCGGATCAGCCTTGTGAGCGCGAATGCCATTCATTCGCAAACGTGCAGGCATCGTGGCGTACTTGTCATTGCTGGTTAGATGGTGGAAACGATAGAAAATGTTGTTCATTCCCATCAGCGCTCCCGCCGTTTTCACCGCATCGATCTGCTCTGGCGACAAATGCTCCGCCACAGTCTGCAGCGCGGCCCCCGTCAGGGACGGCTGCCGTGTGGCGATCGCACTCACCAGAAAGGTTCCCCATGCTTGTGTCTTGCTGAGTTCCGTATTCTGGCGAACCAGGGAGGAGTAATTCAATTTCAGATCTTTCGCGTATTCCGGAAGACCGTCAATCAATTCATCGAGAGACATGGAGGTCCTTTCCTGTCGATCTTCAGGCTTGCAGCGTGGCTTCACCTTTTTGCCAGTTGCAAGGGCACAATTCATCGGTCTGCAATGCATCCAGCACGCGCAGCACTTCCTGGGGATTGCGGCCCACCGAAAGGTCCGTCACGTAGATGAAGCGGATGATGTTGTCCGGATCGACCAGGAATGTAGCACGCTGGGCAACGCCCGCTTTTTCATCCAGAATTCCCAACTCGCCCGACAGATCGCGTTTGATATCCGAGAGCATCGGGAACGGGAGGTCTTTCAGGTCGGCATGGTGGGTGCGCCAGGCTGCATGCACATATTCATTGTCGGTGCTCGCCCCCAGAATCTGACAGTCACGATCCAAGAATTCGCGATTCAGCTTTCCGAAAGCCGCAATCTCTGTCGGGCAGACAAAAGTGAAATCCTTGGGCCAGAAGAAATAGAGCTTCCACTTGCCCGCATACGATTCCTGGGTGATTGTCTTGAAGGCTTTCGCCTCGTCCTTCTCTGTCGAAATGGTGGCAGTCAAAGAAAAATCGGGGAATTTCTCGCCAATTTGTAGCATGTTTGTCCTCTTTCAGTTGATGTTCGATAGAAATCTGTCTGGCGTTCGTGTCGCGCCAAAAACGAAAATCGGGTTCCAATACCAGATTATCAAATCTCATTGCACGAAGAGGGAGCCAACGACCCAGATCGGCCGCCTGTTTTCGTGCTGTTAAAACTATGTTTTGATGGGTTTTAGGCAAGCCCTGTACAGCACAAATTCCGCCGCGGCTGACAGCGTTGCACGAGCAGGAATTTGGGCAGCGCAGCCTAGTTCGGCTTCTGCTTTTGCGGGCGGCGAAAGCGCTCATCGACGGCTTGACGGCCGGCAAATCCGCCTTCCATGGTGTGCCAGTGGCGAATCTCAGTTTCGCCCATTTTCCAGCACAACAGCACGATCTCATCTCCCAGCCGGTAGGGAAAATCCAGCAAGCCGGAATCGAGATCCTTTACCTGTACCCCGATCGAGTCGATCTCGGCCAGCGTATCTTTCGCCTGCTGGACCGACTTGTCTTGCATTGCGCGGCGTTGCGCGACGGCGGCAATATGGACCAGCGTTCCGCCGTTCAGAAATATGTTTTGCGATAGCAACTGCAATTCCTGAGCAATGGATTCGGCCGTCTTCTTGGCCTCTATTGCATTCTTCAATAGCGATTCCAGCACCGGAACCAGCGTCTGCGCTTCCTCCAGAGAAAAAGTCTTCATTCGCTACCCCCGTATCTCCAGCATACGGCTAAGCGCGACGCCGGCCCAGTGCTTGACGTCCTCATTTACTCGGATGCGATTTACAACTCGGCCATCCACCAGATTCTCCAGAGCCCAGGCCAGATGCTGCGGCGATATACGAAACATGGTGGTGCAAAGGCATCCAGACTCGTCCAGCGTAATCACTTTCTTTCCCAGCGGAGCGAAGCGTTTTCCCATGCGATTTACAAGATGAATTTCGGTTCCCACCGCGAACATCGTCCCTTGCGGCGCGTCCTCAATAATCTTGATCAATCCCTCCGTCGATCCGATCGCGTCGGCCTTCTGGCAGACTTCCAGCCGGCACTCCGGATGAACGATGACCTGGATCCCTGGGTAGGCTGCGCGAACCCTGTCGGCATGCTCGGGCAGAAATCGCTGGTGCACAGAGCAGTGCCCCTTCCACAAAATCACTTTCGCCGCACGCAAACGATCTGGTGTCAGGCCGCCATTGATCTGATATGGATCCCAAACCACGGTCTCCGACAGCGGAATTCCCATGGTGTAGGCGGTATTGCGCCCCAAGTGCTGGTCCGGCAGGAACAGGATGCGGCTGCCGCGTGCAAAAGCCCACTTGAAGGCCGCTGCAGCGTTGGAGGAGGTGCAAACCAGGCCGCCGCGTTCTCCGCAAAATGCTTTGATCGCCGCAGTGGAATTCATATACGTGAGCGGCACCAGGCCGCCGGCAGACGGAGAATCAAGCCCGGCCGCATGCAGCTTATCCCAGCATTCTTCCACCTGAGAAATATCGGCCATATCGGCCATGGAACAGCCTGCGTTCAGATCCGGCAGGATTACCTGCTGCCAGGGCTGCGCCAGGATATCCGCGCTCTCAGCCATGAAATGCACGCCGCAGAAAAGAATGTAGCGGCCATCCGACTGCGATGCAATCTTCGACAGCTTGTAGGAGTCACCGGTGTAGTCGGCGAATCGAATCACTTCATCCCGCTGGTAATGGTGCCCCAGGATAAGTGCGTCTTTGCCCAGACGAGCGCGGGCGGCGGCGATGCGGCCATCCATGGTGTGGTCGGGCATCGCAAGATAATTGTCCAGCGAACACGCCTCCAGGGCAGTTTCCGCCGACATCGATACTACGGGTTCAATGAGTGTCGCCACGTTATTTCCGCCTTCAGTTCCACGCTTGCTTCGCAGTGGAACGGGGATGTTGAAAGCATTTCTGTACGCTGTTGCAGTGGGCTCACTGCGCCTTCGGCCTTTTTGCGGCCTCGCCACCCAGTCCACGGGGTTGTTGCAACACATATTGGACGTTTCAAAAGAGTGTAGGATTCAACTCCATCGAAAAATCCTGTAATCAGATTGTAATACGGCCAGCCTTGCGATTGGCCGCCCAGCACGGTTGTCGAGCTGGTTTCCATGTCCAGGGGGATATGTTGCTCGGATGACCGGCGAGTTCCGATTTTCGTGCGAACCAGGTGTCGCGATGACCCTGTTCCACCACAAAACTTTATGGCATATAGTGACTACGAACGTGATTCTGAATCGAGCGGCATCGAAAGTTTCGGCAGAAGGATCGCACCCGCAATAGACCGCAAAGGTCCTGGAGGGATCGGATGAAAATCTCTGACACGGTTGGACTGGTGCTCCGTAGCAAAAGTCAGCGAACCGTTTTTTCTATATCCCCGGATCAGTCTGTCTACGAGGCCGTCGAAAAGATGGCGGAGAACGATATCGGTGCATTACTTGTGCTTTCCGACAACAAATTGGTCGGCATGCTGTCGGAACGCGATTACGCGCGCAAAGTTGCGCTGATGGGCCACTCCTCCAAGGAGATCCAGGTTCACGAGATTATGACTACCCCCATCTTCTTCGTCACTCCGCAACACACCGTGGACGAATGCATGGCTTTGATGACGCAGCACCATTTCCGCCATCTGCCTGTTTGTCAGGATGAGCGCGTTCTGGGCGTGATTTCAATCGGCGATCTGGTCAAATGGGTGATCTCCGGCCAAGCTCATGCGATCGAGCAGTTGGAGGGCTACATCACGGGATCCTACCCTGGGTAAGGTTGCGAAATAGTGGGAATCGCCAATTTGGCGGGGCGAACATCCAAACGTAGCAGAGAAACGTTCCTTCTGCGTAGGATTGTTCCGCCGCGCGCCACTTCAGTATGATGGAACTCGATGAGTCTGCCCGATACAGTCTTTATTTTCGTGCTTGCCCTGATCATTTTCGGGCCAAAAAAGCTGCCTGAAATCGGGCGACAGCTGGGGAAGCTAGTGGGTGAATTTCGCCGCGCCAGTAACGAATTCAAATTTCAGATAGAAGAAGAGCTAAGACAGGCGGAATTGGCGGATCGCAACACGATCACTTCTGCGAAAAAAGAATTGGAAACTTCGGCTGCCTCCGAAAACTCAACGGATGGTCAAGATTCCTCCGCACAGGATCAGCCGTACCCGGAAGAAACCTTGCCCGTCGGCCAGTATCCGAATATCGATACCGTCAGCCCAGAGGATCTGGCCTCGCCTGGGTCCGTTGAAGCGGAAGCTGCGCCGAATTCCGCGCCGGAGCCGGTGAGCGCAACTGAGGATAGTCCGGAACCCCCGGAAGTTCAGCTCGCGGCCGGCACCGAGCCTCGCACCGCTGCTCCGCACTCCGTTGCGACGGCGTCTATTTCCGAATCATCCGCGCCCGCTGAGCTGGAAGCTCCGAAAGCTACTTCCCTTCCTAATCACGAACCCGTTGATCCCTTCGCTGCACCCGCAGTAGCGGACCTCACCCATGGTTGATCTGCTGGACCGCGCCCGCTCGGCTGTGGGCGATCGCGCCGAACTGCCCGGCATGAGCCTGCTGGAGCATCTGCAGGAGCTTCGCAAGCGCCTGGTCTATTCTCTGCTCTCGATTGGCGTTGGATTTTTCGTTGCGTATGGCTTTCACCAGCGGATCGCCGCGTTCATGATTGAGCCCATCACCAAAGCGCTGAACGCGCACCATCTGAATACGCAACTGGTTTATCTCAATCCGATGGACCCGTTCAACTTCTTCCTGAAGATTGGATTGTTCGGCGGCATCATCGTCGCCTCGCCCTTCATTTTGTACCAGGTGTGGCTGTTCATCGCCCCGGGTCTGTATCAAAATGAGAAGCGCTACCTGATCCCATTCATGTCGGCCACGGTGGGTTTGTTCCTGCTGGGCGCCTTTTTCGGATATCGATTCGTTTATCCTGGCGCACTCGAGTTTCTCATTGGCTATGGCTCGCAATTCAAGCCAATGGTCACGATCGGTGAGTACACAGAGCTTTTCCTCACCGTGATCCTGGGCCTCGGGATTGTTTTCGAACTGCCGATCCTGGTTTTCTTTTTAGCCCTGTTTGGGATCGTGAACTCTCGCTGGCTGTGGAAGAACATTCGATATGCGATTCTGATCATCTTCATCATCGCCGGCATCATTACACCCACGCCCGATCCACTGAGCATGTGCCTGTTTGCGACGCCAATGTTAATGCTCTATTTGATCAGTATCGGAGTGGCCCACATGGTGCACCCTGAGGCGCGCAACCGGCGAAAGAAAGCGAAGTTGGAGGGTCAATGAAGCGTTGGACAGCGTTGAGAAGTCTGACGTTTCTGTTAGCCCTATGCAGCTTGGCAGGTTCTAGCCTCACTTCAGCGCAGGCGGATCAACACAGCCGCAGCGCGGGTCGGCCCGCGTTTAACGGCAGCCGCGCCTACCAGTACTCTCAGGACATTGTGAACTGTGGTCCACGTTGGATTAGCAGCCCGGGGCACGTATGCGTCGAAAACTTCCTCAAAAAACAATTTGCCAAAGACAATCTGGAAGAAGATACGTTTGCGGCCAACACGCCCGCCGGCACGATGACGATGCATAACTTCATTGTGAAATTTGCCGGCAAGAAACCGGGCATTATCGTCCTCGCCTCGCATTACGAAACCAACTACCCGCTGAGGAGCATCCATTACGTCGGAGCGAATGACGGCGCTTCCACCAGTGGTCTACTGGTTGAAATAGGAAATACCCTGCGCGGGCGCACTTTGGATGGGGACAGCGTATGGCTTGTGTTTTTCGATGGAGAAGAAGCGATCCAGCAGTGGTCCTCCACTGACTCACTTTACGGAAGTCGTCACCTGGCCGCAAAATGGGATCGCGATGGCACACTGAAGCGCATCCAGGCATTCCTGTTGGTCGATATGATTGGCGACAAGCAACTTGGCGTTGCCCGTGATCAAAACTCCACGCCGTGGCTGCTCGATTTGGTGGGTCAAGCCGCAAAACAGGAAGGCGATCAGTCTTATTTTTTTGCTACCAGCAACGCGATTGAAGACGACCACCTACCGTTCGTCCAACGCGGTGTTCCCTCTGCCGATCTGATCGATTACGATTACGGTCCTCATAGTTTTATGCTTCCCGACGGCTATCATCACACCGCCCAGGACACCATGGATAAAATCAGTGCTCATAGCTTGACCGTGGTCGGACAAACAGTTCTTCAAACCATTCATCTGCTGAATCAGAAATAGATCCCTTCATGGTCCCAGGCAACCACTTCATGATCGATCGATTGTTCGGCGGCGCTCCGCTATGGTTGTGGCTGCTCTTCCACGCGCTGGTATTTGGCCTGCTGACCATTGACTGGGCTTTCACCAGGAAGGCGAGACACGAAGCCGCGCTGGTGCGTCGCGCGAATTGGCTGACAGGGATTTGGATCTCCGCCGCGCTGCTATTCGCCTTAATCGTGTATCAAGGGCTTTCACAGCGTTATGCCTTGGAATACCTGACCGGATACGGCATCGAAGAATCCCTGAGCATCGACAATTTATTTGTCTTTCTGGTGCTGTTTCAAGCCTTCGGCCTGAAGTTGACGCAGCAGCGCAGGATTCTTTTTTTCGGGGTGTTGGGTGCAATCATCATGCGGGCTGCCATGATATTCGCCGGGATCCAACTGCTGGAAACTTTCTCCTGGATGAACTACATCTTCGGAGCGATCCTGCTCTACACCGCATTTCATCTGTTAAAAAAATCCATTCAGTCGCAACCCGAGCACCCCCTGTTTTGGATGAATTGGCTCAATCGACATCCGCCCATGGCCCGTGAGAAACATCCGTATCGATTCTTCGTCCGGGAAGAAGGCCATCTGCGCTTTACCCCGCTGTTCATCGCACTGCTGGCCATTGAGACCACGGATCTGCTGTTCGCCACCGACTCAATCCCGGCTGTTCTGGCTGTATCGCACCATCCGTTTATCGTCTACTCGTCCAACATTTTCGCGGTGCTGGGTTTACGTTCCTTGTATTTTGCGCTGGCCTCGGTGATGCAGCGGCTGCACAAATTGCGCTATGGGCTGGTGGTGATTTTGATCTTTGTCGGAGGCAAGATGATGCTCGGCAAGGCTGTCACTGTGCCGATCTGGGTTTCGCTCACCGTACTGGCTTCGGCCGTGACCGTCACAGCGGTATGGTCGCTGATGTCCAAAGAGCCGGCGATAAAAACGGCACAGGGCGCCCAATGAACTAGCCAAACGAGACAAAATCAACCTGGTCGTGAATCATGCGCGAATGCTTCCCCGGGCCTGGGTCATGCTGTGGGAAATCTGTGCGCGCGTGCGCGCCGCGGGACTCTTCCCTCGCCAGCGCGGAGCCTACAATCAGCTTCGCCACCGTGTGCAGGTTGCGCAACTCGGCATTCTCGCGAGTGGTTGCCGGAGGAAGTTCACACTGCATCTTTTTCAATTCAGTTTGGATGGTGGACAGTCCGACTTGATCGCGCAACAAGCCTGCGTATCGCCACATCAGGTCGCGGAGCCTTTCCCGTAGCGCTGCGACCCTCGCTGCTTCCGCTTCGCTGATCGATACTGCCTCAGCTTGCGGCGCGGTTTGTTCCGGCGACGAAGCAGCCTCCGTACCCGGACCTTCCAGCAACATCGCCTCGGCGGCCCGCTCGCCAAACACCAATCCCTCCAGCAAGGAATTGCTGGCCAGTCGATTGGCTCCGTGAACCCCGGTACATGCCACTTCCCCAGCAGCGAACAGCCCGGGAACGTTGGTTCGCCCGTGCAAATCAGTCCGAACACCTCCCATCAGATAATGTGCCGCCGGACGAATGGGAATCAGATCCTTTGCCAGATCGAATCCATATTCAGCCAATCGCGCGGAGATGCCGGGAAACCTTGCGCACAAATCTTTGCCAGTCACGTGGCGCATGTCCAGGTAGACGGGCAGCGCCTCGCCGGAGCGCTCATCAATGCCTTCCCGCATGACGGCGCGCGCGACAATGTCCCGGGGTGCCAACTCGGCCATGGGATGATAGCGATCCATGAATCGTTCGCCGCGATGGTTACGCAGCAGAGCGCCCTCACCCCGCAGGGCTTCAGACAGCAAAAACCTCGGTGCACCCGGCACGCTGAGTGCCGTCGGATGGAACTGATAAAACTCCATGTCGGAGACTTCCGCGCCTGCCCTGTACGCCACGGCAATCCCATCTCCCGTAGCTACGCCAGGATTGGTGGTGTCGCTGTATACCTGACCCGCGCCACCGCTCGCCAGCAACACTCCATTACCGAGAAACGTCAGCGGCTGGTTGTGTTCATCCAGCGCTTCCACCCCGACCACTCTGCCCGCGCGAAGCACCAGGTCGCGCATCGTCACCCGTTCATGAAGATGGATGCGGGGTTCATGCGCAACTCGCTCCAGGAGAGCACGACCGATTTCTCTGCCCGTGGCATCGCCGTCGGCGTGCAAAATCCGCGGCAAACTATGCGCGCCTTCGCGGGTGCGCATCAGCTCCCCTTGCCCATTTTTTTCACGATCGAAGTGGGTGCCCCAGGCCAGGAGCTCTTCAATGCGAGCGGGACCTTCTTCCACGAGAAGCCTCGCTGCCTTTGCGAATACCAGTCCATCGCCAGCCTGGATGGTGTCCTGATTGTGCAGTTCGACATCTTCCGAGCCACCCATGGCGACGGCAATGCCGCCCTGCGCGTAATGGGTGTTGGATTCTGAAGCACCTTCTTTGGTAATCAATGTAACGTCTGCGGCTTTCGCCAGCGTCAGTGCCGCCCGCAGCCCCGTAATTCCCCCGCCTACAACCGTCCAACCCCGTAAAGGATGCGTCTCCACGATTGTGAGGATAGCACGCACACGACCGCCACATTCTATGCTGCTGAGGCGCACATATAGAGATGCAAGGCCGCGTACGATACGATTAAACAATTGGCATGTCGACAATTCTGGTCAAATCCGCGGCGGCGAATTATCCCGTACTGGTGCAGCCTCGACTGCTGGAAACGCTGGCACCTCACCTGCGCAAAATATCCGGGGAACAGCGATCTATCTTCGTTGTCACTTCCCCGGAAATTTGGTCGCGTTGGGGTCAGCAGTTCCAGAGCTCCTTCACTGCGCGAAAAGTGGAAGTCGTGCCACTGTTTGTGCCTGCGGGCGAACGCTTCAAACAGCTGAAATCCGTCGAACATCTGGCGGAAACCATGGTCATGGCAGGAGCCAAGCGGGATGCATTCCTGATCGCCTTCGGCGGCGGTGTCATTGGGGATATGACTGGTTTTTTGGCAGCCATTTACATGCGCGGGATCCGCTATGCCCAGGTGCCCACCACCTATCTTTCGCAGATTGACTCCTCTATCGGCGGCAAGACGGGAGTGAACCTTCGTGTGGGCAAAAATCTTGTCGGAAGTTTTCATCCGCCGGTTGCTGTCCTCACGGATCCTGTCGTGTTGACAACGCTACCGCAAAAGGAACTGCGTTCCGGCGCAGTGGAAAGCGTAAAGGCAGCCGTGCTTGGCGATGGCCGCTTTTTTGCGTGGCTGGAGCAGAATATGACCCATCTGCTTGCCGGCGATCCGGATGTGATCACGCACGCGATTGAAACTTCAGTGCGCATCAAAGCAGAAATTGTCAGCGCAGACGAACGCGAATCTGGCGAACGGATGCTGTTGAATCTCGGCCACACTGTTGGGCACGCCATCGAGGCTGCCACCCGGTACCGCACGTTGCTGCATGGCGAAGCAATTGCATGGGGAATCATCGCAGCTTTGCATCTAGCAGTTTCGCGCTCTGCATTGACAGCGGGGGAGGCCAAGCACATCGAAGATTTGACGTTTCGCCTCGGCCCATTTCCGCGCTTTCGCGCCACCGCCAAGGTCTTACTCGACCGCACTGCCGGCGACAAAAAGCACCTGCAGTCGGCGCAACGCTTCGTTCTGCCGGTGGCGATCGGTAAAGCGGTGGTAGTCGAAGATGTCACTCAGCAGGAGTTGCTTTCGGCCATCCAGTCCATGTTGCGAACCATGAAAGAACGGGGCGTATGAGCAGGTTCGCGAGCGGAGCGGAGCCTAGCCGAACGTCTGCGTCGCCGGGGACTACGCGCGACGAGCAAGATGTCAGCCAGGCGGTGCAATCTATGTTCAATGGGATTGCTTCCCGATATGACCTGTTGAACCATGTTCTCTCCGCGAATGTGGATCGCATCTGGTGGCGTCGCACGGCTCGTACCTTCGCACCGATTTTGCATAATCCGGCTTCTGCCGTCCTGGACATGTGTTGTGGTACCGGGGACATGACACTGGCGCTGCTTCGTCAGCGTCCCGCCAACGGTAAGCCGGTGGTCGCGTTAGATTTTTCTGACCTGATGCTGGAGCGAGCTAAAGATAAATTCGACGCTCCGGAGTTCAAGGCCTTCGGAGTCACCACTGTCGAGGCCAATGCCCTGCACATGCCGCTGGCAGACAACTCTATCGATCTGATCACCACCGCCTTCGGCTTTCGAAACCTGGCCAACTACGAAGCCGGCCTGCGCGAGATGGCCCGTGTCCTGCGCACCGGAGGAGAAGTTGGAATCCTCGATTTCAACGAGCCTGAAGGCCTGTTTGGCAAAATTTACGGCGTGTATTTTCGCCATGTTCTTCCCCGCATCGGTAAAACACTGTCTGGCGCATCGACACCGTACGAATATCTTCCTCATTCCGTCCACCGTTTTCCTAAGCCGGAAGAGATGCTGGCCATGATGGGCGAATGCGGCTTCGTACAGCCAACGTGGACACCTTATACGTTTGGCATTGCGGGTCTTTACCGTGCTGTGAAAGCATGAATCTTCTCCTGGCAAATACCGTTGGTTCTCGCGGCTCTGGAGAGTGACAGGTCACAATGGCGCGTCCTATTTCCATCTCAAGCCGCAGGACGTTTGATGCTTCGATAAAGCTGCGCACCTCCGGCGTTTCGGTTGCCGCTGCCGCAGTCATGACGTTCCTGAAACTATGGACGGGTGTGCAAAGCGGCAGCATCGGCATGTTGTCGGAGGCAGCGCATTCCGGGCTGGACCTGGTCGCCTCTCTCATCATCCTTGCTTCCCTCACTATTTCCGACCGTCCCGCCGATGAGGATCACACCTACGGACACGGCAAAATGGAAAACCTGGCGGCGTTTACTGAGACGCTGTTCATGGTCGCCTCCGTTCTTTGGATTCTCTGGGAGGCTCTGGAACGGATCCTTGGCCACTCGCCGCCGTTAAATCTTTCTATCTGGCCATTTGCTGTTCTGTTGCTGTCGATGGCCGTAGATTTCCTTCGCTCACGCGCGTTGGGCCGTGTTGCCCGCGAGACAAAAAGTCAGGCGCTCGAAGCCGATGCCCTCCACTTCAGCATGGATATCTGGTCGAGCCTCGCCGTCATTGGGGGCTTGCTGGCCGGCGCTGCAGCGCAAAGCTGGCACCTCCATTGGTTGCGATTCGGGGATCCGCTGGCCGCGGTGGTTGTCTCGATCATTATTCTCAAGGTCTGCTGGCGGCTTGCTCGTCAGACCGTCGACATTCTTACCGACGCGGCTCCCCTTACCATTCGCCGGCACGTTACCGAATCCCTACGGCAATTGCCCGGAAGCAGATGTCGTGGTCAACGTCGTGCCACGCATCGGCCGCTCAGAAAGCATCTTTGACCGCGTGCGTGCGGTCGCCGCCCGGCACAATCTTTCGGTGCATGATCTGAGCGTCCAGCATTACGATGGCAAACTTCACCTGGAACAGCATCTGGAAGTTCCTGAGTCGTTGAGCTTGAGAGATGCCCATACTCTAGTAACGCGCATCGAAGGCGAAACCAGAGCCGACGTCCCGGAGATTAATTCCATCCTGACACACATTGAGAGTGAACGCGGCACCATCGAAACTGAGGCGAGGCGCAGCGAAGATGCCGCTCTGGAAGAAGAACTGCGCCGCCTGACCAGTGAGTTTCCGGATATTCTGGATGTACATGCGGTGGTTGTATCGAAAGCCGGTGAGCGCATGCAGATTTCCTGCCATTGCACATTGCCCGACGATCGAAGCATGGCCGATGTTCACGCCTTGATCACTGCGCTGGAGGATCGAGTCAAATCGGAGATGCCGCAGATTGCGCGTGTCTTTATCCATCCCGAGCCGGCCACCGACAACCAACGTTGAACCTGCCCCAAACTTAAAGGAGTTGGCTACGTGCAAGCCAGTGCAACGTGGAAACAGGAAATGATTTTCGATGCTGTTTCGCACAGTGGCCACACCATTGTGTTCGACGGCGACGACGCGCATACAAAGGGCATCAGCCCGGTAGAGGCCGTGTTAATGGGTCTTTGCGGGTGCACCGCCATGGACGTTGTCTCCATATTAAAGAAAAAACGTGAGCCATTTACCGGGCTCACCGTTTCCGCTGTGGCAGAGCGCGATCCGAATCCGCCAAAAGTTTTTACTCACGTGAACTTGATCTATCGCGTCAGCGGAGATGTTTCGCATAAGGCCATGGAAGACGCCGTCCGGCTTTCAGAAACGAAGTATTGCGGCGTGGCGGCCATGCTATCGAAAACCGCCAAGATAGAATTTGTGATTGAGTACGCAGATTGAAGCGACTAGGCGGTTTCGATGCTACAAGTCATTCGCGCACTTTCGGCTGTCTTGCTATTGGTGACAATCGCGCTGGTTTCAGCACTTATCACCATGCGACTCGCCGTTCACGGGGCGGAAGTCCAGGTACCCGTGTTGCAAGGCCGCACGCTTCCACAGGGTGTCGCTGAGCTGCGCGCGAAACATCTTCAGGCCGGCATCGACGGCCACTATTACAGCGCCACACAGCCGGCGGGAGTTGTCCTGACGCAAAGGCCGGCACCAGGAACTCTGGTGCGCAAGTCGTGGCAGGTTCGAGTAACCGTAAGCCTGGGACCCCAAAAAGTTGCCATTCCTTCCGTCGATGGAATGAATGAAAATCTAGCCACGATTACCATCCGCCGGACAGGATTGCAGGTGGGTGCGGTGGTCGGGTTGCCCTATGCCTACGCGCCGGAAAATACCGTGATCGCGCAAACACCCACCGGCCACGCCACCGATGTCGAAGGTCCGCGCGTCAGCATCCTGACGGCACACCCGGCTCCCCCGCCGGAAAATGCAAGTGTCATGCCTGACATGATTGGCGAAGATTTTACCCAAGCCGCACTGGCGATCATTCATGCTGGATTCAAGTTGGCTCCGCTCCAGAACGCAACCACCGCATCCTCTGCTGCAACTGCGCCTGAACAAGCGCCGGCCGCAAATACAATTTCCCCATCAACCAATAGCCAACCAATAGCGGCTCCGCCGGGCTCGGTGATTGAGCAGGCCCCAGCAGCAGGCACTCGCCTGCCTGCGGGCTCGATCATACAACTTACCGTACAGCCGTGACCGCGGAAACAGAAGGGCTACCGGCGCTCGATCAGCGCCGCAAAGAATCCGTCGCAGGGATGCAATCCTGGAAGCGTGCGTAGATATCCATCGCGGAATGAGGTGGCGCGCAATTCCTCGACCGCTTCGCCTCGGACGATTCCTTCAACCTCCAGACGGTCAAATTCGTCGCCCAAATTGAGGCGATTCCAGGAACCGCTGTTGGACGGTGGTAAGCAGGCTTCCACCACCGCGGCATTCTCCTCCGGTTCCAGCGAGCAAGTGGAGTAAAGCAGGCGCCCACCGGGAGCCAGCAACTGCAGCACCGCTGACAAAATCTCTCGCTGTCGCTCTGCCTGCCTGACCAACTCCTCCGGTTGCAGCCGATGGCGGATTTCCGGATTTCGCGCCAGCGTGCCTGTGCCCGTGCACGGAACGTCACATAAAATCCTATCGAACGGTCCCGCTCCCACCAGCTTCGCCGCATCCGCGATGCGGAATTCCACTTGATCTAGATTCATTGCCGAGCTGAGACGCTTGTGCATCGTCGCCAGTCGCCCCGGATGAAGATCGCATGCCAACAAATTCGTATCAGGATTGTTCTGCAGCAGCACTGCGGTTTTGCCTCCCGGCGCCGCGCATGTATCCAGGATTCGCA
This sequence comes from Acidobacteriota bacterium, assembly GCA_040389265.1. GTDB lineage: Bacteria > Acidobacteriota > Terriglobia > Terriglobales > Acidobacteriaceae > JAKAAZ01. The sequence continues at coordinate 14,501 of JAZKAG010000014.1, forward strand.
GCCCGCGGCCCAACAACTCAGCGACCAATTGCGATCCTTCGTCCTGGAGCTGCGCATGGGCTGAAAGTTCGAGCGGGAGTTTAAGCGCTTTCGCGTCCCCGTCCGCCGTCCTCCGCGCACCAGCTAAAAATGCACCTGGCCGAAGATTCACTCCTTGCGACAGCAATGCGTTCGCAGCATCTTCATTCAGCAGTCGCACCGCAGTCTCGGCTTCCATCTGACCCTGCTCACAAATTCTCCGGCACGCCTCTGCGCCGTAAAATTTCCTCCAGCGCGCAACCAGCCATTGCGGATACGCTTGCTCCGCATCAAAAGCACGCTTCTTAGGCAGCGTAGCGACCTTTCGCAACACGGCGTTCACCAGTCCGGTCTGGCGAGCGCCTTCCGAATTTTTGCACCACTCCACGGACTCAAACAGGGCGGCGTGTGTGGGGATGCGATCGAGAAACAAAAGTTGGTAGGCACCCACACGAAGCGCCAGCCATGCGTCTTCTGGTAAATCCAGATCCGGTCGCGCCAGAAACTTTCGGCACTCGGCGTCGAGGACCATTTGCCAGCGCAATGTCCCCAGCACTAGCGTCGTACAAAGATTGCGATCCTGCGCCGACAGCTGGTCGACCTGCAAGGAATGCAGCAGGGTATCGCTGTTGCCCCTGCCTCGGCCAATTTTTCGAAGTATGTCGAAGGCTGCGCGCCGCGCCGGTGCGATCGGAGCCGAATTCATTGCGGGTCCAGTTGCTCGCCGCCGACCAGCGAAAGCCCATTCAAAAAGGCGTTTGCGGGAAGACGGCGTTTGCCTTCCAACTGCACTTCCGTCAGATCGAGCGCAGTGCCTCTCCCGCACGCGACCAGCAATCGATGTCCTGTTCGGTGCAGCGTTCCCGGAGGCGCGGAAGTCACCGGCACATCCGTGTCCACACACATCGCATGCAGAATCAATTTTTTTCTACGAAAGTTGGTGAAGGCTCCGGGCCAGGGTTGAAAGCCGCGCCAACGATCGAAAATTTCCTGCGCGGTTCGACTCCAATCGACGCGACCATCTTCCCGCTGCAGAATCGGTGCCAACGTCGCCTGGCTATTGTCTTGGCGCGTTCCCACAAGATTCCCTTGCTCCAGGCCAGCAAGGGTCCGCACCATCAGTTCTGCGCCCATCTCCGCCAGCACAGAGGCCAACTCCACGGATGTCTGCTGCGGCAAAATCGGTACCTTCTGCTGCAGCAAAATCTCCCCCGTGTCGAGCCCCTCGTCGATCCTCATGGTGGTGATACCCGTCTCAGTTTCCCCATTGGCGACGGCCCACTGGATGGGCGCGGCCCCGCGGTACTTTGGCAGCAGCGATGCATGAACGTTCAGATTTCCGTACGTCGGCAACGCCAACATCCACGGCGGGATGATGCGGCCATAGGCGACGATGACAATCGCGTCGGGAGATACGCGTTGCAGCCGCTGCTGAAGATCAGGATTATTGCGGATTTTTTCCGGTTGTTCCGTGCCCAGCCCGTGCTGCTCAGCAAAGCGCTTTACCGGGGAAATCTGGACTTCCATACCGCGTCCGCTGGCGCGGTCCGGTTGCGTTAGCACCACGTCCACACGATGACCTGCCTGCAATAGGGCGTTCAGGGTAGGAACAGCGAATTGCGGAGTGCCGCAAAAGACCAGGTGCATAGGATCGAGCACGGCTCCTAAAAATATTCGCGAACAGATGTCAGATGAAGGGCGGGTTTTACCACTCGCCGGCCCGCTGCATCTTGCGAATTTTCCGCAGTTGCAGATCTCGCTTGAGGCGGCTCAGTCGGAAGATGAAAAGAATTCCGTCCAAATGGTCGATTTCGTGTTGGATGGCGCGCGCCAGCAGTTCCGTGCCTTCCACCTCAATCGGCTTGCCTTCCGCATCCAGGGCTCGCACTTTCACTTCTGAGGCGCGCACCACGCGATCGCGAATCTCTGGCAAACTCAGGCAGCCTTCCTCCTCGACTTGCTTACCTTTAATCTCGATCACTTCAGGATTGATCAAGACAATCTTGTCTTCCGGCTTTTTCTGAAAGCTGAGATCAATCACAGTTAGGCGTTTCGAAATCCCAATCTGCGGAGCGGCAAGGCCAATGCCCTGTGCGTCGTACATCGAGGTAAACATGTCATCGACCAGGTTGCGCAACTCCGCATCGAATACGGTGACCGGCTCGGCAGGTTTCTGCAGGATCGGATCTGGAAATTTCACTATCGGATAAATCATGGAGAGAGTCTTGTCTTTCTAATTTCTGGCAGATCAAAATTTGCGGATCTGATCGCAGTACCCTTGATAGTTTCTCACCATTTCACGGAGCGAGTCGCCGGCAAACTTCTCGACGGCAAGTTTCGCCAGCGTCAGCGCCACCATGGCTTCCCCGGCAACTCCGGCGGCCGGTACAACGCAGACGTCCGACCGCTCATAGGCTGCCTTGGTTTCTTCTCGGGTATCGAAACTCACCGAGGCCAGAGGGCGTCGTAGAGTGGAAATCGGCTTCAAATATCCGCGCACTATCACATCCTCGCCATTCGAAATGCCGCCTTCAATGCCACCGGCATTGTTCTGGTCGCGGACAAATCGAGTGTGTCGAT
>JAZKAG010000014.1:17108-20438 GCA_040389265.1 Acidobacteriota bacterium
GCCTGCAGCGACATGACGGCCGCCGCCAACATCCCATCCAGCCGATCATCCCAGTTGGCGTAGGTTCCCAGTCCCGGCGGAACACCATGAGCGACCACCTCAAACACGCCACCCACGGAATCGCCGGTACGCAGCGCCTTGTCAACAACATCCTTCATGCGTTGCTCAGAAGCTTCGTCCACGCAGCCCAGCAAAACTTCTTCGCGTGACTGCAGCGCCGATATTTCCAGCCAGCTCGCATCTCGGTCCAGTTCGGCCTCGCCGACACGAATCACGTGACTCGCGACGGAAATTCCCAAGGCCTCAAGTAATTGCTTGGCGATAGCACCCGCCGCCACGCGCGCTGTGGATTCGCGCGCCGATGCCCGTTCCAATACGTACCGTGCATCCGGGAAGTCGTACTTCAGCGCGCCCGCCAGATCGGCATGCCCGGGGCGTGGAGAGGCGACTGCCTTGTGTTTGGCGGGGTCACCCGCGGCCACTGGCAAAATCTCTGTCCAATTCTTCCAATCACTGTTTTCAATCCGGATCGCGATGGGCGATCCGATTGTTTTTGCGTGACGCACGCCGGAGAGTATCTGCCCCTTGTCACGCTCAATCTTCATGCGGCCACCGCGGCCATATCCCTGCTGCCGACGCCACAATTCATGGTTCATCTTGGCTTCATCGATGGGCACACCGGCGGGCAGGCCGGAAACCATGGCAATCAAACATTCCCCGTGAGATTCTCCTGCGGTGGCAAAACGAAACATGAAGTATTTCCTTAGATTTGCGTTTTATTTAATTGCACATCCGATAGTTTCGGTGAGTCGCTAGCCTTTCGTGATCCATCGATATTGCGGGTCGGTTAGTGGTACCACCGACAATCTACCCTGACGCAATAATGGTGAATCATGAAACAGAGGCTCATCCTTCATGGTATCCAATGTCTTTGGTGAGATTGTTTTTCCAAATCGGATGCGGACTAAGGGAACCTTAGGATCTCTCGCATCGACGCGCAGGACCGTGGCCGTCCCAACCGCCGCGCGTACATCGCCGGTGTGATAAATCACGAGTCGATCATTGGGATGCATCTCGCGCAGATGTTTTACGGCCGCCGCATTGGTCACTCCATCCCAAATGGTCTCGCCGTCCCGCTTCAAGTCGTCGATCGAGTAGGCGCCGGGCTCGGTTTTCAGCAGGTAGTTCATCGCAGCAACTCCTTCGCTTCCACCTGGGCCAGAAACGCTCGCGTGTTTACCAGAGGTCGTTCGAGTGCGCGCACACGCTCGATGTACACAGGTGCAACGGTTCCATCCAGGGGTACCTGACAAGCCTCCTGAATCGCCAGCATCTTGGCTTCCGCATCGTCCAGATAATGCAACAGCACTGCTTCTGGAATCATGGGCAGCTTTGGCGAACCAAATTCGAGCGATCCGTGATGGCTTAGGATCAGATGTTCGACCAGCATATGTACAGGTTTAGGAAATCCCGGAAGGGCATTCACCTTTTCATCTAACAGCCGGGTTGCAATCGAGATGTGACCGATCAGCTGACCCTCCAGCGTATATTCGAAGCCGCGCTCCCAGCTAAGTTCATAAACCTTGCCAATATCGTGCAACACTGCCCCGGTCAGCAACAGGTCGCGATGAATCAAGGGGAAATGCGTGGCTGCAAGTTCGCAGAATCGAATCAAATCGACCACATGTTCCAGCAGTCCGCCAATCCAAGCGTGATGCATGAATTTCGCTGCGGGTGCAACCTTGTACCGCCGTGCAATTTCTGGATCATCCAAAAATGCGAAGACAAGCCGCTTCAAATCTGGATCTGTAAAGCTGTCGACCGTGTTGCGAAGCTCCATCCACAACGCGTCGATATCTCGCGTGGTGCTTCGTTGAAAATCTGCCAGGTCGACTCTTGACGGATCGACCCGTACGATTTCCAAAACCTTCAGCTGCAGTTTTCCATTGAACTCATCGACGCAAGCGCGCACGTCGACAAAATCGCTCTGCTCAAACTTGGCGGCCCAACTCTCCGCGTTGTCCCACAATCGCCCTTCGATGCGGCCGCTACGATCACAAAGAGTCAAGGAAAGATATTTCGCGATGCCATCATTTCGGTCACGCAATTGCTTTTGCGCTACCAGGAAATGAGAGCGAATGTTGCGACCGCGATGTTTGGCGGCGTCGGCAAGGAAGAAATCTTTCATGCTCTCCTCTTCCGGAATCCGGCGCGGGCGGATTTCATATCCGGGTCGACCGGATACAACCCGGCTCCGGGCCTTTGTAAGCTAAAAAACCTAGCCCACATCTGGATGTGTAGCAAACATTCTCGGCATGCGCGTCGCCCAGATTCACTGCAATGTTGGCCGAACCTGCCGTCCACGTTATGGCTGATCGCTGGACGATGAAGTTCCTGCGGGCGCGGTCGATACAGGCACTGTCTGGTCACTCGACTTCTTCTTAGACTCCGTCTTTTTCTGGTCGCTAAGCCGCGTTTTTTGCCCATTGTTGACTGTTGCAGCTTTCTTCTTCTTAGGCTTGGCCGCTGTCGCACCGTTCAAGCCAAGCGGAGCGGATTCCATCTGGCGCGTGGCGGTTTCGGTTGTTGTCAACGGTGTGGGCTTGGCGTTGTCGTGCTTGACCTTTTTCGCCTTTGCAGATTTCTTGTGCTGCTTCTCCGACTTATCGCGTGCTTGATCGCTGAACCGCGTTTTGCCGACCTTTGGCTGATTGATCAGAGGAGCATGCTCAAGATCGGGACCGAGCGGCTGAACATCCGCTGGGGGCGCAGCATCGGCTGTGCTCGTCGGGTTTACCGGAGAAGGCGGAGGCGGAGCATTGGCAGACGTTGCAACCTGCAAGGAAGACACAGGTGGCGTGGGCGCGTGCCCATACCGGAATTTCTCGCGTTTGGGCTTCTGTTCCTTCTCGTAATGGCTCTTTTTCACTGCGGAAGACGAACTCGCGGCCGTAGCTGAAGGGGCTTCTGGCGTTTTCGCGGAGGCGACCTCGACCGGAGCCGTCACGGCCGCGTGGCCATAGCGACCCGTTTGCACGTCGTATCGCGCCTTCTGCTTTTTCTTCTTCTTCGGTTGCGGTGGAGTGTAGGCCGCAAATGTCGGCTTGGTTTCGTTGGGGCTGGAGCCGGAATCGGTATACCCCGGCCGGATGTCGATGTAGGCTTCATCGCGCAGACGCGTCAGGTAGGCTCGAACCGCCGGCCCAATCTTTTGCATGTAGATTGCCTGCTCAATCTGCGGCTCTACTTTTTGCATTGGCTGCGTTCCGCCTGGAATGTGCTCCGTAACCTGCAAGAGAATGTAGCCCTGGCGAGTGCGAATGGGCGCCG
>JAZKAG010000014.1:20448-36266 GCA_040389265.1 Acidobacteriota bacterium
TTGGCCAGCGCACCCCGTTTGAAATCGCCCAGGTCCCCGCCTTGCGCTGCTGTCGGTCCCTTGGAATATTTCTTCGCCAGTTCGGTAAAGCTGTCGCCCGCCTTTAACTTGGCTTCCAGATCCTTGGCTTCTGCATTTGCATCCGCAAGTTGTGCGCTGCTGGCGTCCTCGGGTGTCGGAATCAAAATCTCGTTCAGATGTACAGATTCCTCATGAGTAAAGTCGGCCTTGTGGTCGTCGTAGTAGGCGCGCATTTCGGCTTCCGACATTTGCATCTTGCTGCCAACTTGATCGCGCACAACCTGCTGGGTGATGATGCTGTTGCGAATGTTGGCTTTGAAATCCTCGTACGAAATTCCCTGCTGCTCGACTGCCTTTTGCAGGTCGTCGAGCGAATCGAGATGGTTTTCTTTACGGATCTCATCGAGCCGCTTGATCAGCTCCGTGTCACCGGTAATGCCGAGTTGTTTGCCCTTGGAAATCAAGAGTTGCTGATCGATCAGATCTCGCAACAGGTTTGACTGACCTTGTTTCACCTGTTCGAGAGTCCAATTATTCTGGCGTGCTTCCTGATCCAGCTGGGTCTGCGCCCGGACCACGTCGGAATTGGTGATCACCTGGTCGTTCACGCGCGCGACGATCTGCTCCACCGGCATGCCGTACAGGCTGGCCAGGGTGTTCGAATCCGCGCTCAAATTGGTGCTGCCGCTGATCGTCGATGCACCCTCAACGGGGACGGGGGCATCGGGGGCTGTTTGTGCCACGCCGTGAAGGCACAGACTGGTGGCGACGGCCACAGGAAGAACAAAGCGCACAACTGCTCGTAACATCATTTGTTGGTTGGTACCATCCATGCCTGCCGGTCACTATGGCGATCTCGAATCCGATGGCTTTCCATTGAAGATCGATGCCGATGCGGATACAGCAACTCGATGCAGGTCGATTCCGTTCCTTTCATTCTAACCGCATCCGAGGCCGCTTTCCCAACCCATCCAAATTCTATGTTTTCAACTCCTGCACGTTGCGGGTCACAGCATCGATCCCAGGGCACTCGAATGTTACACTGAGCAGTAGTTTGGGCAGTTTTCCCCGGCTAGCTAACCGCGTCGTGCTTTCCATCCACGGTGCAAAAGGAATTCACGGTACATGACCTCCCGTACTCGCCGTTCGCTGTTGTTTGTCGTTGTTTTTCTGATCGTCTGCGGAGTTGCAGGCGCTTTTCTCGATCGCAACGTTGGAGCGCAGACTTCTAGCGACCAATCCACACTGCGGGACAGTTTGAAGCAATTTACCAATGTCTACAGCATCGTCGAACAGAACTATGCCGAGCCGATGACGAAGGACAGAGTCAACACCGCCATCTACGACGGCGCGATTCCTGATATGTTGCATGTCCTCGATCCCCACTCCAACTTCTACGATCCCAAGGCATTTGCCGAAATGCGGGAAGAGGAGAGTGGAAAATATTACGGAATCGGCATGGAAATCATGCAGCAGAACGACAAAATCGTGGTGGTCAATCCGTTTGAAGGCACACCTTCCTACAAGGCTGGGATCCGCCCAGGAGATGTGATCCTGGCAGTGAATGGCAAGCCCATCAACGGTGTTGGGCCCGACGGCAAAGCAATCAAGAAGGCGACCACGCTGGATGTAGCCAACATGCTGAAAGGGCCGAAGGGTACTCCGGTTGACGTCACCATTGGACGTGAGGGGAAGTCTGAACCCATTGTCTTTCATTTGATTCGGGCGGAAATACCCCGCGCCAGCGTCGATCTTGCCTACGAAATCCAGCCAGGTATCGGCTACATGCACATTAAGGACTTCGCCGAAGAAGAAACTGGCCAGGAAGTCTTAAACAACCTGCAAAAGATGGGCCCAATTCATGGCCTGGTCATCGATCTCCGCGGCAATCCGGGAGGCTTGTTGAGCGAAGCCGTTTCGGTGTCAGGAGATTTCCTTGAGAAGGGACAGGTCATCGTATCGCAGCGCGGTCGAGCGTTTCCACCGATCACCTATCGCGCTACCCGTGGCGAGCAGAATCGAACTTACCCGATTGTTGTGCTGGTGAATCGCGGCACAGCCTCTGCCGCAGAAATTGTCAGCGGTGCGCTGCAGGATCATGACCGCGCACTGATCGCCGGCGAAACCACCTTCGGCAAAGGCCTGGTGCAAACGGTATATCCGCTGTCGGACAACACGGCTCTCGCCTTGACCACTTATCACTACTACACGCCTAGTGGTCGCCTGATTCAACGCAACTATACCGGGATTTCTATGTATGACTATTTCTACAACCCCGCCGACCGGCCGCAGAGCGACGCCAATCGCGAGGTCAAACTAACCGATTCAGGACGTGCGGTATACGGGGGGGGTGGTATCACTCCCGATGTAAAAATCGACACTCCGAAATCGAATAATTTCCAGGATGTTTTGATGGAGCAGTTTGTATTTTTTGACTTCGCGAACCACTACCTGGTGAACCATACTGTCGGCAAGGACTTCAAAGTCGACGACGGTGTAATCCACGAGTTCGAAACTTATCTGACCAGTAAACATATTCCCTGGACAGCTGACGACATCAACGGTGCTCGCGGATGGATCGATATGAGCATCAAGAGTGAGCTCTTCACCTCTGTGTTTGGCCAGCAGGAGGGCTTAAGGGTTCGCGCCGCCTGGGATCCGATGATCAACAAGGCGATCACATTGATTCCACAGGCTGAAACTCTTAAGACTACCGCTCAGAAGACCATTGCGATGAAGGCCAGCCAAGCTTCTAATGCTGTTCACTAAGCGTGAGTTGACGACCACAGCAGAAGCGCAATGGAAGCTTTCAAATCTGCGTGAGCTTTCATCCGGCAATGGAGCCAACTCAAGCTGCGCCTGCATCGCATCAAACATAGAAATGTTATTTTCTCCGTGCGAATGGACACTCGTCGCCTGTTTCCGATAAGCTTGCAAACAAATTACCGGTTTACCTGTAACTTCGAAGTGCGAAGTGCAAATGTGTTGCGTCCCAGCCGGGCGTGCTTCCTGCTACCCACTCGTTGCACGTGCCGTCTATCCAGTAATTCCTCGAGGAGGCAGGTTTGCCACTCTTAGTCGTCGAGACCGAGGCGCCAGCTTCGTCCCTCCTCTCCCAGCCGCTTCCAAGTCCGGCATCTCTTCCCAGTCCTTGGAAATTTCTGCAGCGCCCAGCAGTCTTTATATCTGGCTTGACGCTCCTGGCACTCTTCATCCAGGGCTACCATCCTTTTGTTGACGATGCGGCGATTTACGTTGCCGGCATCGAAAAAGTGATTCATCCCTCGCTGTTCCCTGTGCACGCGGAATATGTTCTGCCGCATCTGAAGCATTCGCTATTTTCCCTCGCTCTTGGATGGCTGATTCGCGGTCTCCACATTCCCCTGCGATATGCGATGTTTCTCAGCTACGTGGCCTCTTTGTGGATCATGCTCTATGCTTGCTGGCGGCTAACGCGACTGCTGTTCTCAACAGCGCGCGGTCGCGCAGGAGCAATGCTTCTGATGACTGCGACATTGACCCTTCCGGTAGCTGGCTCCGCGATATTCATCCTCGACCCTTACCTGACGGCGCGCTCGTTCTCCACCCCGCTCACGCTTTTGGCGATTGCTTACGCGCTGGAGCGGCGTCCGCTCGCCACGGCTCTTTGCCTGCTCGCAGCGTTTATTCTGCATCCGCTGATGGCTGCCTACGCAATCGGCTATGTCATCGTGCTGGCCCTGGTAAGCAGCCGCCGTTGGAAAACGCTTGCGGCCGCTGCCGCCGCCGTGATGCTGTTTGGCATCGTCGCATCCCACGCCGGCGCATGGCTGGGCTCGTCGCCTGCCTATCGCGTCGCCACCATCAGCCGGGATTATTTTTTCCTGGATAAGTGGGAGTGGTTCGAAATTTTCGGACTCTTCCCTCCACTGGTGACCGCCGTGATTTATATTTCTCGCAGCCATTTCCGCGTCCGCTCCAATTACGGCTTAATTGCGGCTGTTTCCTTGTACGTCGGCGTGTTGGCGATTCTATTTGCGGTCTGTTTTACGCGCACCGACGACTCTTTTCTGCTGGCTCGGTTGCAGGTGCTGCGTAGTTTCCAAATCATCTATATTTTGTTTTTCCTGCTGTTGGGCAGCTTGCTTGGACAGTATGTTCTTGGTCGCCGCTGGTGGGCGTGGGGAGCAGGATTCACGGCGGTGGCTGGCCTGATGTTCGCGGTGCAGCTGTCGCTCTATCCCGCATTGAAACATGTGGAGTGGCCGTGGGCCCGTAGTCACAATCCCTGGGCGCAAGCATTTCTCTGGATTCGCCACAACACCCCACAGGACGCCTACTTTGCGCTCGATCCTTATTACCAGCAGCTGGCACAGGAAGACACTCTGGGCTTTCGCGCCATGACCGAGCGCAGCGTCTTGCCGGATTGGAGTAAGGACGGCGGCATTGCTGCCATCGATCCAGCGTTGGCACAGCAGTGGTGGAATCAAGTCACACAGACCAAGAATTTTTCCCGTTGGAACGACCTGCAGCGCATCCAGAACCTGGCGGTTTACGGCGTCAATTGGGTTGTGCTACCTGCCGCCATGCCAACTCAATTCAACTGCCCGTATCAGAACTCCGCCGTGCGCGTTTGCCATCTTCCCGCCGACATCACCTTCGTGACCAACCCAACTGCTAATGCGCAGGGCAGGCCGTGAGCAAAGCTTTGCGCCTTTCTAAAGGCCTGTATTTATGTAGGCTAACGAGACGAATACTAGGCCATATGCTCTCCGCAACATGAAAAAATCTGGCCACCAAATGCATCGCAGGATTTCATGTTGAAGGGTGCTATCGCGGGGCAAAGGTAAGAAGGGCAAGCGGATTGAAGGGTTAGAGCGCAAAATCGACGGTCACAATCCTTTCACGCATTATGCTCCCCTCCCATTTATCATGAAGGTATGACCTTGATCGTGTACTCGGCGTCCTGGTGCTCCGACTGCCGTGAAGCCAAACGCTTTCTTCAGCGCTACAACATACCCCATACCGAAATCGATATTGAAACCACGCCCGGCGCGGCGCAGGAAGTCATCGCACACACCGGCAAGCGGGCCATTCCACAGTTCGTCATCGACGGTAAGTGGGTGCAACCGTATCGGCCAGGCGAGGGATTTCTCTACGAAGAAATGGCCGTACTGCTCGGGGTCTCCCAACCAGACAGCAGCGCTGCCCCAACTCAGGTTGTCTCCCGCCAGGGACTACGCCGGTGATTGCACGCTACACACGCCCCGCCATGGGCAACATCTGGACGGAAGAAAACAAGTACCGCATGTGGCTGGAAGTTGAGGCGGCAGCGTCGGAGACCCTGGCTGAGTTCGGCATCGTTCCCGCCGAGGCGGCGCACGCCATTCGCGAGCGAGGCAGCATCGACGTCGCCCGCATTCGGCAAGTCGAAGCGGAGGTCCGTCACGACGTAATCGCGTTCACCACCGCGGTTGGGGAAAAGATTGGCCCCGAAGCGCGCTGGCTGCACTTTGGCCTGACCTCAAACGATGTGGTCGATACCGCACAGGCGCTGCAGGTGAAGGCGGCGTCAGACATCCTTCGCGCCGATCTTCTTCGCTTTCTCGATGTTTTGAAGCGTCGCGCCATCGAGTTCCAGCACACACCCACGGTAGGCCGTACCCACGGCGTGCATGCCGAGCCAACCACCTTCGGATTGAAGCTGCTGAACTGGTATGCGGAGATGCAGCGCAATCTTCGTCGATTCGACATGGCGGCGGAAGACATGCGGGTCGGCAAGCTTTCTGGTGCCGTCGGCACCTTTGGCCATTTAAAACCGGAGCATGAAGCCCGCATCTGCGAGCGGCTTGGTCTCATGCCCGCCCCAGTGGCGACCCAGGTGTTGCAGCGCGATCGGCACGCGTTTTATCTCGGCACGCTGGCCTTAATCACAGCCACGCTGGACAAGATTGCCGTTGAAATTCGTCATCTGCAGCGCACCGAAGTTCGCGAGGCGGAAGAATATTTTTCGGAGAAGCAAAAGGGCTCGTCCGCCATGCCGCACAAGCGCAACCCCATTACGAGCGAGCAGATCAGTGGCCTGGCTCGAGTGGTTCGCGCCAACCAGCAGGCTGCGCTGGAAAATGTTGCTCTCTGGCATGAGCGGGATATTTCTCATTCGTCGGTCGAGCGTGTCATCCTTCCCGACTCCACCATTCTCACCGATTACTTGCTGGAGAAAACCACCGGCCTGATCGATAAGCTGGTGGTGCATCCCCAGCGCATGCTGCGCAATCTGGAACTGACCGGTGGCCTCATTTTTTCTGGCCAGCTTTTGCTTGAGCTCGCGGAAGCCGGAATGTCTCGCGAGGACGCGTATAAGCTGGTGCAATCCCATGCCATGCAGGCCTGGAAGCAGGATTTAAACTTCCGCGAAGAAGTCGGCAACGATCCTGCGATTGCAAAATTGCTGTCACCAGAAAAACTGGCGCATGCGTTTGACATGAAACGGCAGCTCACCAACGTGGATACAATTTTCGATCGCGTCTTGAATCAGCAAGCGTGAGAGAGCAGGTCCCGCGATGTCCCATGCTAGAACGTTGACTGTCGCGATGACGGGCGCCAGCGGCGCCATGCTGACTCGAGAGCTACTGGTGCTGCTGGAAAAAGACTCGCGTGTCGGACGCGTGCATTTCATCGCCTCTGAAAGTTCCCTACGCGTCCTGGCAGAGGAACTTGAAGTCAGCGGCCGCAACGACCTGATCGCTAAACTGCTCAAGCAGGCGAGCGGAAAAATCGTGCAGCATACTCCCGCTGACATCGGAGCGCCCATTGCCAGTGGCAGTTATCCCTGCGATGGAATGATCGTTCTTCCCTGCAGTATGGGAACGCTTGCCTCGATCGCGAACGGACTGGCAGACAACCTGATTGCGCGTGCCGCCGATGTCTGCCTGAAGGAGCGTCGGCCACTCACTCTCTGCGTCCGCGAAACTCCATTCAACAAAATTCATCTGCGCAACATGCTGCAGGCTGCGGATGCGGGCGCAACCATCTTCCCTGTAATCCCCACGTTCTACAACCATCCTGTCGACACGCTGGAGATGGCTCGACAATTTGTGTGCCGGGTTCTGGCTCATATCGGCCTGCCGCAAAACGAGGGATATCAGTGGACCGGCAAATCTAAATAGCCGCCCAACAATTGTTCAGTAATGAAATACGCCGCCCGCCCTAGGTGGGTGGCTCCGCAAGAAATCCACTACTCGCGGTACCATGCGATCCGCACAAGTTGCGGGACCCATGTGCCCACAACCGGAATATAACTCCAGCACAGATTGCGGGATATCTCCGCGCATTTGCTCGCCAACGCTGGGCGGAATCAATTCGTCCTGTTGTCCCCAGATCAGTAGCACCGGCATCTTCAGCTGGCCGAGGCGTCCGACGAGTTTTCCTTCTTCGCGCAAGAGCGATTCAAGAGTTCGGTGCACTACGGCGCGGTTCCGCTGCATGTTTCGCAACAGATCCCGCTGCACAAATCCAGGAATGAAGTAATGGTGCGCCATCAGGATGGCTTCCAGCCGTTCCAACTCGGGCACGCTATTTGGCTCCAGAATAGCCGGCGTAAGCTTGCTCTGGAACCTCAACCCGGCGCTATCCATCGCCACCAGGCGATTCACGCGATCTGGATGTCGTAAGGCAAATTCCAGGGCCACCCAGCCACCCATCGACCAACCGATCACATCCGTCTTCTCCACATGCACGGCGGTCAAAAAATCTTTGATCAATTCGACCTGCTGTGCGATGGTGTAGTCGATATCGGGTCGATCGGTCCGTCCGCATCCCAGCAGATCCAAGGCGTAAACGCGAAAACCATTTTCTGCATACTCCGGCATCTCCGCCGTCCAGTCTTCGCTGCGAGCGCCCAGTCCATGAATCAACAGCAGTGGAGTTCCATGGCCGCCGACGAAATAGTGCACGCGATAGGACCCGAAGCGCACATATTCGCTGTGAAATCCGGCTAGCCGCAGCCGCGCATCCATGACCTGAGTGATCATCGCCACAGGATGGCGATAAAACACCACGCCCATAACAATATCGGCCACCATCGCGATCAACACGACGGCCACGCCGATACGTTTCAGCACTCTGAAAACGCGAAATTGCAGAGCCGGATGCGATGGAGTTGTAGGACTTGTGGTCGCCATGATTCCGTAGTTATAGATGCGGTTATTGCACAAATCGTCGGGGAAAGACGGTCATGAACCGTGTTTCCGCTGCAGATGGCGCCTTGGTTGCCAGACTCAGTGATGGCCGGCCGCGCCCGGGCCTAACAGTCTCACCTGTTGCAGCGTCCACCAATACCCGCTTCCTGCGGGGTCGGGTTTCATCCCATGGTGCAGGTACCCATTCGTAAAATTTGCGGAGTACGACATCCACAGGGTCCGTCCATCCTTGCTGATGAACTTCGATGGGAAGTTCACAAAATATCCCTGCTCGCCAAAATTACGCATGTAGGTGACCAGCCGCCAGGGCCCTGCGATCTGTGGCGATTCAAGGATATAGGTGTTGTATTTGCCAATCGTATTCCCGCCGTCTGTCACTGCCATCAGATATGTTTTCAGCGGAGCATCATACGTCACCGACACATTGCCGGTGTGATCATTCCAATCGATTAAAGGTTTGATTCTTGAGAAATCTCGAGTCCAATGTGCATGTCCATGTTTGTCGCAGCCGGCAAAATATTCATAGGCGGATCGGCGATTCATATTTGCGATACTCGGTTTCACACGCGCGAGGTAGACCTGGTCTCCGGTGATCCAACTTAAGTTCGCATCTCGCGGACTTGGATCGTTCGCCGTCGCTCCCTGCGAAACGATGTAGGCTTTGCCGTCGGGAGAATATTCCATGTTTTTCCCAAAATCGACAAAGTGCGGCAGACCCAGTTTGACCGGCCCGTCTTTTCTGGCAGGCTCATCAAATAACGGATGTGACGGACTGTGCGGCGATCCATGCCAGGTCTTTCCGAAATCGGTCGAGTACCGGAACCCCACAAATGGCCCGAGAATATCCCAATTCAAGCCTTTGTCGGGCGTCTGGTCGAGCAGATACGTGCCGTAATACCACACGCCGTTGTACACCAGGCCGCCGGCAGGATAACGCCCCCCGTACGGAAGCGGGCTGGCCGAGTACGTACCGACATTTGTGATGGTCAAATGCAGCGGGTCATCGCCCAGGATGGTCGCATATCCCGTCGTAGCGTGCGGCCCGAGAGACGACGAGGTGATTCCATTCACCTTGCCGTCGGTCCACGAGGAGTAGAGATTGCCGTTCGCAGCCCAGGTCGGAAACCATGTGTCCGCATTTCCGTAGGTAGCGTACGCACCGGTAAACTCGAGCCCGGTGAAGTTCTTCGAAGCGGTGAATGGCATTCCTGGCGGCGGTTCCGAAGTCAACATATGTCCCGGACCATGCTTCGCCGGTTCGCTTGCCCAGATGTTTCCGCCGACACACAAGAGTAATAGCAAAACCGCTGTGATCGATTTTTTCATCGCCAAAAGTGATGGTAATCCCGGCGGCCGCGGGTCGGAAGGTATGGCTGCAAAAAGGTTTGGCTGCGCCTCAGGGATTCGAACCCCAATATGCTGGTTCAGAGCCAGCTGTCCTACCATTGAACGAAGGCGCAGTATCGGGACGCACGCCGAAAAAGCGTCCCTTCTGAATATATTGGCCGAGCGCTTTTCGGTCAATCGATTCGCGATCAATGGTAACGAGCTGAGTCTGCTGCAATCGCTCCTATTCTTCGCGCAAAACCTCGAGCGGCTTCTGTTGCAGAATGCGATACGACGCCAGCCATCCGGTTATGGCGGCCAGGACTGCGGCCGCAATCATGGCACCCACGGAAACCGCCCAGTTGGGATGGAAGCTGACATCCAGACGATGCAGCAGTACGCTGGATAATCCCAGCGCGCACACGACTCCTGCGAGACCTGCGATACCGCCCAGCATCAAAAATTCAATACTCAGCATGCGAATGACCTGGGCACGTAACGCTCCCAACGACTTTAAAATTGCAACCTCGCGCACCCGTTGAAAGCGAGTCGCAGTCACGCTCGACGCCAGGATAATTCCGCCCGCCAGCAAAACAAATGCCGCCACAAATCTCAGAATCATCGCGATCTGGTCGACCACTTTACGCACCACTTCGAGCACGTCCGCCATGTTGATCACCGTCACCGTGGGATAAGCGGCAAACAGGCTCTTCTCTACTTCTCCAACACGCATCGGGTCTGCATGGAACGCACCGTACCAAACCGCGGCTTGCCCGCTTAGCACACGACTCGGCAAAATAAATTGGCTGCGCGAGTAAATGTGATCACCGTCCGCGCGAACGATTGCGACTACAACGGCGACAAATGTCTTTTCTCCGGTAGCGAACCCGATGGCAGAACCGACCTTCAGGTGCAATGCTTTTGCGGTTGAATCCCTGACAGCTACCTGCGGCTTGTCGCTCCCGTCGTTCCACCATTTTCCATTCACAACCTTTTCGCCCGCAGGCAAGTTGTCTGCCCAGGTGAGAGAAGTCGACCGCAGCATCCGCTTTGGATAATGTTGGATACGCAACCGATCCGTCGGCACCCCGTTCAGTGACGTAATGCGCGCCGCAACAACCGGGATGGTCTCGACTCCACCTTTTACCGCCGGTTGCGCGGCGACCAACTTCTCCACCCCGGCAAGTTCATCGGTGCCTACATCCACCAGAAATACATTGGGTACGCTCGGAGATCCGCTATTCATCTGCAGGTCTTGGACGATGGCGTGCTGTACAAAATAAATCGTCATCATCAGCATGACGCCTAGACCAAGCGCGGTCAGTACAGCCGCCGATTGATTCCCCGGGCGCTGCAGATTCACCAATCCCTGCCGCACCATGGGACTGAAGCGTCGGCGTTGCCACTGCATCATCCATCGCACCGCGGCCAGCAGGCCAGAGGCAGCCAGCAGCAGGACTACCAGCACGCCAAGCAATCCGCCGGCGAACCACTCGCCGACCATGAATGACTCAGTCAACGTGCTGGCGATAACCGCCAGCCCGACCAGGATGATCGCAATCGCGCCTAGCTGCATGGGATCGCGGGGAAAAATATTCGCCAGGCGAGTTCCCTGCTCTTGCTCAACATTCCTTCTCAGAATGCGCAACGGCCGAAAACTGCGAATCTCCAAAAGCGGCGGCAGCGTAAATAACAACGTTGTCAGCACGCCAGTGCAGAGCCCAATCACTACCGGGGAGAGTGCCAGGTTTCCCTGGACTGGAAGAGAAACCAGTCTCTCCAACAAAATCGGGAAGGCACGCGCCACGCCATAGCCTGCCGCGACGCCCAGCAATGCCCCCACCACTCCCAGGAACACGGTCTGCAGCAAATAAATGCGCATCACCTGCGAAGAACACGCGCCCAATGATTTCATGATTGCGATGGTTTCCAGGCGCTGC
Source organism: Acidobacteriota bacterium (assembly GCA_040389265.1). Taxonomy (GTDB): domain Bacteria; phylum Acidobacteriota; class Terriglobia; order Terriglobales; family Acidobacteriaceae; genus JAKAAZ01. Next base: position 31,916 of record JAZKAG010000014.1, read on the forward strand.
TGCAAGTGGGAATGCATCGCCATTGCCACCCCGATCGCGCTCAATACCATGGTCACCAGGCTGACCAGCGTCAGCATTGCCGTTGAACGTTCCAGGCCATGCACCAGCGCAGGATTCGATTCACGATAATCCGTCACTTGCGCTTCCGGCAGAATCGTTTCCACCCGTTTCCGAAAGGTGGAGATATCCACGCCATGCTGAGCAGCCTGCGCCTTCAGTCGAAACAGCATGCGCTCCGATGCGCGACTGCCAGGACGAACCAGTCCGGTAGACGGCAGCACAGATTGCGTGAGCATCACACGTGGACCAATGCTGAAGGAGGAAGAAATTCTGTCCGGCTCCGATCGCACTACATCGGTGATCGTGAAGAATTGATTTCCTACATGCAGTCTGTCACCCACATGGGAGTGATCGCGCAGTAGGAACTCTTCGCTGACTACGGCGGTATTATCGCGCAGCACCTCGCGCAAGCGCTTGCCGGATGCCAGCACCACGGTACCGTAGTAGGGATATTTTGCCGGATCGACCGCCTTCAGTGACACCAGCACAGGATCGGGATTCGATGCGGTGGTTGCCATCGATACCGTCTCCGTGACCAAGGTGTGGTCGACGCCCAGCGCTTGCAGTCGGTCAAGAGCCGCCAGCTGTTCCTCGGTATATGGATGAAAATCTCTGGCCGTAAGATCTGCAGCCATCAAGGTGCGCGCCTGCGCCAGCAAGGTTCGCTGAAAGATGAGGCTGAAGCTTCGCACGCCCGTCAACGATCCCACGCCCAACGCGACGGCAATCACTACGAAGGTGAACTTGATCCAGGAAGCGTGCAGGTCTCGCCATGCGATTTTCCACGCCGTTGCCCAGGCCAATCCCCTAGCAGCACGCTTCATGCACCCGCTCCAACATCGCGCGGAGCAGGTTGACAAACTTCATCCGCCTCAATTCGTCCATCGCGCAGCAGAATCTTCCTTTCCGCATGCGCCGCCAGGCTGGCATCGTGTGTCACCAAAACCAGGGTGGTTCCCTCGCGGCGGTTCAATTCCATCAGCAATTCCATCACGCGCGCTCCGGTCGCCGAATCCAGATTGCCGGTCGGTTCATCTGCCAGGATTACGGGCGGCCGCAGCATAAACGCCCGAGCCAGCGCCACTCGCTGCTGCTCTCCTCCAGATAACTGCACCGGATAATGATGCATCCGTTCGGCCAATCCAACGCTCGCCAGTAGCTTTTGCGCTCGTGGCTTGCCATCGTCCGCGGCATGTAGTTCATGCGGCAGCAACACGTTTTCCATCGCGGTCAGCGTCGGAATCAGTTGATAAGATTGAAAAACAAATCCAAGCTTGGTGGCGCGTATATGGGCCAACGCATCTTCACTGAGGTGACTGATTTCTTCTCCATCAATTGTGACTGTGCCATCGGTTGGCGCATCCAATCCGGCAAGTAGCCCAAGCAGCGTGCTTTTACCGCTGCCGGAAGCGCCCATGATGACGACGAATTGACGCGATGGAATGCTGAAATCGATTCCCTTGAGAATCTCAAGAGAGGTCGATCCACTGCGTAATGTTTTTCTTAATCCGCGGACTGAAATGATAGCGTGAGTTTCAGAGGACATGGGTGAGTGGTGTGGATGAAACCTAATTTGAAAGCATTTCTTTCTACTGTCTTGATGATCGCATGGCTTCTCGGTTGCAACGGCTCAAACCCGCAACCGCAGCAGGCCACTTCCACCGAATCAACACCGGCTGCGACTGTCCCCTTACCGCAGCCAACAGCCGCGCCAGTTGATTCTTCGCTTCCCACGGTGGTCGCGTTTGGTGACAGCCTGACCGCAGGCCACGGCGTCAGTCGCAACGAAAGCTATCCTGCCAATCTGCAGCGCGATCTGGATGCGCTTGGATATCGGTACCGCGTCATCAACCTCGGAATCAGCGGTAATACAACGAAAGATGGCGTGCTTCGCATTCCTGAAGTCCTCAAGTTTCATCCGTCCGTGGTAATCGTTGCGTTCGGCGGTAATGACGGCCTTCGCGGACTCCCCATACGGGATACCGAGGCGAACCTGTTTGCGATTATCACGGCGATGCAGAAAGCGCCTGCCAAAGTTATCTTGGGCGGAATAACGCTGCCGCCGAACTACGGAAGCGACTACATCGAAAAATTCAACGCCATCTATGCAAAAGCTTCCAAGCAGTATCACGTACCCCTGCTGCCCTTTATGCTGAAGGGTGTCTATGGCGTCCCCGGCTCCATGCAGGACGATGGCATCCATCCGACTGCAGAGGGATGCAAACAGGTGGCGAAGAATTTCCTTCCACTGCTCTTACCAATGCTTCGCACCCCCGCCCGCGAGCGAACCAAATCGCGCCGACACTAGCCCAGCACTGCCGTCGGCTGTATCAATGTTCCGGCAATTCGGCGTCCAATCGCAAACAGTTCCCGCTGGCTGGTAAATACCTTAACAAACGGCGCATTCGAATATTCCGACAGATTACACGCCATCCCATTCTTCAGTCGCGAGGCCATATTTTCATCCACCGTCACCGCCGGCATCTGCGGCAACAGGAGACGCGGATGAGGCAGCCGCTGCACGAGCGCATTGTCGTTCTGCCACGCGGCAATTTCTTCCAGCGTCGCAGCCTGGTCGAGCGTAAATTCGCCCGCCTGCTCGCGACACAGGCTCGCAAGATGCGCACCGCAACCGGCCAGTTTGCCCATTTCATGAGCTATCGAGCGAACATAGCTTCCCGAGGAAACCTCGAGGGTAAAGCCAGCATTCGGCGCGTTATATACAGAAATTTCAAACCGATGAATTGCGATTCGCACCGGCCGCAACACTACAGGCTTTCCCTGTCGCGCCAGTTTGTATGCAGGAACGCCACCCGACTTTTTGGCTGAAAAGGGGGGCGGTGTCTGATCGATCTCGCCTCGATACAGCCGGGCAATCGCTCGAATCTCTTCCAGCGTCAATTGCGGATCCACGCACGCGCCCACAGCCTCACCTTCTGCGTCATACGTGTCGGTGGCGAAACCAAACCGAATTGTTCCCGCGTAACGCTTGCTGTCCTGTTTAAAAAACTGCGCCAGTCGAGTGAAGCGTCCCAGCAGCAGCGGCAGCACGCCCGTGGCCATCGGATCGAGCGTACCCAGGTGGCCCACGGAAGATTCGCCCGTCAACCTGCGTACAGTCGCAACGACGTCGTGCGACGTCATCCCAGCAGGTTTGTTGACGATTAAGAGGCCATTCATAAAGTTCAACTCAGAATAGCCGATGGAGCGATGTTGCCCGGCACACACCTGCAACAAACTTCAACGCGCTACAGCCAGTGGGGCGCTTCAGATGCCGTTCTCTCCCCGGCCATGCACCAGCGATAAAAATTCGTGGCGTGTTTGCTGGTTACTGCGAAACGCCCCCAGCATGGCGGAGGTGACGGTTGAGGAATGCTGCTTCTCGACGCCACGCATCATCATGCATAAATGTCGCGCCTCGATCACGACGCCAACGCCCTGCGGCTCAATCGCATCTTGAATTGCATCGGCAATCTCGCGGGTCAGCCGCTCCTGCACCTGCAAGCGGCGCGCGTATACATCTACCAAGCGGGGAATCTTGCTTAACCCGATCACCTTGCCGTTAGGTATATAGGCGACGTGCACCCGCCCAAAGAATGGCAGCATGTGGTGCTCGCATAGAGAGAACACTTCCACATCCTTCACGATCACCATCTCGTCATAGTCCACATCGAACATGGCGCCACGTAGAATTTCGCTAGCATCCTGCTGATAGCCCCTAGTCAGAAATTCCATCGCCCTTTGCACACGTTCCGGAGTGCGCAATAAACCATCGCGTGTCGGATCTTCGCCAAATCTGACAATTAATTCCCGGTAGAGTTCGGCGGTCGAAAACTCAGCTAACGCATTCTCCCTGGAGCTGTGAACCAATACTGGCTCTGCCATCGAACAACCTTTCGTCTCACCTGCGCAGCAGTCTGTATACGCAACCGCGCACTCGCCGGTTCACCCGGCAAATTCAAAATAATTGTTGCTGGTCTCTTGCACACGAACTTGTTCAAGCTTCGCGTCGCGAAAGCCAGCGTGTATGATCCTGTAAATTTCTACACACAAATTTTCGGTCGTAGGAACAATGCTTTTAAAGCTGCTATCCAGGTTCAAATTTTGCTCATCGAACCTGTCGACAATTTCGCGACGCACAAAGCCATCTAGGTTCCTCAGGTCGCAAACCATGCCGGTCATTGGATTGACGATTCCGCTCAACATCACTTCCAAAGTGTAGTTATGTCCATGACAGTGGGGGTTATTGCACTTGCCATATACGGCCTCGTTCTTCTCTGGGGAGAGCAAC
>JAZKAG010000015.1:0-3863 GCA_040389265.1 Acidobacteriota bacterium
CCGGCGGCCGCGCCGATGGAACTGAGCTGGTCGGCTCTGGTGCGCAGCCGGCTCTGACGTTCCGGCTCATCGGTTTCTCGAGCGCCGCGCAACAGGACAAGGCGGCTGTTCGCAATCTTTGCAGCGACGATTGCGGCGACGATGGGCAGCGTCGCCTCGGGCGTATCGGCGATTCGGTACTGCTGACGGCGGAGCAAAACGTTACCGGAAACTGGGCCAGTGACCCGCGCCAGGAAACGGCCCTGTTCCGTCAGCAGCGATACGCCGACGCCACGTTCGCAGCAGAGACCGAGGACGAATGGACTGCAACTGATCTGCCCATAGCAGACCAGGCCCTCGATGGTATGGATGGGCAACCGTAGCCGCACCTCATCGCCGATCTTGACCGAGAGGGTCTCGCCATCGCGGTGGACGTAAGCCCCTTGCGTGGTGACGTGCAACGTGTTGAGCAGTTTTCTCATGCGTCGTCCCTCAGAATGCTTTCTCATCTCTAGGTGCGTCTTGAGACAAGCTGCGCACCTGCCGGTCCAGCCACTTGCGCACGTCGGTTGTTCCGTCTGTGGATTCGGGGAGACAAACGTCGACCAGTGAGCAACTGCGGCAGTGCGGTCCGGGTTGCGCTGCGGGTGTAATTCCGGCGCGAAACAGACGGTGCATGGTAGAGGCGAGAGACTCGGTCCGGCTGCGTAGCTCAGCGGTGAAAACAACTTCCAGCCGGCGGCGTGGGCTGCCGTAGAAAAAAGTGCCGCGCGGAATGGCAACGCCGAGCATCTCTTCAAGGCAGAGCGCCTGGGCGCATAGCTGCACGGCATCGCAATCGTTGGGCTTGCGTTTGCCGCGCTTGTATTCGACCGGGTAAGGCTCGGGCTTGAACTCGACCACATCCGCGCGTCCTGTAAGTGCGAGCCGCCTCGAGCAGAGCCACATGCCACGAACGGTGCGGACCTGGTTGCGGCGGGATTGGCCGGGCAGGTCCACAGCCTCATGCAGCAGCCTGCCCTCAGCCGTCAGGAAATTTTCGTGCCAGACTTGCTCCAGATGAATGAGTCCCCATTGCCGCGGACAGAATGCGAGATGCTGCAGCCCGCTGATCGGCAGATTGTCTTCATCGGGTTCAGACATGCTCGCACCTCGCAGGGGTTCTCTGTCAGGGAGAAGGAAATTCAGAAACCGTCAATCTCTTCCGGAACGAGATCTTTCAGCCGATCCAATGTGTAGCTCCCGTCCGGCGAGGGCCGCAGCGAACGATGCACCTTGGCGGAGGAATACTGTCCCGCCCTGGAGTTGTGCCGCCACCAGAGCACCTTGAGCACCTCCATGCTTCCATCGGGTCGCGCGGAAGAAGCGTCATTCTCAAACAGTTTCGGCAGTACCTGCTTGATCGCCTCGGCGTCGGTATCGCTGAAACCTGTGCGCTCAGCAAGCTGTGGATTCATGCTGCCATAGAACACGTACACGGCTTTATCCACGCGGTGCTTCATGCCCATAGTGTCGGTGCCGCGCTTGGTGCCGTCGCCGTCGCCGGAGACGCTCTTGGTGATCTGCGTGCTGGTCACGTCGACGGGTTCCAGGCTGAACGCGGACTGCACCGTGACCGGACCGCGGATGGGGATGGAAATTCCAGTGTCGCCTTCCTCCTCGGAAACTTTCGTTTTCGACTTTTTCGGCAGCGCAAAGAGCTGGCCAAACGCGCGCACGTCGAACCATGTTTCGTTGGCCAGTTTTGCGGTCTCCGCCGAACCGAACTTGCCGCCGAGCTTTTTCTCCGCGCGGTCGCGGAGGCTCTTCGCATCGTCGTTTTTTCTGTCGTCGGATTGCACGAAGATGGATTGGCCGGACTCCATCAGGCGGTCGCGCATCTTGCGCTTCAGGCAGACGTCGGAAATTTCGCCGTAGCCAGTGTAGTCGATGCGCGGACGGTTGCCGTTCAGCGGATCGCCGTTCGGGTTGGCATGATGGACGCGGAGGATGACGGCGAAATCGATCTTATGCTGCAGTGTGCTCACGATAGGTCTCCTTGCTGATATGTAATGTCATTGGTAGGGTCGGCCTGTCCGTCGCCGGAGTCGATGGCGCGTTTCGCATTCAGCGCGGCGCGCTGGCAGTGGTACCCGAGAAGAAACTCGGCGTCGAGACGCCCCGGGCGAGTGAAGTCGTCGCCCTGAAACTTCGCAGCAATCTGGTCGAGCTGCGTCTTCCAGACGTGCAGCGCTCCGCCTCGGCTGCTGCGCAGGCGCGCCATGTAAGGGCCAAGCGCCAATTCTATGGTGCGCCAGGTGGAGGCCGGATGGTCGGCGAAGCGCTGCATCAGCCGCTCGGCGGTGGTGTCTCGCTTTTCGCCTTGCAAGTACAGTGCGTGGCCTTCAATCTTTTCCGCCACGGCCAGCAATCTGCCGAACAGGTAATCCCGGGTGGTGCGTTGTTCTTCAAGCGACATGTGGTACTCCTTCTTTGTTCTGCTTCCACGAACCAATGCGCACGCGATGCCAAGCGTGCGTTCCCACTCCCAATGTTCTTGACCGGCGCGGTTCGCCGCGCGTTGTGCGCAGGCCTGGACCAGATCGCGGGGAATGGGCCGCTGGTCGACGATGCATGGCAGCAGCCTTTCCACAGTGGTCTTGCGCAGCTTCTCATCCGCGCGCTTGCCGTATGCCGCCTCAACAATGTCGTGCGGTGCCGGGGCACCGATGAAGTGGCGGTCTTTCCCCATGTTTTGCTGCCACGCCATTTTCTCGTGCCACTTTTGTATGCGTTCGAGAAACTCCGATCCGGATAATTCGCGATAGTAGGTAATTGCCATGCGGCCCGGCGTGGCGGAGTCGAGCGCCATCACCACAATGTCGTCGCGATCCGTGAGTTGGGTGGCATAGCCGGCGATGCGATTGTTCAGCCGTTTCGCGAAGAGCTGGCCGGCGTCGCCTTCATAAGGCTCCAGCGGAGTTTCGCTAACGTTAGCGCTATCCAGAATGTCGTCCGACGCCGCGATGACAGGCGGGAGCGGATGTCCGGCAACTGCCCAGGCCACGATGACCTGATCGCCGTGTTTGTATCCTTGCCGCGCGATCAGCCATCGCAGTGCGTTATGGGCTTTCTGGCTGGCGATGTAGCCTACGCTTGCTGCTTGTTCGACATCGATAAATCTACCTCGAAAGGTAAATCCGTCCGTATCGTTGGAACTGATGAGCTTCGCTTGATCTCTTCCACCCCTTATTCCCTTGGGATGAATGCGCCCGATTCTTCCAATCGACCCAGACGCCATGCAGAGACCGTTGCTGTCGACGTTGCTCGACTCAAATTTCTCCCAAAGCACAAACGTGGCTTGGTCGTCCCATGTGTTTGTTAAGTTCTCCCCGGGGGTTTCCACGCACCACCGTATCCAAGCATCCCCCGGATCCATCAACGACCTACCTGGCTTGATGCGCTGAAGTTGACCATCAGTCAGAGTAAGCACACGCTGCTCTAACAGGTCGGCGATCAACCTTTTTTGCCGAATGTAGCCCAACACAACTTGTGCCTTTGAATCGCTATACGGCGAATCGCACCACTGCGTAAGCTGGGACAAGTAGCGCTCGAAGTAAGCTGGGTTGAGACCATATGTCGCGCCATCGCCAGCGCAGTATTCAAGTTTGTCCGAAAGCGGATTGGACGCAGGCAACCTTCCGCTGCGAACGGCCGACGCTTCCGTTACGAGGATATGTGTCTCGGGTCTAACGCTTAGCTCAGCTCGGCTGAAATTACCCAAGCGGTTGAGCGTGATGCATATTTGTGTGTCTTGTGGCCTCGCACATGGCGGAGGTAGCGGATTGCCCTCGAACTGCTCCAGTCCGGCGCAGCGGTCGTAGGTTTCATAGAGTTTCTGTATC
>JAZKAG010000015.1:3906-10038 GCA_040389265.1 Acidobacteriota bacterium
GGCGAGGTTGTTTTCTCCAGTCTCGTCCGGATAGTCGAAACTATGGAACATGAGGAAATACTGCAACTCGCCCGCGTCATCGTAAGCGCCTTTGCCCTCGCCGAAGACACACGGCTCCGCATATCCCTGGCAATCACGGGTGCCGAGAAAGATGTCTTGCCTGCCCCCACGTTCGAGACTGCGTTTTGCGATACCAAAATGCTTGCCGTCATTGCGGTCTTTTTTCAGTTCCGGTCGGTGTTCGTTCCATTCAAAGTGCGCCCGCACCTGATACTCAACGCTCGGTTCTTTGGTGACAGGATCGGGATCGCCCGTCAGATAGGTGTAGATCGCAAGCGTGTTCCCGCCGCTCACATAGTCCAGAGGCTTCATGCCCTTGGTCTGCGTGCGGATGCGCTTCATCACCCGCACCTGATCGACGTGCCAGATGAAGGTCGGCTTCCAGTAGATGCTTTTGGCGATGCCCTTCAGGGCCTCATAAGTCGGCAGATGGTAGGAGCATTTTTCCCCGCCGACTCGGGTCAACGGATCGGTGAACATCGCATAGCGGCCCCACACACGGAATTCGATGGTGTTCTTCGGCGTGTCATACATGCAGCGTCTCCATTCTTCCCTTCGTTTCCAGGGCAAGGCCGTACTCTTCGGAGTAAAAGCCTGGTTGCAGACACAGCACACCGGTGCTGGGCTGCGCCTCATAGACAGCGCCTTTCTGTTGCAGGCTTTCGATCTCGTGCCGGAACAGATTGACGGAATACTGCTGTGCCTGCCGCAATAGGCGAAATTGCCGGTCAAGATCGCGTGTGTAACACAACAGATTCACAACTTCCTTTCCCTTTTCTCCAAATGGAACCACCACGCCCTGGGTAACGCTGTCGATAGCGCGGAATTCCTGCGCCGCGCTCATGAAAGACTGCATCAATCCACCGGCGCGCGGATGCGGCTGTGGGCCATCGGCGACGGCCATGCCGTTTCTTCCCAGCATGCGCAGCAGCGTGTCGTCTCTTTCAGCGGGCGGATGTTTCACCTTATAGTCCATCAAGTGCTGGCGGTCAAAAAAGTGATATTGAAAGAAGATACTCATCTGTTGCGGGTCCGACAGGTCGAACGGAAGGTCGCCCATCGCCTCCTTCCACTCGTCAAGGATTCGCAATGTGATATTTTGCGCGCTTGCGATCTCCTCAAGCTGTTTCGGCAACGGAGTCGCCAGTTTCGCGATGTATACCTTGCCGGAGCTGCGTTCCCCGTTGCGATTGCACCGGCCTGCCGCCTGCGCGATCGAGTCCAGCCCGGCAAGATCGCGGATGACCGTGGCGAAGTCGATATCGACGCCCGCTTCAATCAGTTGCGTGCTGACGCACAGGACGCGACGTTTCTCTTGCAGTGCCGTCTTCATTGTCGCTAGCGCCTGAAGCCGATGAGCGGGACACATGTGTGTGCTCAGGTGTACCAGGCAGCCATCTTCTAAATTCTCATGCAGCGCTTCAAGGCGCGCCTTGCATGAGAAATAAATCGTCAGCGCGTCGTGCTTGGTGTTCGCTACCACAAGACAGCTTCCCTCGCCGAGCGTTTCCGCCACTGCCAATTCGGCGACCTCGGCTGGTTGCCAACCGCCTGCCTTCTTCGTTTCGTCGAAGGTCTCAAATCTCTTCAAAGCGCGGAACATTGCTGGCGGATCGGGCATCAGTTCCCCGTCCTTCGCGAGCCGAATTGCCCCCTTCGCCGCATTCACTTTATGCAGCAGCGGCTGCGTGGCCGTGCACAGCACAACACTCGCCCCACACTGCTCCACGAGGAAGTTCACGGCGTTGTTGAAAAGGTGAATGGTCCGGATTGGGAGCGTCTGCACTTCATCGAGGACGATGACCGTGTTGGCGAGCGCGTGCATCCGGCGCACTGCGCGCGTTCCTGCCGCGAAGAGAGTCTCCAATATCTGGACGGCCGTGGTGAAGACCACCGGCGCATCCCAGTTCTCCGCCAGCACGCCGCCGCGCCAACTCTCTTTGTCCGGGGTAAGGTTGGAATGATGTTCGAGCACGATGGACGCGAAAGCGCATTCCTCCGGTTCCAGCACCTTCCGCACAATTTGTGCGTTCTGATCAACGATGGAGATGTAGGGGCTGACATAGATCACCCTCTCCATCCCATGATGTTGAGCGTGGTGCAGCGCGAATCGCAGACTGGCTAACGTCTTGCCGCCACCGGTCGGTACAGTCAGGGTGTAAATACCTTTGGGCCTTTCCGCACCTTCGAGACAGTGTGTCGAAACCTGCCGCCGCAAACTGTTCACCCTTCCCTCAGACGAGAAATGCGCCAGATGATGTTCCAGCCGCCCGATCAGATCGATCCACGGCAAATAATTACTGTGCTGACGAAAACGGGCGGCGATCGGTTTTTCGAAATCCGCGCTGTCGATGCGATCAGCATCGATCAGGCAACTGAAGAGTATCCGCGCGAGCAGTCCCCGCTGAAACGGCTGAATCACTTGGTCGGTGTTCTTCTCGCGGATGCGCTCGCATGCGCCCGTGAGTTCCAAAACCAAATCTGGATCGGCCAGCAATGCTTCGATGCGTTCTCGGACGACCGCATCAGCGTGGCTCCATGCTTCCGTGCGGTGCGTGTTGGCGTCGATCTTGTGCAACCTTCTGCTGAGATCGTCGCTCCCGTCCGGTTTCACGCAGTCGATCAACCCCGAATGGTGCGACGCGATGCACAAAGCAAGGAACTCAGCAGCGTGCCTTGCTTGGCTGGTACTTAAATTGTTGAGACTGTGCCAAACGATCTGCGCGCCTGCCGTCGAATGATCGACGCTTCCCCTCGCGGATAAATCGGGTTCCATTGCCATCGCTTCGTTCGGGGCCTGGTCCTGAAGATATTGCTGGAATGCCTGCGAGTATTTGCCGAGATCGTGCGTAAGACCGATCAGTTCTCCGGCGCGGCCCATCCCGATCTTTGCTGCGAGACGAGCGCTTATGACCGAAACCTGCAGTAGATGGCTGCTCAGGAGCTGGCCTTCGCCGGAATCACCTAAATGAGCTAGGAATGTTTTTTTTGTCGATTGATACACAATGTTCATGACTGCCGGAGCACCAGTCTCAGACTCATTTCCAAACCGAGTTCAATATCAGTAGCAGCATACCTTGACGAATTCCGACCTAGCCGGCATTAACCTCATGGCACCATTTACCCACTGTCTAGGTAGACATTCGCATATAACTGCGTGTTTGGCATCTATCAGCCCAACGTACGGCAGGGATCACTCACCCCAAGTGACTCGCCTAGAACGCCGCCACTGACAAGGGGGAGAACGCCAACCGTCGTCTATTCTGCGAAATTGATGGCGGGGACATCGCTTCGCACGGCCAAGCGATTGGATCCAGATCTCTCAGTAGAGCAGTATGCCCTCGATAAGCCGATTTGCAGACTGAAAGTTCTACTCAGAGATTCTCGCGAAGACAAATTGTGAGAGAGTTTGCCCGCCTGAACGGCGGCATATATATTGCGTTGCGCAAAGGAGAGCGGATAGGCAGACTCCATGGCGGGCGTGGAGTCATCCGAACTCTCGATAGAACATTTTCTCTAGCGAGAGTTCGAATCTCGATCTCTTGTCGATTCTGATTCGAACTCTCAGTAGAGCTTTCGAGAAAAATCCCCTTCCGTTCGGTTTTCTCTGGATCGACAGACAGGCATGCATTTTGAGCACTCTTAATCTCTAAAGAGACTTCTCTAGAGAAAGAAAAACTCCCGATTTGTCGGCCAAATCGGGGCTTTAAATCTTGTTACGTTGTTTATTATGAATAGCTTAGACTGTTTGGCTGGCGAGTAGTCATTCGAACTCTCAATAGAACATTTTTCTTTATGGCGAGTTCGAATTTAGTTCTCTTGTCGAATCGAATTCAAACCGAAAATAGAGCTTTTAGAGAAAAAGGCCCCGTGAGCGGATTTCTCTGGGTCGATAGACAGGCAAGCATTTTGGGTATTCTCGGCAGATGAATACCTATCGCTTTGTCCCGACCGCTTCAAGAAAGAGGTGCAAAAGCTCGGCCCTATGTCGGGACCACACGCTACGCAGGTCTGCCGGAATTACGAAGTTTTTGTTCCCACCCGAGCACATGATCTACAAACGTGAGCAGCCGCTCTTTGAGTTTCGAGGCGATAGCGGATAAATCCGAGGGCCTGTTGTCGGGATCAATGGTGACGAATCGTCGCAGATCATTTTCCAAAGTGTTCAATTCTATTGTTATATTTGCCACACCCGATACCAAAAGCGGGTGCTGCGCAGCTACATACCTGACGAGTTGATCCCAGTTTACTGGTTTCAACGCGACGTCCTGATGATTGGGTAAACGTAAGACCTCTTGCGCCCAAAGTTGGGCGTTGCTAACCGTCTCTCTCAAAGTCATAAATGCAGTTCTTTCCTGCATGCAGATATCGGCTTCGTATCGACGTTGGAGTTCCGCGAGAGTTTGTTCAGAAGCATTCGCTTGTCGAATAAATGCCTGATCCTGTTTCTTCATCACTGCCAAATATCGGATGTTGAAAAAAGCCAGGACAAGCAAAGATGCCAAGTTGCCAATTGTTGCAATGGCGGTCCAACCCGTCGCCGTTAGATGTAGGAACTTGGGATCCATGCTCGAGAGTATAGATGATTCGGTTGTAGTGTTTGAGACCGCCAATCGAGCTCGGAGAATTCAAGGGCCGGTGAGCCGTCGCTTACGCCTTGCTTAGACAAGCGCCAACTCAGCCACATCCTGCACAGTGCATCCGTGGCGGCTGAGATCGTGGAAGCAATGCTATCCATGCTCCGAAAAAGGCTCCGATCAGGGTGTCTTTACGGTATCCCCAATCCTCGGCGCGCCCGAACCGCTGAAGCTTCCCACCGCTGAAGTCGCGTCCACGCTAGTAATGGTCAGCTGGCCGACCGAATCTTCAATGGAGCGCAGCGGTTTCCCAGTGGCCGGATCTTTGACGACTCTGACAACGCGTGAAACGACAAGCTTATCCCCGACCTTCAGCCCAGCCTGGCTGCCCACATTGACGATGATGTCAGGCGTTGATGCGTCGGCAATCAGTCCGGAAACAACAACCGCCGCTGGTGGAGGCGCCGTGGGCAGTTTGCTGCTGTCGGCATCGAGCCCCTGGGCCACCTGCGCTACCGCTGCTGTCGTGGCTTCGCCGATGATGGTCTGCGCAAAATTGCTACTCGTCATGTCGATACCAGCCGCCGCGCCCGAACCACCGCTATAGCCGGCCCCCAACAGACTTGTCCCGCTCCGGGAAGACTCTCCTTTGCCGTTTACCGAAGCAAGGATCTCGCCCGTACTCGCGTCGATCATGCGCACCGTAATCGCGACGACCGCCTTGGAGTTGTGTTTGCCTACCCCGCCCAACGCGCCATGCGTCCAGGCTCCCACAGCAGAGGCTCCGTAATTCCTGTTCTGGTCGTCGCGCCCGAACTGGGTGATGTCCCCGGTGATTACGGCATCCACACCGAGGATGTGACCGATTTTGGCAACGGTTGCGGGATCGACGCGGTTACTGTTGGAAAAATTCTGCTCGTTCATAATTTTGTCGATCGCGTTGCGTTCGATGATGCGATAGGTACCGTCATTGAGCATCTTATCGATCAGCATCTCGGAAATTCCTTTGCCAATATCGACATTTGTGCCAAAGACGGCCTGTGAGGTCGTCATTACAGTCGCATAACCGAAGTCGAGCACGGCGACACGGTGCCGCACCGGCGCTCGCTGGGCTACAAGTGGCAAGGTTGCAAAGCCTAGGGAAAGAATGGCGAGAAAGATTTTGATCATTCCAGGTTCTCCTATCGACCTAAGAATGTATTGAGGGTTGCAATTTCTTTGTCCGCGCGATCCATATTGTCGTTTGCGGCCTGTAGATCATTTTGCTTGAGCGCATTATTTGCTTCGCTCAGGTACGCATTCATCCGGTTCATCGAAGCAAGCATGTCGCCGCGCAAATCCAGACCCTGCGCCTGCTGCTGGTTACGTATCTGTTGAATGCCATCTCTCGCAGCGTCGGCCTGCGCGCCAAGCTGGATCATTCGTTCGCGCGCTTGAGCGATTTCCTGGGGCGATGGACCCGAAGGCGGTTGGACGACAACGTTTGCAGCAGGAG
>JAZKAG010000015.1:10048-25552 GCA_040389265.1 Acidobacteriota bacterium
CTGCGGGGTCGGGCGGGAATGGTCGGCACCACTATTGGTCGATGGCAAAGCGGATTTACCCGGTGACTGCACCGATGCTCCACCGCCTGTGAGAGATCGCGGCGCCGCTGTGGCCGGCGGACTTGTTGACGCCGGTGCTGCATTTGGCTGGGCAGGCGGGGATGGATTCGCGCTGTTCGATGGCGGCGGAGTGGGGATATTGTCCGTCGCGGGCGTGGCAGACTTCTGACCGGCATGTGTAGCAATCATGCGCGGCAAAATTGTCGTGGCAAGAATCATCGCGATGATCGCTGCACCCGCACCCAGGCCAAGCCACAGTCCACGATGACCTTTCGGGCGCGGTGCGGCGGGTGTTGCTGGGGAAACGGGGACTGGAATCGGGATAGGCTTGGGTGGGTTGCTTTCCTCTCGAACGTCTTTCAAATTAAGCAGCGCTGTACGAAATTCTTCTGCGGTCTGGAAACGTCTGTTGGGAGCCTTCGCCATCGCGCGCAGCACAATGTTGTTGAGCTCGGGCGAAATCGCCGGGTTCATCAAGTCGGGACGCTCCGGCGCTTCATTCAAGTGTGCATTCAGTAAGGCATAGGCTGTCTCCGCCTGGAAGGGACGGCATCCGGTAAGCATCTCATACAGCGTTACGCCAAAAGAATAGATATCCGACCGGGGGTCGACTGTGTCTCCGCGAACCTGTTCCGGAGACATGTAGTAAACCGAACCCACGGTTGTGCCCGGACGTGTGAGCTGCGCGCGCTCAAGGTCGGCGGAAGATTTCGCAATGCCAAAATCCATCAGCTTGATCAGGCCGTGCGAGGTGATCATAATGTTGCCTGGCTTAATGTCGCGATGTGTCACTCCCTTGCCATGGGCATAGCTAAGGGCAGATAGCACCTGGGAGGAATAATCAAGCACCTGGTTCAACGGGATCGGGCCTTCGGTGCAGCGCTTTTCGAGTGTCACGCCCTCGACAAATTCCATAATCATGATTAGCTGGTTCTGATACTCAAACGCCGTGCGCAGCTGAGCGATGTTGGGGTGGTCAAGGCTGGCAAGGATGCGGATTTCAGCGTTGAAACGCTCAGGAAGCTGCGGGTCCGCCGCATAATCCGGCAACAGGATCTTCATTGCTTCGACACGGCCGGAAATAGTATTGCGCGCGCTGTAAACCTGGCCCATACCTCCTGTGCCAAGTACGGAGAGGATTTCATAATCGCCGACGCGTTTCCCGGCTCCTAATGTCATCGAGGACACCTCGAATGGAAAAGCCAGTTCGGGCGGGAGAGGAATTGCACCTTGGCGGGCGCCAAAATTATACGTCACAAGAAAAGCCAGATGGGCGACAAAATACGAGCTCTTGGACTTCCTTTGCCCGAAGCCGGATCACCGTTGCATTTCGGATCGACCCCACGCGCAATTCGGAGCCACGTTACCGCCGCGCCCGGCCCGAGCCGTATCCCAGAGATACATCCTTCAAGGATCTGCCAATCGGCGCTCCGCTCCTAAATTCGAAAAGGTGCAGCGACTTCGCCCGCAGAATAATTTCTAACGGGCTGTCGGATCTGATTCGAACCCTGCGTAGATCTTTAGAGAACCAGTTCCTTGATGCGCTCTTCTCTCAATCGTCAAGCAGGCGTGCATTTCGAGCATTCTTAAGCTCGTAAGAGATTCTCCAGAGAAAAGAAAAACGATTTGTCGGCCAAATCGGGCGTTTTTTATCTTGTTAAGTCGTTTATTATGAAAATCTTAGACTCGATGGCGGAGAGAGAGGGATTCGAACCCTCGATAGAGCTTTTGGCCCTATAACGGTTTAGCAAACCGCCGCCTTCAGCCTCTCGGCCATCTCTCCGCGCCCATTCAGTATAGCGAACCTGAGAGGCTTGCATAGGACTTCCTGCACGTCGCCCTTCCAAAACCGCGACCAGTCTGCGCAGAGCCAGGAATTCGCCTGACGACAATCAAACAGGAACCTGGCAAATCTTCAGAATCGCAAAATTGGCCCAAAGGTGATTCGCAGATTATTGTGCGCACCATCATTGAAGTAAATCAGGTCGCCAAACTCCAGCCGCAATCCGAGTGGCCCCAGTGTTGCCGTCGCGCCACCTCCAGGATAAAGTGCCGGGTTCAGACTGGAGTCGCGGATGCCAAGGACCGCGCTCGTTACACTGCTGTATGGAATCAGGCTGGGGCTGAGTCGTAAGTCGATGACCCCGCCTTTCAGCGTGGCGAACGGACGTAGATGACCATGGGCCGGTTGGAGCTTGGGTCCAAACAGAACCTGGGTCACTCCGATCGAAGTCTGTTCAATCGCAGTTAAGTTGCCGTTCTCGATGTTACGGTATGCCTCGTTGAAGTTAACCCCGTAATCATAGGCGAACTCTCCCTCCGCCATCACGGTGTGGTGAACACCGAATCCAAGTCGTCCGCCCAGTCCGAAATTGTTGGTTTGTGTCTGAGAGAGTCCTACATAATCGAGGAACAATCCGGCTTCGACGTGTTCCTGTGCCAGCGCAAGGGACGAATCTCCGAAAAAAAGAACAACGGCAATCGCGAGAACGGCCTTCACCGTGGAGGGGGGTGTTTTCCGGGGCACAGTTGAGGTAGATGCCCGGACGCTATCCCCAGTTGGACCGTCGCGCGTCGTCCTTCGCGCCCCAGCAAGTCAACGCAGCCGGGGATACATTCCCGCAGAATGTGAATCGCTTCCCTCCGGACCGCTGCCGTCCTGGCGAACTGACACTGAACTGCCTTCTATATAGATATAGATGTTGATGTCCCTAAAATCCCGCAGAGAGCTGCGACCCTGACTGGGATCGACAGACTGCCGGGCTTCCCATGGAAATCGGCTTTCCCGCTCCTTCTGGAACGACCCAGAATTCAACATAAGTGCCTGAAAAAACTGGCCTGCAGCGACCCGGTACCGGAATTGCAAACGTCTCCCGTGGGATTACCAAAGAATGTGGAACCTTTATCAGCCTATCCTTGTCTAACCTAACAAGCGGCAAGTCCAATCTTTCGTTTGTTCCAGGTGGGGGCACGCCGCTTGAGAACTATCGGCTTGCCTGATAGGGTTGAGGTGACCGCATGTCCGCGGCTTCTGCATTGGGAGATCTGGCTGCTGGAATCGCAATACGGACGGATGATTCCGTCCTCACCGCTGAGCTGCGAGCCGGCTCGGAAGAGGCTTTTGCGCTTCTGATCTCTCAGTATCAAGCTCCCATCTATAGCCTGATTTCGCGCGTCCTCACCGATCCCTCCGACGCTGCCGACATCACGCAGGATGTTTTCATCAAGGTCTTCCGCAATATCGGCAGTTTTCATGGCGACTCCAGCCTGCGCACCTGGATGTATCGCATTGCATTGCGCGAGGCCTCGAATCAGCGCCGCTGGTGGTCGCGGCATCGTGGTCGCGAAATCACCATCGAGACCGAGACCAACGCGTCCGATGAAGGCAGGTCGACTTACCTGAAAGATCTGTTGGTGGACGAACACGCCTCGCCGTATGAGTTGACCGAGCACGAGGAAATTCGGGCCAAGGTTGAAGTTGAATTGCGCCGGCTTCAAGAGCCGTTTCGGACCGTCGTGGTTTTGCGTGATCTTGAGGGCCTGCCGTACGACGAAATTGCTGAGATTCTCGGCACACATTTAGGAACCGTAAAGTCGCGCCTGGTACGTGGGCGCGCCATGTTGCGAGCACGATTGCAGCCGTTGATTGCTCAAGCCCACTCGGACAAAGGAATTCTGTCCGGTCGACCGGCGGTGAGTAGCACGTCGACAAGCGAAGTTTCTGGATCAACCCGGTCCACGAACGGTCGCTTGTTTGGGGAGGCAGTATGAGTGATTGCCAGTCAATTCGCTCACAGTTTTCCGAATACCTGGACGGAGCCGTGTCAGGGACCGCGATGCACGCCATCGCCAGTCACCTTGAAGGCTGCCAGGAATGCACCACCGAGTTCGCCGAATGGCGCACTCTGCAGCGTGTACTCACAAGTATCGGACCGGCAAAAGCTCCAGCCGATTTGGGATTGCGGCTGCGTGTTGCTATTTCGCAGGAGAAAGCGCGCACCACCCGCAGACGCATCGAGTCCTGGCAGATGTATTGGGAAAATACTCTCTCCCCGGTATTGGTACGCGGCGCGGCCGGTCTCGCCACCGCCATGGTTCTGCTGGGTGTGCTGGGATTAATGATCGGGACCGTTGCGGCGCCTCCTCCGGTCGCGGCCACGGAAACGACAGCCGATTCCACGACCAGTCCGCAGTTCCTGTACACCGTGGGCGGAACGGATTCGCGTAGTTCGTTTGCGAGTCCCGTCCTGGTAGAAGTCGCCATCAGCAGTACGGGTCGGGTCTACGACTACCGCATTGTCTCCGGACCCGCCACCAAGGAAGTTCGCGAGTCACTGGACAACATTCTGCTGATGAGCCACTTTACTCCGGCGCAGTTCTACGGGGTTGCAGTCCCGGGCCGAGCAATCTTGTCCTTCTCTGGCGCCTCCGTCCGCGGCTAAAAGGCTAGCGGCGATAGCATAGAATTCTTTTGCTCGTGGGCGTACAGTTTCCCCATGCAGCGGCTCACCTGTGTAATGATATTCATCACAATTTTCTTCACAGTGAGAACCGTACCCCTGCATGCTGCTCAAATCGAGCCGGCTTTCGATGTTCATGGACCCACAGTTGTGGCTTTCTTCCCGCCGGAAACACAGTCAGATATGAGCCATGGCGAAACAGATGCGGCTCTGGATGATTTTCAGTTCTACGCCGAACGTTCGAATGCGCTACTAACAAAAGCTGGCGTGGACTTCCATGAGGTTTTTGCGCACTCATTTCGATTGCGCTTCGGCACGAAGACGACAACCTTCCACCCGCAGAAAGTAGCGGTCGGATATTATCTGGTAGCCCCGGGAAAGAAGCCCTGCGTTAGGTATGGAGTCATGACTGATACCGATCTGCTTCAGGTCGCGGACAAATATTTCGGTCTTGTGCTCAAGTAGCTACACAGCGACAACCAGACCGCACCTGTGTTATTCTTACTAAGAATGGGGACGTGCGCCCTGGCGTCATAGCTACGCCAATAAACTGGCCTGCCGTCGCGGCTTCGAACCGCATCCAAAAAAATGTCTTGCCCACGGACAGTGAATTCCTAAATCAGCATCTCCGAAAACGAGGGGCACCTTTGGCTATTAACGATAAATACGAAGACGATCTTCAGAAACTGATTGAAACCGGTAAAGAGAAGGGCTACCTGACCTTTGGTGAAGTGAATGACTTGATCCCCGGCGAAGTGAATTCCGCCGACGATCTGGACGACCTGATGACCACCATCGGGACGCAGGGGATTGATCTGCTGGAAGATCAACCCAAGCTGGCGGCCGAGCACGACGAACTGGACAGCGAAGACAGCGAAGATGTCGAACTGGATCTGACTCCTGGCGCAATGGAGAAGACCAACGACCCTGTCCGCATGTACCTGCGCGAAATGGGAACGGTTCCGCTGCTCACCCGCGAGGGCGAAGTTGAAATCGCCAAGCGGATTGAGCGCGGCCAGATGCGCGTGATGAAAGCCATCTCGCGATCCTCCATCGTGACCCGCGAAATTGTCGCGCTGGGTGAGGACCTGAAGCGCGGTGTGCGCAGCATCAAGGAAGTGGTCACCTTCGACGAAGAAGAGCTCACCGAAGAAATTCTGCAGGCACGCACCAAGCTGACAACCAACGCGATCGACACCCTGGTCAAGCACTACAAAAAGGCCCAGCAGCTGCGCGAAAAGCTGGAAACCATCTCCGCGAAAGACAAGGGCAAAGCGAAAGAACATCGCCGCACCCGCTGGGCGATTGGGCGAGAGCTGGTGCGGGTTTCCCGTGTCATTCGCGAACTGAAATACACCAACGCCGAACGCAAGCGACTGCTCGATAAAGTCAATAAGACTGTTGACGCCATGCGCGCGCTTGATCGCCAGATTCGCACCCTCGACCAGAAGCACGAACAGTCGAAGAGCGAGGAAATGCGCAAGGAATATCGCCGTCAGCAGCGCAACTGCAAGGGCGATCTGGAAAAGCTGGAAGTTGACGCAGGCGTATCCGTCGCGGAACTGAGGCGCACCCAGCGCGAGATGATCCAGGGCGACATGGACGCCGAGCAGGCTAAGCGCGAGTTGATTGAAGCCAACCTGCGACTGGTGGTCTCGATTGCAAAGAAATATACCAACCGCGGATTGCAGTTCCTTGACCTGATTCAGGAAGGCAACATCGGCTTGATGAAGGCGGTCGACAAGTTCGAGTATCGCCGCGGTTATAAATTTTCCACCTACGCCACCTGGTGGATTCGCCAGGCAATTACGCGCGCCATTGCCGACCAGGCACGTACCATCCGCATCCCGGTGCACATGATTGAGACCATCAACAAGCTGATCCGCACGTCGCGTCAGCTGGTGCAGGAATTGGGTCGCGAGCCAACCTCGGAAGAGATCGCCAAGCGCATGGACATTCCAGTCGCCAAGGTTCGCAAGGTGTTGAAGATTGCGCAGGAACCTATCTCGCTGGAAACACCGATCGGCGAAGAAGAAGATTCGCACCTGGGAGATTTCATTGAAGATCACCAGGCCGTTTCGCCTTCGGATGCCGTCATCAGCGTGAACTTGAAGGACTACACCGCACAGGTGCTGCGTACTCTCACGCCGCGCGAAGAACGCGTCATCAAAATGCGTTTCGGTCTGGAAGATGGTTCCGAGCACACGCTGGAAGAAGTGGGACAGAGCTTCCAGGTAACCCGCGAGCGTATCCGCCAGATAGAAGCCAAGGCACTGCGCAAGCTGCGTCATCCGTCGCGGTCACGCAAGCTGCGTGCGTTTCTTGATGGCGTCCGCGAAGCTTAATTTCTCCACCTCAACAACAAGAAAAGGCCGCTCTTATGGAGCGGCCTTTTTATTCCGCAGATCATGCAGCCTTCACATCACCGCGCTCACATGAGCTTCTACCTGCATCAACGCTTTTCTAGCAATCACACGATCGTCACCGAAGCCGTCCAGCCAATGAACATTCGGCTCGCGGCGAAACCATGTCAACTGCCGCTTGGCATAGTTGCGATGGCCCTGCTGAGTCGAAGCGATCGCGTCCGGCTCGGAGAGGTCTCCACGAAGCAGCATTCCCGCCTGCTTGTACCCCAGGGACAATAACGGACGGCAATCCTGCCCATACCGTGCCAGCAAACGCTCGGTTTCTTCCAGCAGGCCGTTGGCAAACATCTCTACCGCCCGGTGATTGATACGCGCGTACAGCGCAGGCCGTGGCGGATCGAGGCCGAGTCGCAGGATTCGAAAACCCTGTAACGGATCGCGTCCTGCTTCCCACAAGGTTGACATACGTTGTTGCGACGCCAGTGTGACTTCAATCGCACGAACCAGCTTGGGCGCGTCGTTAGGGTGGATGCGCGACGCCGACACCGGATCCAGCCGCTTAAGAATTCGCGCCAGGTAGCTGCTGCCGCGCTCCTGTTCCATTTCTCGCAACCGCACCCGCAACGATTCAAGTCGTGTTGGTCCGGGAAATAGTCCGTCAATCAAGGCGCGCAGGTAGAGACCGGTTCCCCCTGCGACAATAGGAAGCTTACCCCGGGATGCGATGTCAGCAAGGCTGGCGCGCGCGTCTCGAGCGTACTCGCCTGCGGTGTACGGCTGGTTCGGCCAGACCACGTCAAGCATGTGGTGAGGAACCAGGGCGCGCTGCTGAGGTGAAGGCTTGGCAGTGCCGATTTCTAATTCGCGATAGACAGCTACCGAATCGCAACTGACAATTTCGCCGGAAAATTTAAGTGCCAGATCGATGGCAAGAGAAGTTTTCCCGCTCGCCGTAGCGCCATGCAGCACCACCACGGGATGACTTGGAGTGCTCGACTCAGGATTTTGATTGGCGCCGTCCATCGTTCCGTGCAGACCTTCTCAGCCAGGCTCCAACTCTTCAGACGTTCGCCGTTGGTACCATAAAAGTTACCATAGGCCCCACCAGCGGCTGAGAAAGATCGCATGCCAGCCGGCACGAATCGCACAAAATAAAATCACGGCCAGAGCGATCCAGATCAGGCCCATCGCCTGTCGGCGTCGCAGCGCGGCTTCTTCTGGAACAATCATTGTCGCGTATACTGTCCGGTTTGTTCGTTATAGAGGAAATAGAACCGCAGCGCCAGATAGGGTCCCTTAAATTGCTTGGGCAACGGCGGAAATGGGCCCGCACCCGTGATGCCGCCCCAAGCGGCGCGATCGAGAGATACATCTCCCGAAGGCCGCACCAGTTGCATCTGCTTGATGCTGCCATCCGGCAGAATGATGAATTGGATTGCCACCGTGCCCTGCTTCAACAGCGGCGGACGGGCTGCTTCAGGAATCAGCAGATCCCAGCTGGACTGCGTCATCTGCACGACCTGGTGCAGATACGGTCCGAAATCCACTCCCATCGTATCGCTGAGAACTTCTACTCCGGAGGCAACTCCCGGATGCGCGATTGGGGCATTCTCGCCGTTATCTCCAGCATCCCCATTCGAGCGCGCGGCATTGCGTTCCGCCTCGCGAATCATGTCACCCACGGACATATTTGGCTGGCTGGTGGCTTGATTCTGCGCTTTCGATTGCCGCTGCTGAGACTGCCGCTGTGCGAGTGTCTGTGGATTCGCACTTGGAGCCGAGGGAAGCGGAGCGGGAGCGGGGTTGGATGGCGGCACGGCGCGAGCCTGCTCTCGTGGTGGCGTGGGTTGTTGCGGAGGTGCCGCAGGCTGTTGCGGCTGTTGCGCTCTTTGCTGCGGCTGTGGCGGCGGAGAAGGCCGGCCCGCACGTCGCATCGCCTCCAATTGATCGATCGTCTTCTGGTCCTGCGTCGGATTCCTGGTCTGCGCCGTGTGGTTCTGATCCGAGATAATGTTGGTCGGCTTGGGGGGCTTCTTCATCAGGTCCGGAGGCATATTCAGGTACACTTTCTCCGGCGCCTTTTGCGGTACTTCCGGCATGGTATTGACCACCGTGGCGGGGCGAAACATCTTCAGCTTTGGACCGTAGAATATCCACCAGAAAACAAGAAGGTGGAAGATAAGGGAGACCCAAATGGCTTCCCGCACGCGGGCAGAGAGCCGCTCCCCCTCAAGAGAGTCGATGACATCGAGCAACTCATGAGGGGAGTGAGATTCGTAACGTGTCCGCAAACGATCGAACTTAGGTTCGATTGGCTTCTCTGGCGGACTCGGGGGTGTTTCGATTGCGGCCATCAAAAGTAGACGACACTGATCCTACTGTAGTTTCCGTGCCACATACCAGTATCGACATTGCGTCGTTGTTTCATTGTCTCATTCTTTGACGTTTTGACACCCTTTTCAGGCGCTATTCCTGCGCCCGAATTTCGCCGCTGAGGGGTAGAATCGCAGCTGTGAAGGCCATCGTTATTACCGTTAGTGACTCGTGTTTTCAAGGGCTTCGGGTGGATCGTTCTGGCCCGGCAGTGGTGCTCCGTCTACAACAAGCGGGTTTCGCTGTCGAGGGGAATGTTGTTGTTCCGGACGAAGTAGAACCGATCGCTGCCGAGATTCGCAGGCAGGCGGCACGGGCGCCGCTGGTGGTGACATCCGGGGGCACCGGCATCGCACTCCGCGACGTGACGCCCGAGGCCACGCGCCAGGTCTGCGAGCGTATTCTGGATGGATTTGGCGAGCACATGCGCCGCGAGGGGCTGAAGGAGACACCCTTTGCCCCGATGAGTCGCGCTGTTTCAGGAACTCTCGGCGCCACGTTGATTGTGAATCTTCCTGGCAGCCCGCGAGCCGCCCTCACGTCGCTCGACGCAGTTCTTCCCCTGATTCAACACGCGCTGGTGTTGTTATCCGGGAAGACAGATCACCCAGAGGCCGACCTCGCATCCGAAAAGAAATAACAGCTGCCCTGCAGCAGCGTGCGAGGTTCGATACAAGCCTTGTAGGATAAATTAACGCCTGTTTCGAAGACAGTTCTTGAATTCCGAATGATACGCAAACTCTGGTCGCATCTTCTCCACTGGAAAATAGCTCTGCTACTATTCCTCAAGCCCCTGGGCTTCCTGGGGGTAGGCGTACTTGCCATCCTTGATGCCAGCTCGATCGCCATTCCCATGGACCTGATCATTGCCGGCTATGTGTGGAGTAACCGGCGGTTTTTCTGGGTATACGCGATCATGGGCGCAATTGGCTCCGCGATTGGAGCGCTGGTTCCCTTCTACATTGGCCGGGTGGGCGGCGAGTATGTGTTGTTAAAACGCATATCGCAAGCCAAATACGATCAAATGCAGGCGCGGTTCGACCGCCATCACTGGCTGGCCGTGCTGGTGCCTGCCGCGATGCCGCCACCGTTCCCGTTCAAACTGTTCGCGTTTGGTGCAGGCGTGTTTGAAATGCGGTTGGCGCCGTACATGGTCGCAGTCTTCGTCGGGCGCAGCGTGCACTATTTGGTGACAGCGCTTCTGGTCGTCTACTTTGGCCCGGAAATTATGACCTGGATCGGGCTGCATTCCATGTTGCTGCTGACACTGTTCGCGGTTGTGGTGACTGCGTATCTTCTCTACGAAATCTTTCGCCGACGTCGCAAACGTGCGCGCGAAAATACCGCCGACATCCAAGCAGGCTAGTCCGATCTTCGCCGCCGCTTAGCGGCTCTCGGAGTTTGACACACTGGAATTCGCCGCAACTTTCGAGCCCCTCGCCTTCATCACTGGCGTATCGAGTCTGCCGGTAATCGACACGTCGGCCGGTTGCATCCGAAGATCCAGAACCCGGGAGAATGTCACCGTGCCCGACAAGGACTGAATCGACGAAGAAACCGCCGATCCGTGGCCCGGCTGGCCGGCGAGCGCGAACTGACCGAAGTCCAGCGCTAATTTCTCATCGTGGATTTGCCCCACAGCCCGCAGTCGTTGGAACCGCGTCACACCTTGCGCAACATTTTCTACCCCGGCGGAATCCTCAGTCTCTGCGGAAGAATTCAGCGAAGGCAATGCAGCAGCCAGGCTGCCGCCACGCCAATCAATGGCGAAACTTCCCTTCGCATTCTTCGCAAGATCGGCTGTCGACCATCCTTGTGTCTTCAGGCGGATGTCGACCATTGCATTTCCGCGACCCCACTGCTCATGCCACATGGCGGCCACTAGATTGGGTTGAATATTTTTGAGTGCAACTCGCAGGGTATAAGTGGGCGCAACGTCGCCCCAATGTGCTGAACCCGCTTCCGATTGAATGGCTGCGTCCGCTTCGGTTGGTATCGGAGCGGTTTTGTTGCTGCCCGCTTCCTTTGGAGTCCCCTTATCGGGGGCATTGGCAAGTCCGGACAATGTCCCGCCGAACACATTGCCGGAGATCGCGATCAAATCCGCTGTGTGCCCTTGAAGGCGGACTTGCATAGAAGTATTTTTCAGCGATAGCTTTCCCACCGAAAGCGTGTCGGCCCGAAATGTTCCGGAAATCGCCGGCAATTCTGGTGCCCCGGCAGCCCATGGGTTCAGCTGCTCCAGAAGTCCAGACGCGGCGATGGTGCGTCGCAGCACTCCTTGCAGCCGATCAACATTCAGATTCGCAGTATGCAGCGTAAAGGTGCGGGCGCAGGGTGGGCGCGAGGCCGGACAGGACGTTTCCCAGCGAATATTTCCATCGAAGGGGATATGCGAGTAGGTTCCTGTCAGACCATTCCATTCGACGGCTGTGCCAGTCAGATTCAGCTGGGCGCCTGCAATCTGAATGGAACCGGGGAACGAACTGAGCCGCACGGCGGCGTTGTGGATTTGGATGGTCCCATTCCACTGCGACGGCGCAAACCAGGAAAGCGACGGCGCGGATACGTTTGTTGCGTTGTTGGGCTGGACTTCCGCCACCGCCGATGGATTGGATTGCGGCAGCCAGGCCGACTGCAGCGTCACCGCCATCTGCGCGGTGCCGCGAATGGAGCGAATTCCGCCGGAGAGAACGGGCGAGTTCAGGGCGCGCGCCGCCTGACTCAAATCTCGCAGATCGGCAGGGCCGTCCATGTGAAGCGTCAGGCCGGAAGGGGTTAGAACTCCCGTCAGCGTCACCGTACTCGCGCCTCCCAAGGAAGCGTGTGTGGGAGCCAATCCCCAGCTTGCGGTCTTGTTTTTTCTGGCGATGATCGCGAGCGGAGTTCTTGAGGAAGAAGGCTTGACCGCAGCGTCGCCCGAGTCGAGCGTCGAAATGACCATGGGCGAAAGATGGACCGCATTTTCGACATGAGGCAAGCGCAACGTCAGCGGAGTGCTGCGCAATTCGCCCGAACAGGTGCGCCATGTGTCGAATCCCCGCCAATCACATTGGGCACTTCCATTCACGTCACCCGACACACCGGTTTCAGCGGCAATGCCTGGGTGTATGTGCCGCAGAACGTCAAGAAAAAATCCTGCGGAGACCTGCTGCATGGTCACCGTTAGAAATTGGTCGCCATCCGACGGAGGCGGCTCCGCGGTTGCGGGTTGGTTTGACTTCAGCCGGGCAACCGTACTGCGGGACGTCGACTGCACTCGCAGAAGGCCGCCACCCAGCGGTGCATTGCATTTCAGTTGCTCCATGCGTCGATCCGCGTGCGCATATTCACCCGTGCAATGCGCCTCCAAATCAATCTCCGACGGCGGAATGAACTCTGCGCGGCGAAACTCCTCCACCTGTACGTCGGACGCGAGCCGGGTCTTGGCCAGCGTGCCCTGCGCTTTTGCCGTCCAGTCCACGGTGCCTCGCCAGCCACCGTCTTCTCCGTGCAATAACCGGCTGATCTCTCCCAATTGGCCACGCCGCCATTCCAGGCTGGCTTGCACTGGGGAATCCTTCAGCACGGCACTGGTTTTGACCGAAGCTTCACCTACGATCTGTCCTGCATCTCCAGGAGGAAGGTCTGTGCGGACAGGGCGGGCCTTGATGCGCAGGTGCCACTCATTTCCCGACTCCTTCCAGAACGCGAGTTGCGCCCCCTCCAGGGAAAACGGAAGTTTCTCGGCGCCCCGCTTGAAATTGATGCGTGCATCCTTCGCCTCCACATAGGGAAACGGCGGCGGCCTGATCGAAGATGCACTGGAGCTGGAACTTGCCGACAAACGCAGAATTGGTGAGTTGCTGATCAGGGATTCGAAGTTCCACAGACCATTCCTGTCGCGAGCCAGGTTGACGCTGGGCGCATCAAAGTGCAGGCTGGCGATTTCAACCCGCCGGTGCCACAAAGTGCTGGCGCGCAGGCTGGCAGTTACAGTCTCCGCAGTGATCACGGGTTCTGAGCCAAATTCCGGCCATTCGGCCACGGTCAAATGATGCAGGACGAAAGCTGGACGAGGAAACAATGTGAGTCCCACTGCATTGGCGTAAACAGGGCGATCCAGACCCGCACTGATCGACTGCAGTATGGTGTGCCGGAACCGATTGATGTTGACAAACGGAGGTACCGCGATGGTAAGCACCAGCAACGCGAAGGCCGCCAGGAAAAAGATCCTGGTGCGGCCAATGTTGCCCGCTCGCGTACCTGGAGGTTTCATGAAGGCTTCTGAGAAATCATTGAATGCGATGGAAGGTTCGCCGCCACCGCGTCTGGTCGAAGAAGTGAAGCACGACATGTCCCATAAAACTCACGCGATCCGCCGCCGACGTCCTGTTCCCCTGCTCTTCTGACGTGATGAAGGACCAATACGCGAACAGTGGCCGGCCCAGGATGTTCGCCCGTGGCACAAATCCCCAGTAGCGGCTATCGAGCGATACCAGGCGGTTGTCGCCCATCGCGAAATAATCTCCGGGAGGTACGACCAGGTTGCCATTCTGAATGTGAGTGGGCAGATCGACGGACCAGGTCGCGGTCACTTCGGAGTCCGGCGGTGGCGGCGCCGCGGGAAAGTCGTCTCGATACGGATAGTACGCATCGTTGGGATTGCCATCGTCCGAAGGCAGCGTTGCAAACGGCATGTTTTGCGGTTTGCCATTCAAATACACGATGCCGTGCTCCAGGTGAATTCGATCGCCTGGAATTCCGACCACGCGCTTCACCAGGAACAGTTTTGGCTCGCCCGGTTTGTAGAACACGATGATGTCGCCGCGGCGGATGTTGCGGTAATAGAGGAACGGTGCCCACCGGGTTGGCGGGGCAAAGGTAATTCTGTCGACCAGGACATGGTCGCCAATCAGCAGCGTTTTCTCCATCGAAGATGAAGGTATCTCGAAATTCTGGAAGACGAACGTGATGATGAACAGTCCCACCACCAGTACCGTGCAGATCGAGGCAAAAAACTCGAATGGAGTTTCTGAGGATTGTGCGGTGGGTGTCTGCTGCGCGAGTTGCTGACCGGCCAAAGGTGTCTCCGATTTCGAGTGGCTAACGAATTACATG
The DNA here is from genome assembly GCA_040389265.1 of Acidobacteriota bacterium. Lineage (GTDB taxonomy): Bacteria > Acidobacteriota > Terriglobia > Terriglobales > Acidobacteriaceae > JAKAAZ01. Next base: position 24,408 of record JAZKAG010000015.1, read on the forward strand.
AAAAATGCGGCTCCAGCGAATTGCCCCGGCCACGCCGTTCCACCATCCCCGTTCGTGGGCCAGTCTATCACTGGTAAAACCCCTGGTCTCCGATCGGTTGGCGCCAACAACCGAGAAGTAAACCAAAAAGGGCTCGCCGACGATATTCTGACGGGGAACCAGTCCCCAGTAGCGACTATCCAGACTGTCATTTCTATTATCGCCCAGGACAAAATATTGTCCCGCAGGAATTTCCAATTGTCCGTGGCGCACATTCCGCTGCATTTCCATCCACCAGCGGCTGCTGACTCCCGGATCGGTGTATGTGGGAGTGGGAAACTCGTCGCGAAACTGGTTTGCATAACTGGGAATGTACAGTGCGAAGGGTTCGCGCTGCAGGCTTCCATCGAGATAGACCATGCCATGATGCAGGTGCAGTTCATCCCCAGGGGCCCCAATGACCCGCTTGACCAGGTACATGGATGCGTCGATGGGATAGTGAAACACGACGATGTCGTCGCGCTTGACCGGTTCATATGCCAACAGCGGCTTCCAGGGTCCAGGGTTGGCAAAGATCACCTTGTTCACCAGCAAAAAATCGCCGATTAACAAGGTTTCTTCCATCGATCCAGACGGAATGCGATAGGGCTGGGCGATAAACGTCAGCACGAACAACGCGCCCACCAGAAACGTTAGCGTGGTCTGAATCAGAATCAGAACTTCGTGGTGATGTTGAATCCGTACCGGCGCAGGGACGGGCGGAGCAGGCGGCTCGACTGCGGTTCCTGTCAGCGGGGATGGATCGGTTTCGCCGCTCATTTCCTCTTCCCTGCTACGCTTTTATCGCCAACCTCATTCTCCGGCGCAATGTCCTCTGCCGCAGCGACCTGATCAGGGGGTTCAAGCGAGCGAAGATGCCGCAGCGCCAATCGTGCCGCTTCCTGTTCGGCATGTTTCTTGCGCGTGCCCGTTGCGGAGGCCAGTGTGGTTTCGACCGACGAAGGATCCAGAAACTTTACCTCCACGACAAAACTCTTTTTGTGGTCGGGGCCGGTTTCAGATGTCAACTGGTAGTGAGGTTGACCCAGCCCGTGCGCCTGCGAATACTCCTGCAGCATGGACTTATAATCGCCGACTTCTCCAGCGCGCGCAGCTTCCACGACTGC
>JAZKAG010000015.1:25562-34543 GCA_040389265.1 Acidobacteriota bacterium
TTCCATGGTTTCATCCAGCAGCCAGGTGCGGACCAGCCGAACCGCCGCCTCCATGCCGCCGTCCAGGTAGACGGCTGCAATCACCGACTCGACCGCATCGGCAAGTATCGCGGGCTTTTTGCGTCCGCCGCTCTTTTCTTCGCCCTTGCCAAGCCGCAAAAAATCTCCCAGACCTATAGTCTGAGCGACCGCGGCCAAGTGTGGACGGCTGACGAATTGCGACCGCAGGCGTGTCCATGCCCCTTCGCTAAACTCCGGATACAGGCGGAACAGGTGCTCGGTTACCACCAGGCCCAGCACCGCGTCGCCCAGGAATTCCAGCTGTTCATTGTCCTCCCTCAGGTCCTGCTGCGCCTGCTCTTCATAGGCGACGGAACTGTGGGTCAAGGCGAGGTCCAACAACGCTGGCTGGCGAAATTGATAGTTCAGCAATTGTTGCAGCCGTTCCAAATAGGCTTCGCGGCCCGCGGGAATTGTCACCGGATCCTCGGCGTCCCGGAGGGATCGAGATCGCTTTGTAGCAGAGGCGGATCGGTGGTTGGGCAAGGCCGTGCGTCTCCTCAGCTGACTATGTAGATCAGTGTAGTGCGTTTCTGGCCGAGCTCTCGATATTTACGGGGTACCTCCCCGCTGCTTTTGGATCGCCTGAAACGATGGTGCGAGCAGACCAATGGGCCGTTCGCTCTAGTGCGAAGTATCGGCTCCGTCGCCGCCTGGGTCGTCTTGCCCTTGTGACCCTTGCTGCGCCGCCTGCGGAGGTGCAAAGGGCGCCTTCAGGCCGGCTTCAGCCGCGCGGCTGGTATCCGGCCTTCCATCTCGGGACTGCATCGCCGCCTGATATTCTGCGACGGCTGCTGTTCGATCGCCCTGCAAATCGTCAAGACGTCCCAGGTAAATGTGAGACCACGCGACCGTGCGTAGATCGCGGGCTCCCTTGATGGCCTGGTTGAAATCCTGCACGGCGGCATCCATCTTGCCACTCATAATATTGGCGCGCGCCAGAATAAAGTAAGCTCGCCCCGGATCGGTGGTGTGCTGGTCGAGAGCCTTTTGCGCCAGCGTGGCCGCTGCAGATGTGTCACCCGCAATCAAGCTGGCTTCCGCATGATCCAGGTCGGCCGACTGCGGCGCCACGGGAGTTTCCACATTCTGATCGGTGTGCGAGGCAAACACAATGTCTTGCACACGGTGCTTCTCAATGTCGACGTTCATGCCGTAGATCATGATGCCGACCATCTGCGGCAGCGATCTAGGACTCTCGTCAAAGCCCTGCAATTGATCGTAGAAATATTTCGTCAGGATAAATCCCTGGATCATGTCGTTGTGGACGGTGTCGTTGCGGACCTGGGCCACGGCATGTTCATAGTCGTTTTCCTGTTTATCGACAGCCGCCAGCTGGCTGCGATCGACGTGCGCAGGAATTTTGTAGACAGGAACGCCGGTGTCCATCGAGCGGGCTTCAATCGCGCGAATCATGCACTCGGTTACCAATGTGAGAACGTCGCTCTTGTAGATATAGGGCAACGGAGAAGGCTGCACCAGTGCCAGGATCGACTGCAACTGATTGATTGAGCTCGACCGGGCATAAATCAGCGGTTCCAGAATGAAGCGAAGATAGGTGTGCTTCACCGGCTTCATATCGATCTTGCCATTCTTTGGCGATGTAACCACGATGTAATCGCCGCCGTAGACACGCGCATTCTCTTCCCCGGGCGCAATCTGCGGATCCATGATCACCAGAAAACGACGATTGCCGTTGGTCACCGGGGGCTGTTTCAGATACAAATCCGTCTGAATCAGCATTTGGTTCATTGCCGAGCGGACCTTGTTGGCCAGCGCTTCATATTCCGGATGGTTCAAAGCCCAGATGACATGAAGACCCACTGCCTGCGAGAAATTTCGCAGGGGAGCTGCCAGTCCTTCCAGCGTCGCCGCGTCGGGGGGAAGATCGGAGGCGCTGACATTGGTCGTCAACGAGGGCGGTGGCGTCAGATACAAGGCCAGAGAGATATAAGCAGCCAGGTTGATAGAGACGCCATTCATGGTATGGCTATGAATGAAGGTGCAAAGCCGGTCGCGGCTGTCGCGGGCGGCTGCAGACTGCTCCAAAGTCTGATTGATGTCGTCGCGGATCTTCTGGCGCAGCGGATCGGAAATCGACAGTCCCTCGTTATAGCCGCAGGTGTTCAGAGCCGCCATCACATCAAACATCGCCTCGGAAATCTCCAGCGAAATTGCCGGACCGGTGGGATCGATTGCGGCTGGAACCGCCGCGAGCTGAGCTGCATTGGGTCGCGGCGCGACTTCAGTTTCAGGAAGCGGAACGGCTTCGCCGGACTCGGTACGGCTCGAGGACGAAACTCCGGATTGCTTCTGAGATCCCGGCGATGACAGTTGCTGCGCAGGAGATGTCGGAGTGGATGGGTGCTCGGAAGACAACGACTGACCCCACATAGGGGCCGCGAAGGGCGACAACGCGAGCGAAACGCCGAGACCGCTCAACAGAATTCGAAAGCTGAAACCAACTGCGCGTTTAGGCTGCATGGCCACTTCTTAAAACGCTTTCCGTGGAGAACCAACTTCAGTCTATGCATGCGCCGGAGGCGTGGTCAAACGCGCTGATTTGGCTGCATGGTACGTGCGTCAGCTCGACCGAAAAAGTTTTTGCGGCGCGAGTCTCAGCTTTCCCGCAGCTTCCGATCGAGCGCAATCTTTTCCGCCATCAATTGCCGCACGGCCTCGGCGTCATTGCGAAGTTCCGCCTCGGCCAGCAAGCGGCGCAGTTCTCTCTGGCGCTGTTCCAGCCGGCTATGGCGTAAGGAATGAAAGGCATTCTCCACTTGCTCCGGCTCAACCTCCTGGTTTCCTTGCATCAGTGCTGCGGCCAGCAGATGGCGACTGGCCTCATCGGGAGCCAGGTCGAATGGATTCGAAATGGAGTCCGACTGCACAAACGCCGACAAGAGTGCCGAGGCCGAAAGCCCTTCACAGAGCGATGGGTCCTCTGCAATCCGCTGCCGTGCCAGTTCTCTCGCCGGCTGTCCGGCAGGCAAGGTCAGGGCGCGCAACAATAACTTCTCCGCCTCGCTCCAGCCCGCCGCGGTCGAGGCATTCGATCGAACGTCTGTACGACGGGCGAAGGCGGCCTGCTTCAACTCCTGCCGAAGAAGGGCCGAGTCGATGGACAATTTTTGGGCCGCATCCGCCGCAAATTCATCACGCGCGATACGGCTGGGAATATGCTGCATGTGCGGCAACAGGAAATTCAACGCCTTGACTTTCGCATCCGGCGTGACCGGTGGAAACAGGGTGCGCGCCCGCTCAATCAAATAATCACTGTGCCGGCGTGCCGCGCGCAGGGCTGCGATGTAGGCCGGGGTTCCCCGCTCGCGCACATAACGGTCTGGGTCGAGGCCACCTTCCAGGGTCACTACTTTGACGCTGAATCCCTCTTCAATCAGCAGCGCGATGGACTTCTCCGCCGCATTGGCCCCGGCGGTATCCGGATCAAAGTTCACCACCACCTGCCGCGTATGGCGCCCCAGCAGCCGCACCTGCGCCTCGGTGAAGGCTGTTCCGCTGGTCGCCAGCACGTTGGTGATGCCGGCCATGTAGACGGAGATGCAATCCATCTGGCCTTCCACCAGCAATGCAAATTCAAATTGACGAATCGCCTGCTTCGCCTTGTCAATGTTGAAGAGTACGTGGCCCTTGGTATACAGCGGTGTCTCCGGCGAGTTCAAATATTTCGGCCCGGCCTTCTCATCGTTATCGAGCGCGCGCGCGGTAAAGGCAATCACTCGACCAGCCTCATTGCGAATGGGAAATGTGATTCGCTTGCGAAAGCGCGCATACATCGAGCCGCTGCCGCCTTCCGCCTGCTCTTTGGAAGAAAAAAGCCCGCTACCGCGGAGGACCTCCGCATCGAATGGCGATTGAAAACGGTCGCGCATGGCCGTATAGGAATCCGGCGCGTAGCCAATGCGGAAGGCCGTAATCGCATCGGCGGTGAGTCCCCTGCCGGTGAGATATTCGCGAGCGCGTGCGGCCTCTGGACTCTGCAGTTGCTCCTCAAAATAACGGCAAGCCTGATCGTGAAGATCCAGCAGCTTCGATTTCAGCCTGGAGGCCTGGGCCTCTTCCGGAGAGGAAAATTCCCGTTTGGGCAGCGCGATGCCGCACTTTTGCGCGACGGTTCGCACCGCCTCAGGAAAACTGACATTCTCAATCTTCTGCACAAAGGTAAACACGTCGCCCGACTGGCCGCAGCCGAAGCAATGGTAAAACTGCTGCGCTGCCTGCACGTTGAACGATGGTGTTTTCTCTTTATGAAACGGGCACAGCCCCTTGAAGCTTTGCGCGCCTCCTTTGGTCAGGCGCACGTATTCGCCGATGATGCGAACGATATCGGCCTGCTCTTTCACGGATTGGGCGAAACCATCGGCCATGGCGAGGAAAGGTCAGTGTACGGCAAAATACCTGCCCCTATTGTTTGCGCCGACCTTGCAGCCACCTGTGGATTTTCTGGCCTCGCAAGCCGAGTTACGGCCAGGGATACTCGATCAACAAATCTTTTCCATGCGGATTACCGGCAAGGTCACGCCATTGTCCAGCGGCACCGTCATCGATTCAACCTGGTGATATCCGCGCCGCAAATACACTGGCACGCCGGTCAGGGTGGCGCCCATTTCCAACCGCCGAAATCCGGCAGCCATGGCCGCATCTTCCGCTGCCTTTAGCAGGATGCTCCCAATGCCGCGACGCGCCCATTGCGGAGCAACAAAGATGGCACGAATCTTTGCCGCATCGTGCGACGGGTCCATCAGAACATTGTTTCGGACCGCATGAAGATCGCCGCCGCACAGGGTCTTGCGCTGGCTCCAGCCGCCACAGCCGATCATCTCCCCACTTTGTTCGACGATGAAATACGTCCCGTCCTGAATGAGTTGCGTGTCCACGGTGAACACGGTGCGCAGTGCTGCGTCAATTTGTTCCGGAGTGTAATCCTGCGCCTGCAAACCGCGCACCGAGGCATCGATCAGCTTCTCGATGGCAGGAATGTCCGCAGTGTTGGCTTTGCGAAGGGAATACGGCACGAGGCACCTGCAGCAGTGCTAGCGAAATTATAAATGTCGCCGCGCCACCACCGAATCGCACCTGCGCCCACGGCGATGCTCTAAGATAAGCGCGTGCAGCCACTTCTTCGCGTTGATCATCTGTCCATCACATTTTCCTCGGATGCGGGACGACATACGGCTGTCGATGATTTGAGTTTCACCATTGAACCGGGCGAGTCGTTGGCGCTGGTGGGCGAATCTGGATCCGGTAAGTCTGTCACCGCGCTGGCGGTATTGCGTCTGCTCGATCCTCGTGCTCAAGTTGCAGGCAGCATCTGGTTTCGAGACGAGAACTGGCTGCAGCTTGCAGAACGAGACATGGTCGCCCGTCGTGGCCGAGACGCTGCCATGGTATTTCAGGAGCCAATGACGGCGCTGAATCCCGTGATGTCAATCGGTAAGCAAATCGCTGAAGCGATTCGCGCCCATCAACGAGAGCTCTCAAGAAGCGCCGTGCACCAGCGCGCCATCGAGGCCCTGGAATCTGTTTCGATTCCGGAACCTGAGCTGCGCTTCGACGATTATCCGCATCAATTTTCGGGTGGTCAGCGGCAACGCATCCTGATCGCCATGGCACTGGTGAATCGTCCCAGCCTGCTGATCGCCGATGAGCCCACGACTGCGCTGGACGTCACCGTGCAGGCGCAGATTCTGGAGCTGTTGCGGGAGTTGAAACAGCGCTCCAACGCAGCCCTGCTCTTTATCTCGCATGATCTTTCCGTGGTGGCTCAAATTGCGCAGCGGGTGGCTGTGATGCGTAAAGGAAAGATCGTAGAGCTTGCGCCGTGTGCGCGGTTGTTCTCCAATCCGCAGCATCCGTACACTCGTAGTTTGCTGGCCGCGGTTCCGACCATGCAGAGCGATCGCGATGCGCCGCTGGCAGCGACTGGAACCCTCAGCAGCGCGATGGAAGGCCCGCTGATGGAAATTGCGAGCGGCCACTGGAGTCGGCATGTTGAATAATTTTGAGACGCCCGCATCCGCTACGCTCGGGCAAAGATAATTTCCGGTTCCTGGCATGGCACTCTGCCGAGCAGGGGAGAAGGGAGGCCGTCCTCTGCTTCATCGGGCGCCTCTAGAAATGCGTCGAACAGCGTCGTATATAGTCCCTGGCGGCTGGCTAACTTCTTGTTGCGGGTCCGCAGAAACTTATAGCGAAATGGCGAACAGCGCTCCGCTTCTTTGAGAAATTGTGGCGTGAAATATTCGTACGACTCGGCAATTGCTCCAATGATGAGCGATCGCCAGCTCATTCGAAGCAGTTCGCGAAGCATCTCTTTTCCATTCGGCAGGTCGTCCATCTGCGCCCCGACGCATTCGCTGAAGCGCAACAATTGCATCACCAGCGAATCGAGGGGCGTACCTGCCGCGGCTGCGCGCGAAAACAGGGTGACCGACCCGCGAGAAAGATCCTGGCGTACATCCTGCAAGTCGTCGCCTAACTGCAGCAGTACACCCCACTCGAATGAAAATCTACTTTCCTGCGGGCTCAGCCATCCATGCGACAGGCATGCATCGGCCATGACGGAGGTGCCCCCTTTGGCGCAGCTCATCGCCAGCACCTGCGTGTCATCCAGTGCGTCGGAGCTCTCGAGCTGCGCGATGCTTTGCTCCTGTGCCCGATGAATGGCCAGCAGGCAGTCGAATACTTCGGGATAATCGGGGCGCGGATACTGCTCTTCAATCAGGGAGACCAGCGTCCACATGGCGGCTTCACGATCGTCCTCAGCGAACAGCTCGTCGCCTCGCAGCCGGCTACGAAACCGTTCACTGAATCGCAGCTTGGCGTTGCGGGAAATATCAACTCGGTCAAGATAGTTGTCGCTATAGGGATACAGCAGGCTGTAGCCCAGGATGGAGGGCGTGAGCCCCACGCTCTCTCCGAGCAGCGGCTGCAACCCGCAAGCAGTCCATGCGTTGCGGCAGGCCTGCACGATGTCGGGCATATCCAGGGTGGGATCGAAACGGCGCGCCCACCGCGCAAGCTTTGTACCGACCGGCAAAAAATCGTTGGTCAGCAGGTCAATCGCATCCGGCTCCAATCCCAGGGCCGTTGCGGAGAATCGTGCAAACGCGGCTGTGATGCGTGCCTGGGTTTGCCGCCGCTCGCTCTTGCTTCGAGGCGTGCGCTTCAGCTCCCGCTCGACGGAGCGCAACGCTTCGTCATAGGACTTCTCCCTCCGCTGCTGTTCTTGCACGCTGTACTGCACTCCGCCCAGCGCCGATACTCCGGCCCCCGCGTTCCACACCTCGATGGTGCGCGCCACGTGCGCTTCCACCCACGGCCAACTGTAGAGTCGTTCCATCCTATTGCTAGATACGATGAGGCGAAGGCAGCAGTTCCCCGAAACGTCCAGTTGGCCTGCGGAGGCCGGTGAACAGCTGCGATTTGAACCTGGTCGTCAACCCGGGCGAGACGGGAGACCGGCCTTTGGAATCTAATCGCAGTATGGAACGCACCTACGCGCCGGTTGGGCGCGCCGACATCGAACAGCTCTGGGCCACCGTCGCTGCCGGAGTTTCAAATCCGATCCACGGCATCTTCGGCCCCTCCTCTGTGAGTTGGAGGATCAATCGTGAATCGGCCGTGTTTCTGGGTGCGGGCCGCGCTTCCCTGCTGCAGTTGGCCCATCCCTGGGTGGCCGCCGCGCTCGATCAGCATTCCAATCTTCGCTCGAACCCGCTGGCTCGCTTCCACGACACTTTCAAGGTCGTCTTCACTGCGATCTTTGGAACCCTGCAGCAGGCGCTGGCCGCGTCGCGTTCGCTGTACACCTTGCATACGCGCATCCAGGGAGACGTGCCCGCTTCCGCCGGAGCTTTCGCAGCCGGATCGCACTACCAAGCCAATGAAGTGGACGCGTTGCGCTGGGTGTTCGCCACCCTGGTAGAAAGCGCGATCGTTGCCTATGAGAGCGTGCTGCCGCTCTCTTCGGCGGAAAAGGAGGCGTACTACGCGGAGAGCAAAACTCTGGCGATGCTCTTCGGAATTTCTGCTGCCGCGTTGCCGGCCGACTGGTCCGCCTTTGAGAGTTACAACCGGAAGATGTGGGCGTCTGACACGCTTGCCGCCAATGGCCTTTCGCGGGACCTGGCGGAACGCGTGTTGCATGGTCGAGGATCGTGGGTTCCCGTGCCGCAGTGGTATCGAGCCCTGACCGCTGCATGGATGCCCGACCGGCTTCGAGAGGCGTTCGCCCTGAAGTACAGCGAGGCCGAGCACGGTGCGGCGGCTAAAGCACTTCGCAGACTGCCGACCATCTACCGCAAAATCCCACCGGCAATGCGCTATGTCGGCCCCTATCATGAGGCCTGCGCAAGACTGCAGCACCGCCGGGTTGGACCGCTCACGCGTGCCAGCAATCGCTTCTGGATGGGGCAAACGAGAATGCTTGCGCCACATCCGAAGAAGACGGATGCTTCTTCAGAACATTGAGAGACTGCACGTTCGCGAGGCGCCATTTGTGCGCGAGAGTTGAGGGGCGTATCCTGAGATTCATAACGGGCGGTATCCCGCACCTGGCCAAAACATCGGCATCCTGGGAACTGCACTGGAGATTGCGATGAGCCTGACCGAACCGCGCAGCGATGCCGCTGCCCATGCTGCTACTTCTCTGAAAATCACACTCCCAACCCTGCAGGAAAAGAAACACAATCGCGTGCCCATTTCTGCCGTGACTGCGTATGACTATGCCATGGCGCGATTGGTGGACGAAGCTAGTGTCGACCTGATCCTGGTTGGTGATTCGCTGGGCATGGTGATGCTGGGCTATGAGAGCACGCTGCCCGTCACCATGGAGGAGATGCTGCTGTGTACGCGCGCCGTGCGCCGTGGGGTGCGCCGGGCGCTGCTGGCCGCGGACA
>JAZKAG010000015.1:34553-37700 GCA_040389265.1 Acidobacteriota bacterium
ATCGGTGAACCGCATGGGCGGCTACCGCGTGCAGGGCAAGACGCTTTCCGCCGCCGAACAGTTGCTGGAAGATGCAGCGGCGTTGGAAGCTGCCGGCGCCGTGTTGCTGGTGCTCGAAGGTGTTCCCCGTGAGGTCGCGGCACGCATCACCGGGGAGCTGACCATTCCTACGATCGGAATCGGAGCGGGGCCGGAGTGTGACGGACAAATCCTGGTGCTTCACGATTTGTTGAACCTGAGCTTTGCGCCTGCCGCAAAATTTGTTCGCCGCTACGGCGATGCTGCCTCGCTGATTCGCAACGCCGTCGAAGCCTACCGCAAAGATGTAGAGACCGGTAATTTTCCAAGCGACGCGGAAAGCTATCATCTGCCGGCAGAGACGCGCGGCACATTCGGCCGCGCCACAGCAACTCGCGCGACGGTGGCTGCGGCGAGCATCCGACAACCCCGCAAGGCATAAGCTTTCCTTGATGCGAATTGTCTCCGACATCTCAGAGCTTCGCACTGCTCTACGCGATCTGCGAGTGGACGGCAATCAGCCGACTCTTCGCAGCGTCGGCTTTGTACCGACCATGGGCGCACTGCACGACGGCCATCGCTCGCTGGTGCAGGCCGCACGCCAGCGCTGCGAAATTGTGGTTGCCTCCATCTTTGTAAACCCGACGCAATTCGGGCCGAATGAAGATTTCAGCCGCTATCCACGCACATTGGAGCAGGATTGCGAGATGCTCAAAGCCGAGGGTGTCGACGTCGTGTTCACTCCTGCGGCAGAAATCATGTATCCCTCGGGCGCGTCGACGTTCGTCGATGTGGAAGGCGTCAGCGACCGTCTCGATGGAGCGTCGCGGCCGGGACATTTTCGCGGAGTGGCCACGGTAGTCGCCAAATTGTTCCATATCGTGCGGCCGGACTTTGCCTTCTTCGGCCAGAAAGATGCGGCGCAGGTTGCGGTGCTGCGGAAGATGGTGCGCGACCTTGATTTCCCGCTGGAAATTATTGTTTGCCCTACGGTGCGCGAGCCAGACGGACTGGCCATGAGTTCGCGCAATCGTTACTTGTCGACGGAGGAACGGCGCCAGGCACTCACGCTGTCTCAGGCTCTCCACGCGGCCGAAAGGCTGGCGGCTGGTGGTGAACGTCGCACGATTGAACTGCTGCAAACGATGCGCGCAGTCCTGCAGCAGGAACCCGCCATTCGCGTGGACTATCTCGAGGCGGTTGACGCCGACACTCTGTTGCCGATTGATGTTGTGAAAAGTGGCGGACTGCTGGCAGTTGCCGCCTACGTTGGCAACACCCGCCTGATCGATAACGTAGTGCTAGCGCCGGCGGCCCGAAACACAGGTGTGCCCGGCAAGAAAAAAGCGTAGCGGCCAATCCGCTGCCTTGGTGATTCCAATACGCGGCGTCACCCGAATGTCTCCGCATTCAAAGTCGTCTTCCACGATGTTCAGGCGACTCTTTGCATCCACGAAATCCAATCCGTTGTCTGCGGCACGGGTGATTCCCAGGGCCTGGCACAACTTGCCGGGACCTGAGGTCAGCTGATCGAGACTCGCATCGTTCTTCAGTCCGCGATTCCGCCGCATTCGCGAGATGCCCTGCAGTGGCTCTAGCGCGCGAAACAACACGCCGCCGGGATTGCCCTGCGGCAAGCAGCTGACATTCAGGCAAGCGTGCAATCCGTAAATGTTGTAGATGTAAGCGTGGCCGGGGGGCCCGTAGAGAACAGCATTGCGAGCGGTCCGTCCGCTGGCAGCGTGCGCGGCCGCGTCGTGCTCCCCCAGATAGGCCTCGGTCTCCACAATGCGTCCCGCGAGTGGTCCGCCTCTGCCGCGGTGTACAAGAATTTTCCCAAGCAGCAGCCGAGCCACCTGCTCCGGCGGCGCGTCAAAAAAATCGCGCTGCAGCAGCCGCCACGCGGCAGGATCACGCTCCGGTCTTGGCATACTCGCGGAGTGATTCCAACACTTCTTCCGCATGGCCCTCCGGCTTGACCTTGGGGAAAACCTTCAGCAGCCGCTGGTCGGGTCCAATCAAAAACGTGGTGCGCTCGATACCGCGAACTTTCTTGCCATACATATTCTTGTCGCGCATTACATCGAACTGATTACAAACTTTCTCATCGACATCGGCAAGCAGCGTATAGGGCAGGTTATATTTCTCCTGAAATTTCTTTTGCGCCTTCGGCGTGTCCCGCGAAATGCCCAGCACCACTGCACCCGCCTTCTGCAGTTTGGTGAATGCGTCGCGAAAGCCGCAGGCTTCAATGGTGCAGCCTGGGGTATCGGCGCGAGGATAGAAAAATAAAACCACCGGCTTTCCGGCAAAATCGGTAAGCTGCACGGTTTCATCGTCCTGATTCTTTAGTCGAAAATTGGCGACCTTGTCATTCACGTTCATGGCATACCCCTCAGTTGCAAGTGCTGACTTTAGCTCTTCAACGGCGATAACTTCTGCAGCCAGGCGCGAAATTCGTCGCCCAGGTCTTCTCGTTTGAGCGCAAATTCCACGGTCGCCTTCAGAAATCCCAGCTTATCGCCGGCATCGTAGCGTGTGCCCTCAAAGCTGTAGCCATAGACTTTTTCAGTTTCCAGCAACCCGCGAATCCCATCGGTCAGTTGCAGTTCCCCACCCGCGCCGAGCGGGGTAGTTTCCAGCACGTCAAAAATGCGCGGCGTCAAAATGTAACGGCCGATGATGGCATTCTTTGAAGGCGCGTCTTTCATTTTCGGTTTCTCGACCAACGCTTTCACCTCCATCACCCGCGAATCTTGTGATGTGGGTGTTCCGTCAATCACACCGTAGGAAGAAATAGCGGGCCCCTCCACAACCTGCGTGGCCAGAATGCTGGACTGCACTTCGTCAAACACTGAGACCATCTGCTGCAGGCACGGCGGATTAGCATCAATCACGTCGTCCGGCAAAATCACGGCGAACGGCTCATCGCCGACCAGATCGCGCGCCATCAGGACGGCGTGGCCCAAGCCCATCGCTTCCTTCTGGCGAATGTAAGCGACCCTTCCCAGGTTGGATATCTCGCGGACCAGCGCCAGCAGGTCGTTCTTGCCGCGCGACTCCAATTGATGTTCCAGTTCCACACTGATGTCGAAATGATCTTCAATGACGGTTTTGCCGCGGCCGGTG
>JAZKAG010000015.1:37710-42765 GCA_040389265.1 Acidobacteriota bacterium
CGGCAACATCTCTTTGGGAATGGCTTTGGTGGCGGGCAAAAAACGTGTGCCCAATCCCGCTGCGGGAAAAACTGCCTTGCGGATTCTGCTTTTTGACATGTTGGATTGCTCTCTCCAGGTTTCTGTGATGGCGCGAGAACGTCACTGGCAAACCTGCAATCGCATCCAGTAACGGAGTATATGCAATGCGGGCGCCGTTCGCGTTTTATTTGTATCGTCTATGAGATGAGTGTCATCATTCCCTTGTTGTATGCACAGAAAACGCTACAAAACCGGCGATGAATTTCCCAACATCGCCCGCCGAGCAATTGGAAGGGGTACACCGCCCTGGCGCAGAAACTCATTGTGAAACTTCTCCAATGAGAAGGCTGCGCCCTCTTTCCGCTGCACATCGGCTCGCAATTTCAGGATCATCAACTTGCCCAGCGTGTAATACAGATACGTTGGATCACCCGCGCCGCGTTTGGTTTCCACCAGTCCGGTTGCGCGCGTCTGGTAGCCCTGCTTCTGAAAGAAATCCACTGCCTGGTCGAGGGTCATTCCCTGGGTGTGCATTTTGATGCCGACGATGAACCTGGCGTCGCGCAGCAGCGCATCGCTCAACTGGCCCAGCCGAATCAGCTTGGCCTCCCGGGCATCTTTTGCGCCCCAGCCGGGCTGACCATAGCCTTCGTCGAGCATCATCTGCTCGCAATAATGCGCCCAGCCTTCCACGTTGCTGTCGGAGTAGAGCATTTTCCTTACCCGTGAGTGGATCTGCGGCATGAACAAAAACTGCACATAATGTCCGGGATAGGCCTCATGTACCGAGGTGCTGACGATCGTCCCAATGTTGAACGCGGCCATACTCTCGGCGTGCTCTTTCGCGGGCTCATCCGTCCCTGGCACGGTCACGTTGAAGTAGGCTTTGTGGGATCCTGTTTCATACGCACCAGGCGAATCCATGGAAGCAAAAGTGGTGGCGCGCATGAATGGCGGAGTGTCCTCCAGCGTGGGTTGCACGTCAGACGGAATGCTGACGATTTGCTTCTCGCGGATGAACTGGATCAGGTTGTTGAAGGTGTTTTGAAATTTCCCCAGCAGCTGGTCCGCAGTTGGATGGTCGGTTTGCAATTCCGCCAGCACCTGCATGGGAGTTTTGCCCGGGTCGAGATCATGGGCAATCTGCCGAAATTGCTCTTGATTTTTGTGCAGGTCGGTGTACGCAATTGTGAGGAGGCGATCCAGCGAGGTGTCGACCATTTCATCATCGCGCAGTTTCGCGCTGAAGTTCGCAGCCCCGATACGAAAATCTCCGTTGGATTTTGGCAACAGATCGGTCTTGAGCCAGTGCTGATAGCTGGTCAGCGCCTGGATGACAGCGGCGTTCGAGACGTGAAACTCATCCAGCAACTTAGGATCTTTGACGCCAGAGAATGCGGCCGGAACATCGTGTTGAAAGAAACTGATGATACCCGGCAACTGCTCCAGTGCAATCTCAGTGAATATTTTTGGGGGATTCTCTAAATTTGACCGAGCCGCCTCCAATGCCGCCGGCATCTGCTTTTCCCGCGAAATCAGTGCGGCCAGGCGTGCATCTGCAGGCGCGTAATTACGCTCGATGATGGTAAACGCGCTGTTGCTGATGCCGCTGGAATAGGTGTCCGGATCTTTCTGCCACGGGCGTATCGCTACCAGTGTCAGCAGTTGGCTGCGGATTGTGCCCAACAGAAATTCTCGGTCACCCTGGTCGGACTGATTCAGATTGGCAGCCGGAAACTCCGCCACTTTGTTCTCATACGTCCGCAGCGCGGCTACTTGCTTGTCGAGACTGGGGCGCGAGTAGTTTTCCAGCTTGCTGTCGTATTGATGCAAGCCTGCACTGGTACCGGCGGTTGGATTGAAAGGCAGGTATACGGTATCGAAGTACGCATTCACGAGACTTGCCCATGCAGAATTACCGGGCTCGCTGGCCGGAGTCATAGTGGAATTGGCCCCTAGAAAAGTTGTACTGAGAAGAACCGCGCCGGCGGCGGCAAGCCAACGCGAAGAAAATACTTTCATGGTGATTTCCTTTATAGACGCAACGAAAACGGAAGTATATCGAACGGGAGGCGTCGCACGATCCCAGGCCCCTTTGACAGAAGCGATTCGCGGTCAGAGACTGGTCATGCAAGCGGCGTATTGTCACGTAGGTACAGGAGGAACTCCCAATGAAAATTCTCGCAAGCGTTTTAACCATTGCAGCCAGCGTGGCCCTGTTGCCGGCAGGCTTTGCACAAATGTCAGGGAGTACGGCAAAGAAACCCATGCCGAGCCCACCTGCCAAGGCCAGCGTGGAGTTGAATGGCAAACAGGTCACAATCGACTACAACACTCCGTCCATGCGGGGACGGAAAATCTTCGGCGGACTGGTGCCCTATGACAAGGTGTGGCGCACCGGGGCTAATCCTGCCACAACGTTAAAGACCGCGGTGAACCTGAAGATTGGCACCGCAACCGTTCCTGCCGGGACCTACACTTTGTATACCTTGCCCTCTGAGACAACCTGGAAGCTGATTATCAACAAGCAGACCGGCCAATGGGGAACGGTCTACAACGAATCGCAGGACCTTGCCCGCGTCGATATGCAGAAGAACACTCTACCCCAACAACCTCAGGAAAAGATGAGTATCAGCTTTGAGAACACGCAAGGCAGCCAAACGCAGTTGCATGTTCGATGGGATACGACCGACGTCTGGGTACCGGTGGTCGCGCAGTAATTCGCATCGCCCCTCGAATCCCAGACTGAAGAAAATAGAATGGCGCAGCCTTTGTCGATTGAAGAGGCTGCGCTATTTTTTTGTTCGTTGTACTTGATGGCGTTGCCGGATGTAATACAACGACGCCAATTTGCATCGCATCCCAACGGAATAGAGACAGATTCCCTCGGAAGGAAATTGCGATGAATGAAATGCAGCAAAAGATTAGCCTGGGCATCGGCTCAGCGGCGGCAGCGGCGGCGATCTTCGCACCCTTGAATTACAGCTGGAAAGGCATTCTGACGACGGTTGCCGCCTGCACAATTTTATCCGGCATCTTCGGTGTCTCCCCCAAACAGGAAATTGAGGAACTTACGTCCTGATTGCGGGTCCTCATCCATTTCGAACCCTTGGACGTACCCATAGTTGTTTCATCCTACTGCGATCTAGTATCGCCCTAACCATCGAAAGGAAATATACGCATGAATGAACTCGAGCAAAAAATCCGCTTCGGTATCGGCTCCGCTGCTGCCGCGGCCGCCATTTTCGCTCCGCTTAGCTATAAATGGAGAGGCGTACTGACGGCGGTCGCTGCGGACGCTATCTTGACTGGCGTCTACGGCACATCTCCCGTAAAGACACTTTTCCGGTTTTAACGAATCGGGCATGGTTGGCGGTTCGAAGGCACTATCGGACCGCTTTCCCACCCGCCGTCATTGAGGGGCGCGACGCCTCGGTCGCGACCGATTCTACAAGCCGACGCAATTCCGCAAGCACATCGGCCGGCAAGGTTGCTTTCACCGGGAATCGTAAAATTCCTTGCGGAGTGAACTGCGCGCCGCGTTTGGCGTTGCGAGCCACCAACTGCATCAGCTTTTCGGGATCGATGTTGGCAGTCTCAGTGAATCGAATGCTCACCATTTGACCTTTGCGATCCATTTGCGCCACACCAACTTGTTCGCACAAGAGACGCAACCGACCTGCAGTCACAAGCAATTGCACCGGCTCCGGCAGCGCTCCGTAACGATCCTGCATTTCCGCAAGGATGTCCTCAATCGCGCTTTCGTTTTCTGCGCTGGCGATTCTCTTATACATGCGGAGACGCTGATTTTCTTCTTCGATGTAGTTGGCGTCGATGCGCAGCGAAATGCCGAGATTCAACTGCACCGATGGCCGCTCGACCTGATCCTCACCCTTCAGCTCGCGCACCGCCTGCTCCAGCATGGTGGTGTATAACTCGAACCCGACAGCTTCAATATGGCCGCTCTGCTCGCCGCCCAGCATGTTGCCGGCGCCGCGCAACTCCAGATCAAGCGCGGCGATCTTGAATCCGGCGCCAAGATCCGAAAACTCCTTCAGAGCCGCCAGCCTGCGTCGCGCAATGTCTGTCAATTCGCGGTCTGGAGGAATCAGCAAGTAGGAATAAGCGCGGCGATTCGAGCGACCCACGCGCCCGCGCAATTGGTAGAGTTCTGAAAGCCCATGCCGGTCTGCCCGATTGATCAAAATGGTATTCGCGAGCGGAATATCGAGGCCATTTTCGATAATCGTGGTGGCCACCAGCACATCGTATTCGTGGTGCATAAAGGCCAGCATCACCCGCTCCAATTCTGCCTCGCCCATTTGCCCGTGGCCAACACCGACGCGCGCCTGAGGGACCAACTCCTGCAGCCTGGCGGCAATCTCGTAGATATTGTCCACGCGATTATGGACAAAATAAATCTGACCGCCGCGTTCTAATTCCACCTCGATCGCAGACCGAATCAGTTTCTCGTCGTACTTCGCCACCACGGTTTGAATCGCCATGCGATCCTTCGGCGGCGTCTCAATCACGCTCATGTCGCGCAGTCCGACCAGCGACATGTGCAGCGTCCGCGGAATTGGCGTAGCCGACATGGCCAGCACATCAATCTCTCTCCGCATCTGCTTCAGCCGCTCTTTATGGCGCACGCCAAAACGCTGTTCTTCGTCCACCACCAGCAGTCCCAGATCCTGAAACTTTAGATCCTTTGAAAGCAGCCGGTGGGTGCCGATCAGGATGTCGATCTTGCCCTGCTCTACTTTCTCCAGAATCGCCTTTTGCTCCTTGGGCGAGCGGAATCGCGAGATCATTTCGATGTGCACCGGAAATGCCGCGAAGCGCCGCTTGAACGTCTCGAAGTGCTGGAAGCAGAGTACGGTTGTCGGCGTCAGGACTGCGACCTGCTTGCTATCCTGCACCGCCTTAAACGCGGCACGCATGGCCACTTCGGTTTTTCCATAACCGACATCGCCGACCAGCAGGCGATCCATCGGCATGGTCGATTCCATATCGCGCTTGATGTCGGCGATCGAG
>JAZKAG010000015.1:42775-44841 GCA_040389265.1 Acidobacteriota bacterium
ATGCATCTTCAAACTCGCGCTGAAATTGATTGTCGACGGAAAAGGCATTGCCCTGCGCAGCCTTGCGAACGGCGTAGAGCTTGAGCAACTCGTCCGCCATGTCGGCCATGGCTTTCTTTACACGCGCTTTGGTGCGTGTCCATTGCGCGCTGCCCAGGCGATGCAGCACGGGCGCGGGCCCGGTATCGGTCGAGCGATATTTCTGGATCAGGTCCAGGCGCGTGAGCGGAACATACAACCGAGCCGCTTCGGCGAACTCCAGGATCATGAACTCGACATGCATGCCATCCTGAGAGATTTCTTTCAAGCCAAGATATCGAGCGATGCCGTGATCGACGTGCACAACATAATCGCCAATTGTCAGGTCGCGGAAATCGGAAATGAAAGCGGCTGTATTCGATTTCGACTTGCGCACCACCGGCCGAGCAGCGACGTCGGCTTCGTCCGAAAGATCGTTGGCGCCGAAGACAACCAGGCGCGCGTCTTCCAGGACCACACCATTCGAAATCTCCGTCCGCACAATGACAGGAGCGCGCATGTCCCCACGCAGATAGCTGGTCTCGTCATACATCGTCTCGCTGCCGGTGTGCGCGCTGCGACTGCCAATGCGATACGAAATGCCATACTCCTGCAGGATGCTGGCCAGCCGCTCTACATCCCCCTGGTTTGCGGCAGCCAGCAGGGTACGCATTCCTTGTGTCGCCAGCGCCTGCAATTGCTCCACCAGCGCGGGGATTGCCCCATGCAGCCGCAGTGTCGGGCGCGTCGGAATTTCAATCTCGCCCAGAGAAGTTGTGTCGGTGTCGAGGACATCGACTGTCCCCAGTTGATCCAGGTCAAGTCCCGGTGCTTCGGCCACGCGCGTCTGCCACTCCCACGGAGTCAGGTACAAGTCCGCAGGAGAAAATAACGTGTCGATACCGCTGCGTTCATGGCGCTGCTCCACCTTGTTCCACCAGCGTTCCAACTGGTTTTGCACCATGCCCGGTTCTTCGACAAAGATGCGGCACTTGGGAAGCAGATCGAACACAGTCCGCTGCCGGCCAGAGGCGGCGACGGCAAAGAATTCCCATCCAGGGAAAACATTGGTTCCTTCCGCCTCGATAGCGTCGTGTAGCGACCCGGTTTCCCCTTCCAGCCGACGCCCACTCAGCCGCGTATGTACCCGCGACAGCAGCGCGTTTGTCATCGGGGTTTCCGTCAAGGGCAGCAGGATGGCTTCATCCACAGGTGCGGATGAGCGCTGCGTTTCAGGATCGAACTTTCGCATCGACTCGATTTCATCGCCCAGAAATTCGATGCGCAGCGGGGCATCCAGCTCCGGCGGATAAATATCCAGGATGCCGCCGCGCAGCGCATAGTGCCCGCGCATTTCCACCATGTCGACCGGCTGGTATCCGACACTGGCGAGATGAGCGACCAAGGTTTCCGGATCGGCTTCTTCTCCGCGCCGCAACGTGCAAGCCAGGTTGGCGTAGTGCTCGGCGGCAAAGATGCGATAACACGCCGACTCCACCGGAAGGATGATCATGCGTGCCGCGCCTTGCGCAATCTTCCAAAGCGTCACCGCGCGCTGTTCCTGAATATCCGGATGTGGCGAAAGATTTTCAAACGGAAGCACGTCGTGCGCGGGCAGACGCACGATGGTGCCTCGATCGAATTCTCCCGTTAGATCGCATGCTGCCTGCACCGCCAGTTGCAAGGCTTCTGCCGCGCGATTGTCGGCGACCACCACGAACACCGGCGCCTTGGAAATTCGAGCCAACAGTGGCAGATACAGTGCACGCGCAGTCGCCGTCAGTCCAGAGATACGGCGACGGCCCACGCCGCTCACCAGCGAGGGCCGCACGCGATCAATGCCAGGAGACTTGTCGAGGTCCGCAAAAAACTCGCGAACAAAAGGAAGGATCATGAGCTACGCCTGAAACGCGATTGGGTTACAGCAATTTTCGCTAGCGAATTTCCAGAATGTTGGTTTCTTTCGACGCATGTTCCTGCGCCCGTTCCACCAGCTGGCGCGCGATCTTATAAAACGGCGCCGCCTGCTCCGAAAGATCCCCAGCGAG
>JAZKAG010000015.1:44851-57847 GCA_040389265.1 Acidobacteriota bacterium
GCGGTCGCCGCCATGTCGAATCTCGGGATCGAGCGCCACGGCACCGAGAAACGGAACCTGGTATTCCCGCGCCGTTCTCTCCACACCGCCCTTGGAGAAAATATCGATTTCATGATGGCAATGCGGGCAGGTGAAGGAACTCATATTTTCCACAATCCCGAGCACATCAACATTCACCTGGCGAAACATTTCAATCGCCTTGCGGCCATCCTGCAGGGCCACGTCGGAAGGCGTTGAGACCACCACAGCTCCTGTCAGCGGAACGGTTTGAACCAGCGAAATCACCACATCTCCCGTACCCGGCGGCAGATCGACGATCAGAAAATCCAACTCGCCCCACTCTACCTGCTGCAGAAACTGTCGGATGATCTGGTGCAGCATGGGTCCGCGCATCACCATCGGCTTGTCGCCTGGAGAGATGGAGCCGATTGAAATCAGTTTCACTCCATGGGCTTGCAGCGGCTCAATGCGATTGCCTTCCAGCACACGCGGCTGCTCCCGGCTTCCCATCATCAAGGGCACGTTCGGCCCATACACATCCGCATCCAGCAGGCCGACTCGATGTCCCATCCTGGCAAGCGAAATTGCCAGATTGACTGCCACCGTGGTCTTACCGACTCCACCTTTTCCCGAACCAACCGCCACGATGTGGCGAATTCCCGGTAGCGGTTGCGGCCCTTCAGAACCATGTCCCATGTGTCCCATTCTTCGACTCCTTGTAAGCTTGGATGGCGATGCTGGCGGGTGCTATCGCCTCTGAATTTCTGCTCCCGACTAGCGCACGCGATTGTGCCGCGCAGATTTCTAGGCAGGTGTTTCCGCGGTTTCGAGCGCAGCCTTGTTCTTGCGCTTCCGTTCTTTCTCCTGCTCGCGCCGTTCGCGTCGACGTCCCGCATCCTCAAACCGCCTTACTTCCTCCGCTCCCTCGATGCTCAACGGCGGGACAGGAACGCGCCGCCCGTTTGCGTCGATGGCGACGAAAGTCAGATAGGCGGAGGCGATGTGATGACGCGAGCCAGCAATGGCATTTTCCACCCATGCCTTTACTCCCACGTCCATTGAAGTTTTAAAGGCGCGATTGACCGATGCCTTCAAAATCACCAGGTCACCCACATGCACCGGCGCGATAAAATCGATGTGCTCCATCGACGCGGTTACGACATGAGCGCGGGCATGCCGATAGGCCGCCATGGCAGCTACCAGGTCGATAAAATGCATCAGGCGCCCGCCCAGCAAATGACTCAAAGGATTGGTATCATTTGGCAATACCAATTCTGTCATTTCCGATTGCGATTCGGACACGGATTGCGGCTGAAGCGAAGATGTTGCGAACTCTTTCATGGGTCATGCTCCTGGTTTCGCCGTGGTGTGGCCCGGATGTAGATGTAGATCTGCTTTGTGCAGGACGCCACCGCAAAGGGAACTTTTATTTTACGCTGCGAAAGTGCCTGCGGTGCGGCCGCTTGAGATGTGCTCCATGACGCCGTAAGGTGGAAGGGTGATAGCTGCTGCGGCATTGGAACCATGTTTGTTTTATTGAGGGATCATGAGTATCGACAAAGTAGCGGCATTCACTGAAATTCTGGCGCAGGACCCGGGGAATGCATTTGCCCGCTATGGCCTGGCAATTGAATACACGCAGCGCGGCGACACAACCCTGGCGATGGAGCAGTTCGACACCCTGCAGAAACTGCATCCCGACTACACCGCCGGGTATCAAATGGCTGCACAGACGCTGATGGCCACTGGCCACACCGAGCAGGCGGAAGCGCGCCTGCGTTCCGGCATCGAGTCCGCCCGACGTACCGGCAATCAGCATGCTTTGGCAGAGATGACCGGAATGCTGGAGGAACTGGCGAATCCGAACTCGTAGCCAATCGAGTCCTGAACGCAGACTTGATCGCAAGAGAGAAATCAAGCTGGAGAGAGAATGAAAATTCCGTTATTCCCGCTCGATCTGGTGTTATTCCCCGGGGCAGCCTTGCCGCTGCACATCTTTGAGGACCGCTACAAGGAGATGGTCGGAGAATGTCTGCAGTGTCAGGGCGAATTCGGAATGGTGCGGGCCCGGCGCGAGGGCCTGGCGATTATCGGGTGCACGGCCAAAATCGTTACCGTGATGCACAGTTATCCGGACGGTCGCCTCGACATTCTTTGTCGCGGCGAGCGGCGCTTTGAAATCGAGTCCCTGCTGGAGGGAAGAAGTTTTCTGGAGGCAGAAGTGGATTTTCTGCCAGACCTGGAACCATGTTCAACCCGGCGCGATCGCGAGCAATGCGCTGCGCTGCATATGGAAATGATGGAATTGTCGGGAAACGCCGCCACTGAATTTCCTCAGCTGGATCTGGACCAACCGGTGGCTTTCCTGCTGGCCTCCGTCATCCCGGCAGACCTGGAATTCAAGCAGGGACTGCTGCATCTTCACTCCGACAGCGAGCGCACCGCACGCCTGATGGAGTTTTATCAATCGATCCTGCCCAAGCTGCAACGAGGCTCCATGAGCGCCAGGACTGCCACGGGCAATGGCTTCGTCATGTAGGAAGCGAGACCCTGGGATCAGCACGCCACCTTGTGCAGCGTCGCACTCGACCGTGTACGCAAAGCAATCTTGCGCTATTTCGAACGCCCGTGATCCGCAGGGGCGTCAAATCGCATCGAAAGAAGTAAGGACAATTCCCTATCCGCCAACGTCTAAGACCCAAGGGGGCAGGCATGTCGAAATCAACCCAACTTCCCGCAACACTGGGTGAGTTGCGGCGCAGCACTCGCTTCTCCGAAGCACGGCTAGCCCGGCGCACGGTGAAGGATGAGATGCGCGAACACCTCATCGAACGCCTGCGCGCCAGGGAGACTCTGTTTCCGGGCATCGTCGGCTACGACGATACCGTGGTTCCGCAGATTGTGAACGCGGTTCTGTCGCGTCATAACTTCATCCTGCTCGGACTGCGCGGTCAGGCGAAGAGCCGCATTCTGCGGGCGCTCACCACACTGCTCGACGAAACCGTTCCGTACATTGCCGGCTGCGAAATTCGCGACAATCCCTACGCGCCGTTGTGCCGCGCTTGCAAAGAACGCCTGGCGGAACATGGCGACTCGACCGCCATCGCGTGGCTTCCGCAGGACCAGCGGTATGTGGAGAAGCTGGCCACCCCCGATGTCACTGTTGCCGACTTGATCGGCGACCTGGATCCCATTAAGGCGGCGCGCAGCGGACAACATTTGTCGAGCGAAATGAACATTCACTACGGGCTGCTGCCGCGCGCCAATCGCGGCATCTTTGCGCTGAATGAACTGCCTGATTTGGCGGGGAAGATCCAGGTGGCGTTGTTCAACATCATGCAGGAAGGGGATGTGCAGATCAAAGGATATCCGGTGCGGCTGGCGCTCGACGTAGCCCTGATCTTCAGCGCCAATCCGGAAGATTACACGGCACGGGGCAAGATTGTGACGCCGTTAAAGGATCGCATCGGATCGGAGATTCGCACTCACTATCCGCTGACGCTGGTTGAAGGCATTGCCATTACCGGGCAGGAGGCCTGGACCGAACGCGGCCTGATGAAGACCGAGATTCCCGGATACATCCGCTCCATCGTGGAACAGATTGCCTTCACCGCGCGTGAGGACAAGAAGGTCGATCGCCGCAGCGGCGTCAGTCAGCGCCTTCCTATCAGCACCATGGAACTGGTCGTGTCCAATGCCGAGCGTCGAGCGATTCTGCATGGCGAAACCCTGGCGGTGCCGCGTGCCGGAGATCTATACAGCGCGCTGCCCGGCATCACTGGGAAGATTGAACTGGAGTACGAGGGGGAAATTCGAGGACCCGAAATCGTGATACGAGAGATCGTTCGTCAGGCGATTGCCCAGGTCTTCGATCACTATTTTGCCGGCACCAACACGCAGCCCATTGAGCAATGGTTCAATCTCGGCGGGAACATTAAAATGCAGGATGATCAACCGGCAGCGGAGATGCTCTCGGAGCTGAACCAGATCCAGGGACTGGTCGAAACCCTGACTCCGCTGGGAATTCGCGCCAGCGACGCTCCGGAACGAATTGTATCGGCAGCGGAGTTTTTGCTGGAAGGCATGGTGGCCCACCGTCGCATCAGCCGCAATGAGGAGCGAGGCTTTATTGGCCCGGAACGGCCGCCTCATACCGGGGAGCGGATGGAACGTGCCGGCGAAAGATCCCGCGGCGAGCGCGACCCCGATGACCTGACAGGACGGCGGGGACGCAAGGTCTATAACTAATCTGCATTAGCAATGTTTTTTTAGGCAGACGATGAAGCGCATTCGATACAGCAAATACACCGGCAACCTGGCCGACGAGTTGGAGATGGAGTCGCTGCTGGAGGCGCTGTCGGATTTTCTCTTGGATTCCGGCTTTCAGTCTCCCTTCAGCCGCTTTCAGGAGATGCGCGGCGATCAGACGCTCGATGACCTACGCGAAGCCATGCGGCAGGCCCTGGAGTTTGGCGACTTGTTTGACGACGCCGTGCAGGAGAAGATCGATCAACTCGCCGGCGACGGTGAACTGGAAAAACTGATCGAGCAGTTACTCGATCGTATGGAACAGGAAAATTATGTCCAGTTCGATCGCGGGCTGCCGCAAGCGTCGCAGGGCGGTCGGATGTCTCCTGCAGTCGGAGAAGCGACCGCCGTTCCACAGGAGGTACGCTTCCAGGTCACCGACAAGGGGTTGGATTTTCTTGGCTACAAAACGTTGCGCGACTTGCTGGGTTCGCTGGGCAAGGCCTCCTTCGGTCGTCACGACACCCGCGAACTGTCTACGGGCGTTGAGGTCAGCGGCGGTTCCCGCCTGTATGAGTTCGGCGACACTTTGAATCTCGACGTGACTGCAACCCTGAGTGCGGCGATGGCGCGCGAGGGTCTCACGCTGCCGTTGAACCTGGAGTACAGCGACCTGCACGTGCACCAGTCGGAGTATCAAAGCTCCTGCGCCACGGTGGTGATGCTGGACTGTTCCCACTCCATGATTTTGTATGGAGAAGACCGCTTCACGCCCGCCAAGCGCGTGGCCATGGCTTTGTCCCACCTGGTGCGCACACAGTACCCGGGCGATACCCTCTCGCTGGTGTTATTCCACGACTCCGCCGAGGAAATGCCGCTGTCGCAGTTGGCGCGGGCGCAGGTCGGTCCGTATTACACCAACACCCGCGAAGGGCTGCGTCTGTCGCAGCGCATCCTGGCCCGGCAGCGCAAAGACATGAAGCAGATCGTTATGATTACCGACGGCAAGCCCTCGGCGCTGACGCTTCCGGATGGGCGCATTTACAAAAGCGCATTTGGCCTGGACCCGCTGGTGGTCCACGAAACCCTGGAGGAGGTCGCTCGCTGCAAGCGCTCCGGCATCATGATCAACACCTTCATGCTGGCCTCCGACCCCGGGCTGGTGCAGTTTGTGCAGCGCGTCTCGGCCATGTGCAAAGGCAAGGCCTACTTCACCACGCCGGAAAATCTGGGCCAATACCTGCTGATGGATTTTCTCTCCCGCAAGATGAAAACCATTCACTAATTGAAACCGATGAGGGTTTTTGCGCTGGATATGGCACGCGGTCCAGTCGACCGCTGCCACCCATGCAGCGCCAAGAATTTCCGATTTTTTGAACGCTTTGAAGTCGGGGAAATCTGACCCGTTCATGATCCGGTCCTCTGGCTAGCCGCAACGGCGCTCGAGCCTTTGCTTCGTCGCAAAGCTCAGTATTCTCACCGGCCATCTCGTGTATATTCACCGCATGCAAAAATGTGTTGCGTCGCTTGCATTTCTGTTTCCGTTGGCCTTATGCGGGCAGACGGCGGCGGACCCGGGCGCGATAATTTACCAACAGCACTGCGCCATGTGCCATGACAGCGGAGCGGCTCGCGTGCCGAATCGCGAGGTGCTGCAGCGCCAGACCCGCGCTGCGATTGAGGAGATACTCACCTCCGGAGTCATGCGACAACAAGGTTCGACGCTGACCTCGACCGAGCGCGCCGCAGTGGCCAAATGGCTGGGTCGGGCACCCAATGCCGAACAGGCCAATTCTGCTGGTCAATGTGAGGGCGCACCGCTGGGCAGCGCGGCCTCCTCCTCGTGGACATCCTGGGGCAATGGCGTCGCCAACCTTCGATTTCAGCCCGCAAGAGCCGCTGGCCTTACCGCCACGGACGTACCGCATCTGCGGTTGAAGTGGGCCTTCGCCGCGCCGGGCGCCACCCTGATGCGTGCCCAGCCCGCGGTCTTCGAAGGGCTCCTTATCTTTGCCGCCGGATCGGCTGTCTACGCTCTCGATCCCCGGACGGGATGCAGGTACTGGAAGACCGATGTGACTTCCCCGGTGCGCAGCGCCATCGCGATCGCTTCACCCGCGGGCGTTCCTCTCGCCTTCTTCGGCGACCAGGGCGGCATCGTGCACGCCGTGGAGGTCGCTTCCGGAAAGCCCGTTTGGCAAGCTCACGTGGATGCCGATACGGCTGCGATGGTGACGGGAACCCCCGTCTATTACCGCAAACGCCTGTACGTCCCGGTCAGTTCCTTTCAAGAGCTGGCCGCCATCGATCCGCATTATGTCTGCTGCACCTTCCGCGGCAGCGTTCTTGCCCTGGATGCGGTGACCGGCAGAATCCTGTGGAAGACATACACCGTCACCGGCGCGAGTCAGCCGCACACGACGAAGAAAGGCGCCAAACATGTTGGCCCCTCCGGCGCAGCGGTGTGGTCGGCGCCGACCATCGATACGGAGAAGGGCTTGCTGTACGCCGCCACCGGCGACAACTACTCCGATCCTCCAACCGAAAACAGCGACGCCGTTCTCGCTCTCTCGCTGGAGACCGGCAACATTGTGTGGTCGCGGCAATTTCGTTCCGGCGACTCGTTTAACTCGAGCTGCGCGTACCCGAACAGCCCGAACTGCCCCGATGCTGCCGGCCCCGATTTTGATTTCGGCTCATCGCCGATTCTGGAGCGGATGCCGGACGGCCATCGCCTTCTCATCCTCTCCGAGAAGTCTGGCGACGTCTACGCCATCAATCCTGATGCGCAAGGCGCGCAGATCTGGCACTCGCAACTCGGACACGGCAGCGCACTCGGCGGCATTGAATGGGGGCCTGCCTCAGACGGCCAGCGCTTGTACGCCGCCATCTCCGATGAGGCATTTCTGCCCTCAACTACAGGTTTGGAGCTTGATCCCGATCAAGGTGGCGGCCTGTTCGCACTGAGCCTCAACGACGGGAAGCAGGCATGGTATGCGCCGCCGGCAAAATGCGGGACGCGCCGCCAGTGCAGTCCCGCCCAGCCGGGAGCCGTGACCGCCATTCCCGGTGTGGTCTTCTCCGGCTCACTCGACGGCCACATCCGCGCCTTTTCATCCGCGGACGGAAAGCTGCTTTGGGACTACGACACCAGGCATGACTACCAGGCAGTGAATGGCGCCCCCGGACACGGCGGTGCGGTGAATGGCCCCGGCCCTGTAATTGCCGGCGGGATGGTCTTCGTTCTATCCGGCTACGACATGTTCGGAGAAGCTCCGGGAAATATGCTGCTGGCCTTCGGCGTCAATGAACCATAAACGATGAGCCTCCGTCCACGAAGGCGACCCCGGGCTGGTGCAGTTTGTGCAGCGGGTCTCGGCCATGTGCAAAGCCAAGGCGTACTTCATCACGCCGGAAAATCTGGGCCAATACCTGCTGATGGATTTTCTCTCCCGCAAGATGAAAGCCATTCGCTGAAGTCAGGCTGCTTCCCATACATCCTCGCGGGTACGGCTCGTCGGCGCCCTAGTTGACCACCAGCGGCGGCGTCCGCAGTTGTTCCCGCAGCACACCCGCCAGTTCCACAGCGTGGCGTAATTTGCCGGCCGTTCCCGGGGCGAGTGTCGGGTCTTCCAGTGCCAGCTGAGTTTGCAGCAGCAGTCCGGTGAGAGTCGTGTTCAATTCACCTTCCATAATTTGCGCCGCGGCTCGCATCGCCAGCGACAGTTCTCGCTCGCGCCGCTGCAGGGCGGCTCG
Organism: Acidobacteriota bacterium; assembly: GCA_040389265.1. Taxonomy (GTDB): domain Bacteria; phylum Acidobacteriota; class Terriglobia; order Terriglobales; family Acidobacteriaceae; genus JAKAAZ01. The sequence continues at coordinate 52,856 of JAZKAG010000015.1, forward strand.
CACTTCGCGCAACACGCGGTTACATCCCGAGATGGCGAGATTCACCTGGATCGGCACCGCCAAGCCGGCCTGTTGCCACAAGACCTCGGTCCCCGCAGGATCGGCTTCCACCAGGCTTTCGTCCAGCACCATCACGGCATATTCCCGGCGGCGCAGCGCGGCCAGGGCGGTGCGGCGATTGTCCGCCACTTCAACGGTCAGCCCTAGCTGCCGTCCAATGGCGGCGGCGCAGTTTTCGGCACCAGACATGGTGGTCACCAGCAAGACAGTTTGCGACATGGAATGACTCCTTCAGCTGTTCAATTGCACTTGCACCGCGGGGAAACGGAACAGGCAAGCCCGTTCTAATTGATTTCCGCCTCGTCCGAGATGCCATATTCCTTTAGCTTGCGATAGAGCGTGGTCTTGCCGATGCCCAGCAGTCGCGCCGCCTTCAGCTTGTCTCCATCGAGCTGTCGCAGCGTGTTCAGTATGGCTTTTTTCTCCATCTCCGCGATGGTCAGGATGCCGGCATCGACATTGGCTGGCTCGCCTGGCGAAGGCTCAGCGGCGGCCTGCGCCTGCATGCGATAGTCCTGCAACTGCGTCGGCATATCCCCCAGGTGCAACACCGGTCCCGAGGAAAGGGCACAGGCACGTTCGATGGTATTTTCCAGCTCTCGCACATTGCCCGGCCAGTCGTAGCTTCCCAGCACTCGAAGCACGTCATCACTTAAGGTGTAGGACACGCCCGTCTCGCGACGACGCCGCTCCAGAAAATGGGCCGCCAGCAGAGGGATGTCGGAGCGCCGTTCGCGCAACGACGGGACTTTCACGTTGACCACGTTGAGGCGGAAGAACAGATCCTTGCGAAATTTCCCCTGCTCCACCATCGCCACCAGGTCGCGATTTGTGGCCGCCAGGATGCGCACGTGAATCGGTACCCGCTGATTCGATCCGATGGGTCGAATTTCTTTTTCCTGCAGCGCCCGCAGCAGTTTGGCCTGCAGGTCGAGCGGCAGCTCGCCGATCTCATCCAGAAAGACCGTCCCTCCCTCGGCCGCCGCCAGCAATCCTTCCTTGGAGCGGTTGGCTCCCGTGAAGGCGCCTTTCACATAGCCGAAGAGCTCGCTCTCGATCAGCGTGGGCACCAGCGATCCGCAGTCTACCGGGATAAAGGGATGGGTCGCGTTGGGCCCGTTGTAGTGGATCGTCCGGGCAACGACTTCCTTGCCGGTTCCGCTTTCCCCCAGGATCAGCACCGGGTGACTGGTGTGCGCCACCTTCGACAGGATGCGGTACACCCGCTCCATTTCCGGGCTGCGCCCAATCAGGGTGCCAAATCCATCGGCGGTGCGAAGCTTCTCCCGCAGGCGGCGGCTTTCGGTGTCGAAGTGGCGCCGATCGGAGGCCCGTTCCAGCACATCCGACAGCTCGTCCATAGTAAAGGGCTTGGTCAGATACTCACTGGCGCCGGTACGCATCGCCTCTACGGCCGAAGAGACGGTGGCGTAGGCGGTCATCACCACCACCACGGTCTCCGGGTAGACGGTACGAATCTCTTCGACCAGGGGCAGCCCTCCCCCACCCGGCAGCTTCAGATCCAGGAGTACGATGTCGGCCATGTGGGCTTTGAGGGCGGCGCGAGTGGCGTTGGTATCCTCAACGCTCGACACTGCGAAACCGAGGTTGCGGGCGATGTCGGAGACGGCGGTCCGGATGGCTGCATCGTCATCGACCACCAGCACGTGCATCATGCTGGCTCGCTCCATGGGGGGGATTTGAGACGTGGGGGTAAACATTCGCGTTGTAGTTAGCATGGTACTCGGGTTCCTTTCCGATGTGCGTCAAAATTGTTGGGCTGCCGGGTACGGCGGGGTTTCTGCGTCGACCTCTTGGTGGCGGATACCGGGTTCCCGGGCAGCGATGTGACGGGCTGTGGCGTTACTTGCTCCCGCCGCGTTGGCAGCTCAACGGTGAAGCACGTGCCCTGTCCCATGCGGGAAAGAACCCGCACCGACCCGCCGGCAGCCAGCGTTAATTCCCGCACGATCGCCAATCCATAACCGCGTCCGGATTTCAGATGCTGCGCGGTCGACTTGGTGGAGAATCCGGAATCGAAGATATGGGGCAGCACGTCTGCTGGAATCCCCCTGCCGGTGTCGGTGACACGTAAAACCAGAAGATGCGGTTGCGATTCGCCCGCCGGTTCAAGTTCAATCAACACCCGTCCGCCCTGAGGCATGGCATCGATAGCATTGCGCACCAGGTTCAGCAGAATGCGATCGAACTCCGGTTCGCGCAGTGCTTCGGTCTCGGCGCGGGATGGAGTTTTGCTGTCCACCCGTATGCGGTTGCCTGCCATGCGCCGCAACAAAGGTTGACGGGATTGGATGACGGCCGCCAGGTCCAGCGTCTTCGGCCCGGCCGTCTCCCTCGCTGCGACGCAGGATTCCGTGGCATGGATTGCCTGAGCGGAATCGAGCAGCGACAACACCAATCCCCGTCCGCGCTCTATCGCCTGCGAAAGCTCTTCAATCCAGGCGCGTCCCTTGCCGCCCTCGGCACCGCCATTGCGCAGGAGGTCGCAATAGACCTGCAGCACTGTCAGCCAGTTCCGTGCGTCGTGGACCAGGTGGCTGACTGCCGCCGCGCGCTGCTCCTCTGCCGTGCCGGGGGGAAACTCGGCATCCGAAGGGTTCGCCCTTGGCGATTGCACGGCTGCGGTCATGCCATCTTCTCCTAAACTTGTCACTGCGGCGGAAGCCCTTCGAAACTCTCTGCCAACCGACCCCGGGCCGAACCCGCCTCGGTCGAACCTGTTTCTTTCATTCGTCGACTGGAGCCTCGGAAGGGTTTCGAAAGGCGAGGCCTCCGGGTTGGGGGAGCTTCGCAGATTCGGTTTCTCTTCGCTCGCACCCTACTGGATATCAGGTTGCGTGCCAAACTGGTTCACCTCTCCTAACCTTACGAATTCAGAGTACTTATCTGGAACGCAGCTCCCCCGTGTCTGTTACCAAAGAAACTCCCGCGTTTCATAATGACATTGCATTCCCACAAGATTTCACTCAACTTCAACCGCTTCAATAACTTACCAATCATTCCCGATTTGACACACTCGGCATCCAATTTCCCAGTCTGGAACCCCACCCCTCGGCATGGTGGCGGCCGTCCCATTCTGGCGTGGCTTACCGCGCGGGGAGGATGGCAATCGTTACAATGGAAGTCACATGTCCGCTCCAATTCACCCTTACTTTCGGCCTGAAGGTCGCGCCCCCGATGCTCTCCGTCCGCTTCGCCTTACCCTGGATTTCGTTCCCACCGCCGAAGGTTCGGTGCTGATCGAACTGGGACACACCCGGGTTCTCTGCAATGCCACCATCGAAAATGGTGTGCCCGGCTGGCTGCGCAATCGCGGCCAGGGCTGGATCACCGCGGAATATGGAATGCTTCCCCGCGCCACCCTTACCCGTACCCCACGGGAAAGTGAGCGCGGCAAAGTCGGCGGCCGCACCCACGAAATTCAACGCCTGATCGGACGCAGCCTGCGCGCCGCGGTGGATCTGAAGGCTCTGGGCGAGCGCACGATCATTCTGGACTGTGATGTTTTACAGGCCGACGGAGGCACCCGCACCGCCGCCATTACCGGCGCAGCCCTGGCGCTGCAGGTTGCCATCGATCGCCTGGTCGCTGCCAAGGCGCTGGCCGCATCGCCAGTTCGCCAATTGATCGCGGCTACCAGCGTCGGCGTTGTGGACGGCACCGCCTTGCTCGATCTCGCGTATGAAGAAGACGCCCGTGCCGACGTGGACATGAACGTTGTCATGACCAGCGACGGCGATTTTGTCGAAGTACAGGCGACCGCGGAACACAACACCTTTTCCCGCGAGCAGCATTTCGCCCTGCTCGATTTGGCCGCGCTTGGCACCCGGCAGCTGATTGAGGCGCAGCGGACCGCCCTTGCGCGCCGCTCGTAGCCCGTACGTATGACGCCCATCACCGATTCCCTTTTGCCGCCAGCGTAAAATGAAAGCGATGACGCAAAAGGGATGAACCTGAGACCGCGTGAACTGGCCTCCAAGGCCGCAACGATCATTGACCCTATCAGACAAAACTCAAGGAGTAAGACAATGAAGCTGACCCCCGGCAAACTGACCGGCATGAAAGCCCTCTCAGATGAACGCGGCGTCATTGCCGCCGCCGCCATGGATCAACGCGGTTCCCTGAAAAAGTCCCTGGCCAAAGAAAGAGGCTCTGCTGTCGACGACCATGCCTTGATTGAGTTCAAGACGCTGGTGACGGAAGTTCTCACCAAGCACGCCTCCGCCATTCTGCTTGATCCGGAATATGGGCTGCCCGCCGCCCAGCACCGCAATGGCAAGGGCCTGCTGCTGGCGTATGAGAAGACCGGCTACGACGCTGCGACCCCCGGCCGTCTGCCCGATCTGCTCGACCACTGGTCGGTCCGCCGTATTCAGCACCAAGGTGCTGACGCGGTCAAGGTGCTGCTCTACTACACGCCGTTTGAGAAGAAAGAAGTCAACGATGTGAAGTACGCCTTCATCGAACGCGTGGGCGATGAGTGCCGCGCCCATGACATTGCCTTCTTTCTGGAAATTGTCGGCTACGATGCCGAAGGCGGCGACGAAAAATCCGTGGACTATGCCAGGAAGAAACCCGAAATCGTGACCCAGGCCACGAAGGACTTCAGCGACGACAAATTCGGCGTCGACGTCCTAAAAATGGAAGTTCCCATTCAGATGGAGTTTGTCTCGGGCACGAAAGCCTTCAAAGGCACCGCAGCCTACACCAGGGAGGAAGCACTGGCGCTGTTCCGCAAGGCCGCAGAAGCTTCCGCCAAGCCTTTCATCTATCTTTCTGCCGGCGTCTCCAATCCAGTCTTCATTGAGACCTTGCAGCTGGCGGGCGAATCCGGCGCCAAGTTCAACGGTGTCCTCTGTGGCCGCGCCACCTGGAAAGACGGCATCGCCGTCTATGCCAAGCAGGGCGCCA